>JANOAR010000272.1:0-7299 GCA_031411235.1 Verrucomicrobiota bacterium | reverse complement strand
AAAAAGTCGCCGGGCAGCCACACGGCGGCTCCTTGGGTGACATCGCCGATGGTTTGCCGGAGGATAAGAAAATGGTTCGCCGCTCCTGGCGAGAAATGAATGAGCTGCCCACCCAGCGGTCCCCATTTTGTCGTCTCGGTGAAGCATTGCCCACCGCAGGAGTTGTCGAGCCCGCGAGGTAGGTAGCACAGCGGCGGCAGCACCTCTTGGCCGGGTTTTGGCCCACCTGCGCCATAGAAGCCGCCTTTCTTTATTTGTGCGATCATCGACGCAGGCGTCCAGTCGCCCTCTTGCACGGTCGTCGTGACGGTGCCATCGCGAGCGAGGCCGAGGCCATTGGGATTGCGGAAACCCGTGGCTAGCACTTCGACGGCTTCGCCCGGTTTTACCCGGCATAGGCCTTGATTGCCGCTGGCGAAATAGAAGTGCGTGCCGTCGTATTCGCAGCCTGTGATGTAGTCGTGGCCACCCGCTGAGGTCTGCTGCGCATTGGTGACGCACTCGTAGAAATCGGCCTCGTCATCGCCATTCAGATCATGCAGGCGTGTGATTTGATCGCGGCCCTGGATGCAGACTTTACCTTCGACGATGCGCAGCCCGAGCGGCTGCGAGAGGCCAGCGGCGAAGCGTTTCCAGCGGAGCTTTTGCAAGCTCTCGTCGATACCTCGTACTAGCCAGACATCGCCCGTCATGGTGCAAATGGCGGCGCTGCCATCGGCGAAAAAATCGTGACCACTGACGAACCAGGGATGTCCACCGGGGTGCGGCGGCAGTGGTAGCGTGTCGATGGTGTAGGGTTTGTCTTTGCCCAGCACGCCCTGGGTTTCCAGCCATTGCGGCCACTGCGCGGGGCCGCCTTGGGTCAGGGCTTCGAGTGGTGCGGCGCCCTTGGGGCAGGTCTCGCGCAGCCAATGGGCATTGTCAGCCCAGGCCGAGTCGAGCCACGCTTTGCCATCGCGCGTGTAGCTGAATACGACACGCGACTGGTGGCGGTAGAAGCCATGATATTGGAATGGCTCCTTCGGCTTCTCCTGCTCCATGTGTGTGTCGATGGGGGCGTTGAATCGCAGCCCATCACCCATGCCGTGCCGATGGGCGCTCATGCCCACAAAGCTGCCACCCGTGACCATGGGGAAACACAGCGTCTCGGGATCGAAGAACGTGGTCAACTCGCCGCCGTCACCGAGTTGGATCACGACGGCCTTGGGATACACTGCTTGGGGCGTGATCAGGATGCCGCTCTGCAAAGGCGTGCGCGTCGCATTGGCCCAGCGGGCATCCTTCCAGGTTTCATCATCCGCCACACCCCAGTGGCCGAATAAACCGCCCTCCAATCCTGGATATGCCGTCAGCAGCGTGGCTTCTTTTTTGCCGCGAAAGGCGAGCGCTTGCTTCGTGTAGAAGTCGTAGAGCCGGTAGTGATTGACGTCGTGTTGATGATGCGGCCATAGCTCGGGGCGCAACGGCTCGAACTGGTAGAAAAAGCCCATGGGCTTGGGTGGGACGAGACTTGGAGCTGGAATGCTGGCACCACTTGGCGCATCGAAATTCCACATTTCGATGGTGGAGGCGTCGGCTTTGGCGGGTGCCTCGGCTACGGCCTCAAGCGTGCGCACACCTTTGCTCAAACGCACATCGTCGATGCTGCCATCGCAGCCGATGGTCTGCTCCACGAGGCTACCCATCGCTAGTGCGCCGGGCTTCGCCGAGCCTTGCATCGGCGTGGCTGCGGCTTCGGTGACTTGTTGGCCATCGACGAATAAACGTACGCGCTGCTCCTCGACGATGGCGGCGAGGTGATGCCACTGGCCATCGCATACGACAGCCTTTGAATTAATCACACCGCCACGGCCAGGCTGGAAGAAGGCCAGCGTGCCCGAGGTCGAGGCTGTGTAGAGTTCCCAGTGGTCGGCGGAGGCTTTCACATCGCGTGCGACGAGGATGTTGAAGCCCGACTTGGAGTCGAGCTTTGCTCGGCATTCGATGGTGAAGGGCCGCGTGTGATACTCAGGCTTGTCGCCTGCATCGAACGCGCCGCTGAGCGCTTGGCCAAAGGTTTTATTCAGCGATGGCACGTAGGTTGGTGCGGTCGGCGAGCGCGAGCTATTTTTCTCGGCGGGTCGTGTCCATGAGCGTGGCTTCGGCTTATCACCAGCCGCTTCACCGTGCAGCGTTTTAACCAGCCAGCGCAGCCCATCGAGGTTGTCTTGCAGGCGCTCTTCCGCGTCTTCATCGGTATGGTTGAGGATGCCGATGGTGCCGTGGTAGCCGCTGTTGGCGATGAGTTTGATGATGTCGAGATCTTGCTCGCCCTGGGCCAAGGGCACGATTTTCATGCCGCGTTTTTCACCGTCTTCCATCATACCATTGAGGTTCATGCAAATCAGATGCGGCTGGATTAGAGCCAAAATTTGCCGCAGTCGGCGGACGTGATCGTGGCCGTGATGAAGGTTATAAACCATGCCCACGTTCGGCATCGCCAGCGCCTCAATAATTTTTATCTGAGTCTCCGGCTCACCGAACCAACCGCCGTGATTGTATAGGCCGACTTGCAAACCCTGCGCCTTCGCCTCCTCCGTGATGGGCTTGATACGAGCGACTTCTGCTGCGAGGCGTTGAGCGAGTTCAGTGTTGTTTTTTGGCCGCGCACCGCCGCCAGTGATCCAGAGCTGTGGCTTCACGTTGTGCCGCTTGAACAACTCCAGTATCATCTTGGCTTCATCGTTCAGCGAGCTGGGGAACCACCAGCCCATGAGTTCGATATGGTGCTTTTTGAGCGCTTCGAGTTCCGCGTCAAAGGTGGGGATATGCTCGGCGCGATAGTCATAGACGAACTTGGTGAAGCCTAGCTTTTCCAACATCGCAGCACGTTCCTCGGGGCCGCGCTTGGCCTTGTCGAAGGGAACGATGCACCACGCGGCGAGGTTCGATGAATCAAACATTTCAGCCGCTTGAGAACGGGGCGATAGCAGGCAGAGAGTGAGCAGGCAGAGCAGGTATTTCATGGGAGGACGGAAGTTGGATAGAACGCAGCGGGCACGGCTTTCAGTCGCTAGTTATCTCGACATCACCGCTCGATTCATTCAATTTCAAATCACCTATTCTTCATGAAACTCGCCATCGGAACTACCAAGTCATCGACGGCACTGGCGCACCCGCTGTAATCCAAGGCGGCGAGCTGGAAGCGGGTCGCCAAGCCCCCTATCGCGTTGCCGAAGTGCCGGTCGCAGTGTGATTTAAATGTAGCCAAGTAGCGGCTGAACTCGTTCCACTTTGACCATGATCACACAACGCCTTCTCATCGCCTGCTCTCTCTTTTTAACCCTGCTCCAGGCATTTGCTGGAGACGTGAAAGTCTCCCACGTCGATGCCAAGGAAGCTGCCGCGCTGGTGTCTAACGGGAAGGTCACCGTGCTCGATGTGCGTACCGTTGAGGAGTTCGGTGAAGGCCATATCAAAGGCGCGAAGAATATCGACATCATGGGCGGTAGCTTCGAGCAAGGCCTAGCTGCTCTGGACAAGTCGAAGCCCTATTTGGTGCATTGCCAATCGGGTGGTCGTAGCACGCGCTCGTTGGCCACGTTCAAGAAGCTTGGCTTTGAAAACATCATCCACCTGGATGGCGGTATGAAAGGCTGGCTGGCAGCCGCCCAGCCAGTGGAGAAATGAGGGCGTTTTACTTCCTCGCCAGTTGCAACCGCCACCACGCGGACTCGACCCAGAAGAACTGTGAGTAGTAGAGCCTGGAGTAGTCATAGTGGGCGATCACGCGCTCCACATCGGCGGCGCGTTGGTTCAGGATGGCGGCATCGGGTGCTAGTGTGACGACCCACGCGGCGGCGGTGGGTTCGCGCACAAACTCGGTTTCTTTGCCGCGACGCGGCGCGACTTTCATGAAGCCTTTCAACTGCAAATGAGCGAGGTCTTGAGACTCTAGTTCGGTTTGCTGCGGCTTCCAGTCTTTGTTCATCACGCGCCAGTCCATTTCAAAACGACTGGTGTCGGCGTTGTCGAATTTATCAGCCATTGGTAGGCTTTTGAAGGCGAGATCAGCACTGGCTTGAAGACCACGCGCATAGGCGGCACGGATCGTCTCATCCTTCTCCATCTCCCACAGCGCACGCATCGCGCCGACACAAGTGCATGAGGTCCAGGTGTGATAACGTGCATACTCGAAGACCATGCCGTGCTCGCATATTTCGAGCCGCGTGCGCATGTCTTTACCACCGCGTTCGTTGAGCGCGCTTTGATAGAGCTTATCCCATTTCACATCGCCTGTGACAGCGTGCAGCAGCTTGCAGACGAACAGCATTCGTGGCGCACTATCGAAGGCGAATCCGGTGAATGACCCGCGTATGCCGAAGGGTGGCTCGGCAGGCATCAGCCACTTCAGACTCACGATCACCTCGGCGGTCTCGACGAGGTGCGCGATGATGCGCTGCCGCTCATCCTGTGTTGCCAAGCCAGCATCGAGATACCGCCACAGGCCTAGGAACCACGGTAACGTCTGGTCGTTGGAGCCCATCGGGTAATGGGATTTACCATCGGTGGAGACACCCCGCCCGACGAAGCCTTTCACCTCGCTGATCGAGTTCAAATGCAGCAGTCCTTCCATCAAGCGCCGCGCCTTCGCCGCATGTTCCGCTGATTTCGTATGCCGCCAACGGTTCACCGCCGCATCCATATAGAGGCCGTTGAACATGGCTCCATTCTCGATCGGTGCCCACCAGCCCAGGGCATTCGGTTTGCCCAGCTTGCACTCCTCCGGCGTGGGGATGCTCACCGAGCCATCGAGGTCGGTGAAGTCGATCATGATGTTGTATTTGTCGATGAAGCGCCGCCAGATTTCAGCGTGTGCCTGCTCTACGGCGATGGCGGCGGTAGTGGCTCCAGCGTTTATGACACAGGAGGAAGAGGCAAGGGCGGTGGTGATGAAGGTGCGGCGATTCACAGCATTCATTTCTTCACCGAGTTCCTATTGTCGATGAGAAAGTCGAGGCTGAGCGCACTCCAGGAGCTACGCCGTTTGCTACGCCGTCAGCTCTGCCACGGCCTTTTCTATGCCTGCGGCATCTTCGATGCTGATGACCTTGGCGGTCTTGTCGATGCGCTTCATCAGGCCTGCTAAGACGCCACCGGGGCCGCATTCTAGGAACAGGGTATTGCCTTGCTCGATGAGGCTGGCGATGGATTCCGACCAGCGCACGGAGCCAGTGACTTGGCTTGTTAAAGTGCTGCGGATTTCGTCGTCGGCGTTCACGGCGCGGGCTTCGTAGTTGCAGATCACGGGTACGCTGGGAGTTGCCAAGGAGGTGGCGGCGAGCACGCCCGCGAGTTTGTCCTGGGCGCTCTTCATGAGTCTGGAATGGTAGGCTCCAGCGACGGTGAGTTCCACGGCCTTGACGATGCCTTTGGCCTTGGCTCCGGCGACGGCGGCTTTGATGCCTTCAACATTGCCACTGAGCACGATCTGCCCTGGGGCATTGAGATTGGCGACATCCACATCGTTCTCGGCGGCTAGGGCACGCACGGCGGATTCTTCGCCGCCGATCATCGCGGCCATACTGCCTTGCGTCTCTTCGCAGGCGGTTTCCATGAAGCTGCCGCGCTGGAAAACGAGGCTGAGCCCGGTTTGGAAATCGAAGGTGCCAGCGGCGGCATGGGCGGTGAATTCGCCGAGCGAAAGGCCTGCAACGGCGACGACTTCAAGCCCAGGCACGCGCTCTTGCACGGCCTTCCACACGGCCAAGCCGTGGGCGTAGAGCGCAGGCTGGCAGCGCGAGGTTTTGGTGAGTTCTTCGATAGGGCCGTCGAACATGGTGCTCGTTAAACTAAAGCCCAGGGCGGCATCGGCCTCGGCGAAGAGTTGCTGCACAGCAGGATAGGCCTCGGCCAAATCTTTGCCCATGCCGACTTTTTGTGCGCCTTGACCCGAGAATAATAGAACGACTTTTTTGCTCATAGATGAAGCCATTCTCTAAAGCGCTCCGCATGGTGCTCAACCGTTTCTTCGATCAGCTCGGCCCCGCGTGTTATGGCTTCGGCGAGCGGCATGTCATCAGGCTTGGCGGCGAAGGTGGCGGCGAAGAGCGCTTGCAAGGCCTCTGCGTCCTGCACCATGCCAGCCACAGCAACACAGGGAACGCCATGGCTCTGTGCCATGGTCGCGACGCCCGCCGGGCCTTTGCCAAACAAGGTCTGCGCATCGACGCGGCCTTCGCCCGTGATGACGAGCGACACACCGTTCATGCGCTGCTCCAGGCCAGTGACTTCGGCGACCAAATCGAAGCCGCTGACCAGCTTGCCCGAGCAGAAACTCATCAGCCCGAAGCCCAGCCCACCAGCGGCACCAGCGCCGGGCACGTCGCGATGATCGCAGTGCAAATCGCGGGCGATCATGTCGGCCAATTGTGTGAGTCGTTGCTCAAAGAAAGCGATGTCCGTGACGCCTTTCTGCGGGCCATAGACGCGGGTTGCACCGCGCTCGCCAAGCAGAGGATTGTCCACATCGCAGGCGACGAGGACGGTGGGGAATGATGCATGACGAGTGATGCAGGATGAAGGCCGGATTTCGGAAACTCGATCCCACGCCTCTGGCAATGGCTGCACCTCGACTCCATCGGCATCGAGAAACGGATAGCCCAGCGCTGCGGCCATGCCCATGCCACCGTCGTTGGTGGCGCTGCCACCGATGCCGATGATGATCCGCTGGGCACCACGCCGCATGGCATCGAGCAGCAACTCGCCGGTGCCGCGCGTGCTGGCTTTCATGGGTTGCAAGGGCAGGTCGCTGACCATGGCGAGGCCCGAGGCGGTGCTCATTTCCATGACGGCCTCGGCTCGCGAAGCGATCCAGCCGTAGCGAGCGATGGCGGGGCGTCCCTGAGCATCGCTCACGGCCACCTCGACCCATTCGCCACCGAGAGCGGTGATGAGCGCTTCCGTGGTGCCTTCGCCCCCATCGGCGATGGGGCAAATATCGCACTCGACCTCGATGCCCGCCCGCCGTAGCCCCCGCGCCACGGCCTCGCCCGCCTGGGTGGCGGTGACGCTGCCTTTGTATTTATCCATCGCGATCAGCACTTTTTTCATCGGGCGGAGTATGGCCGCAGGCCTAGCATCGCCGCAACTTGGGACTGCATCCTTACGGCTAAAGGCGCCGTGATGCCTCATTGAAAAGAGACACCGAAGAGTAATTCAGAAGGTGGCTCGATGCCTCACAATGTAGGACACTGTGGGTGGGGTGTTTTGCATGGGCTTTGGCTGGGTTGCAAGTGGCCCTTGACTACCGTTTTGTGC
>JANOAR010000271.1:0-12243 GCA_031411235.1 Verrucomicrobiota bacterium | reverse complement strand
CCGTGGAGCCGTGGAGCCGTGGAGCCGTGGAGCCGTGGAGCCGTGGAGCCGTGGAGCCGTGGAGCCGTGGAGCCGTGGAGCCGTGGAGCCGTGGAGCCGTGGAGCCGTGGAGCCGTGGATTACGGTCAGAGGGGCTGTTGGGCATTAATTCAGAGGGCAACATGAAGATGTTTTTTTAGCGGATTAGGCAATTTATGGCAAGGGGATTGTGATGATACTGCCGCGCATCCTATTTGGGGGAATAGCGTGGCCTAACATAGGCCAAGACTGCGGCCACAAGTGGCACGGACAAATCGGCTAAAGCCTCGTACTCCAACGAGGCCAACGTGCGCCGGGAAACGCTCGGCCCAAGGCAATGAATCGCCACGTTGGAGTACGAGGCTTTAGCCGATGGGTTTCATTCGCGAGTGGCTTCTACCTTTGCCCCTGCTGGTAGCTGAAGCGTGATGATGCCGCGCTCGATTTTTGCTTCGGTGGCTTGGCCGTTGAGGCTGACGCGCCAGGCTTTTTCACCTGCGGGGAGTCTGAGGGTGATCTGGCCGCTGCGGCTGGAAAGTGAGGTGAGGTGCAGGTGCTGGGCGTCGTGGCGATCGCAGCGAATGTCCACGCTGCTGTCTTGCAGGCTGGGGGCGGTGGGTGGTTTGGCGTGCAGGATGAGGGTGGCGGGCGTGGCGCTGGTGGTGATGTAGCGCTGGTCGCCGGCGTCGGCCCAGCCGAGGACGTGGGTGGTGCCGCCGACTTCGGGATAACCGGCGCTGGTGGCGAGGCGCAGGCTGCGGCAGTGGCCTGTGTTGTCGATGCGCCATGAGGTGGGGCTGAGGGGCTGGATGCGGGTGTCGCGGGCGTCGCGCACGGTTTTGACGTAGTCGAGGGCGGTGATGGCGTGCAGTGGCTGGGCGGTGGCCCAGTCATAGACTTTAATAAGGGCGGCGAGGGCGTCGCCGCGCTCGCCGGAGTAGAAGTGGTAGTAGATGTTGACGGGCTTCACGCGGCGGGGCTGCTCGGTCATTTCGAAGGTTTCGATGACTTTGGCGTAGCCGCCGAGGAAGCGGGCTTGCCAGTTGTCGGTGTAGTACATTTCGTTTTGGTTGGGGGCATAGACTTGCAGTTCGTCGCCCATCTGGGTGAACTGCGGGGCGATTCCGGAGCGGCCTGGCCAGCGCTTGCTGATGATGGTGTTGCCGCCGTTCATCTGCTCCAGGCCGAGGGTGCGGACTTTGGCCAGCATCTCGGGGCCGGGGCGGCAGTTGCCAGACCAGAGCAGGAGCTTGGCGGGCTTGTCTTTGGGGGCGAGTGTGTCGTTGAGGTAGCGTATGGAGCCAGCGATTTCGCGCTCGGGGTCGAGGGCTGGGTAGCCGACCTGGGGCTTGAGTTCCATGTAGCGGGCTCTGCGGTTGAGCGGCATTTCGTCGTCATCGCCTGCCATCCAGATGAAGGGGTGGGTGAAGGTGTGGCTGGCGACTTGCACATTGGGCAGGGCAAAGATGCTGCGGGCGATGGTCTCGTAGCGCGGCACGTCGCTGTTGGTTTGGTTGAGGCCGAGTCCTCGCACCTCGGCTTCGATGAGTGATACGGTGATGGGCAAGTCGTAGCGGGTGAGCACGCGGTCGCGTATGATTTCGCCGCACAGGCTCTCGGTGGCGACCTTGCTCATGGAGGTGAATCCATCGCCGTCGATGTGGCTGAAGAGCAGTCGCCGCCCATCGCGTGTGGTGGCGTCGGGCACAGGGAAGGTGGCAGGCCGGAGGGCGGCGGTGAGGAGGGCGTGGGGGTCGATGAGTTGGCGGAGCTGGGTGTCGCTGAACTGCCGCAAGATGTAGGGGCCAAAGATAATGCCGCCCCAGGGGGCGATGAAGGCGGCGTCGAAGGTGCGCTGGCTTTGCCCGGCGTCCTTGCCCGTGATGGAGACGAGTGGTGTGACGCCCTCGGGTGCCTGGAGATCCATCATGCCACGGTCGGTGGCTGTGAGGGGCATTTCTCCTTTGAGGATGGGGGAGTCGCTGCGTTTTAACTGCAACTCTTTGGGCTCAAAGACGCCCAAGCCTGTGCCTCGCAGGCCGAGAAGTTTAAAGAGGCGCTTGCGGGGTTGCACTTCATCCACGGGTAGATCGCCAAAAAAGAGGACGGGGGTGTGCTGGGCGAGGAGGGCGGTGAGCCAGTCCACGAAGGGGTCTTCCGCATCGGCGGTGATGCTGAGGCTGCCGTCGATGATGATGCCAGCGTGACTCGCTTGCAGCGATGCTGCGCTGGGGAGTGGCTGCTGGATTTCGTGGAACTCTGCCTGCAATCCCATCCATTCCATGGTGCTCTGCAAGTGCAGGGCGGTGAGGGTGTCGGGTGCCCAGAGTTGCCGCCGCCCTGTCTGAGTGGGGTCGGCACCGAAGACGACGAGCACTCGACGTGGGATGGCGGCATCGAGCTGTGGCGTCGCTGCGGAACTAGCGGACGGTGCCCACAAGGCGAGGAAGAAGGTGCAGGCAAAAACCGCCTTGAGGAGATGCATTGGGAACTCTACACGAGTGTCAAACAGGGGACAATGCTGGGGATACTCGTCTCCCATCGCCCTTTGTTTTTTCGTCGAGCCTTTTTGCCTGCGGCTACGCGGAACGATCCAAGAGCAAAGCAGCGGAGCGCCGTGGCATGGGCTGGTAGCCATTGAGGCCCGCGCGTAATTTGCGGGCGCGATCGACGCACTCTTCAGCACGCTGGAAGTCGCCGAGGGCTTTATAGACGGCCCCGAGGTTGATGTAGGTTTGCGACAGATCACCTGGGTCGATGTCGGCTGCGCTGAGCTGCTGGCGAATGCCAAGGGCGCGCTCGTGCATGTCCTGGGCGCGTTCGACATCCAGGCTAGCGTAGTAGAGGACGCCGAGGTTGTTGTACACCGAGGCGACCTTGGGGTGTTGCTCCCCGTAGAGGTTCTGGAAGGCGTCGAGCGCTTCGTGGTAGTACTGCTCGGCCTTCTGAGTCTGGCGCAGACTTTTGAAGATCATGGCCAAGTTGTTTTTGATCGTAGCAGCCTTGTCGGCGTCTTGGAACCCATGCTCCTCGCTGAGCTTCAGCGCCTTTTCATAGAAGGTGGAGGCGTGGTCGAGACGGCCCCAGCGATCATAAAGATAGGCCATGAGCGAGAAGATACCGGCCATGAGTTCGGGGTCGGGCTTGCGCAAGTCCTGCACCCGAAAGAGAGCTTCACGGTAGAGGGATTCTGCCTTGCGGAAGTCTCCCTCTTTTTGCCGTAGATCCGCCAGCACACTGATCTGCTCAACAAGATCCCCCACACGCGCGGCGTCGTGGTAGGCCATTCGACGGGCCTCCTCGACACTGCGCGATGCAGCTGAGATTTGTTTTTCCAGAGTGGCGTCCACGGCGTGTGAAGGAGGGATGACTAACTTGCGTCGCGATAGCTCTTGGCGAGGTCGGCAACGACATCCCTGGCTTCCGCCATTTTATCGCGCGAGACGCCCGCGCCTTCGTACCAGTGGGTATAGGCGTGGTTGTCGAACATGATGTCGAATTGGGCGACGAGTCGCTCAAACACGGCAGCGATACCCGTGTGGTTGACAAGAGCGAGGCCGCTGGAGGCAAAGCCTTCAGGGGCCGTGTCAGCCGTGCCGATCTTGATGCCCGTAGGCACGTAGGAGGCGAAGTTGAGCTGCTTGCGGATGGCCGCCATGTTTTCCTCGACTTCCTTGGCCTTGATGTCGCCACGGAAGAGGGAGCACGCAGAGAGATAGACACCATTCTGCCAGTCGATGGCGGCGGTGAAGTTATCCTGCGCGAAGGTTTCTCGAGCGAGGTCGGGGAAGTTGGTGCGCACTTGATTCTCAGCACCGGGCGATCTCATAGGAGCGAAGGAGGCGGTGAGGAAATGGTTGCCAGGGAAAGGCACCAAGTTCGTGACGAATTCGCCGAGGTCAGTATTGAGCTTGCCTGGGAAACGCAATGACGCGGTGACCGACGACATGATGAGCGCCACGATGTGGTTCAAATCCATGTAGTTGGGGCTGCGGGCGAGGCGGCTCTTGGCGATGCGGAAGAGGGCTTCGTTATCGAGCATCACACAAGCATCGGCGTTGTCGCGAATACGCTGGAGGGTGAGCACGGCATTGTAAGGCTCGACGGCGCTGTCGGAGATGAGCGGTGAGGGAGCGACCGAGAAACAAAAGATTTTCTTCTTGGGATAGGCGGCGCGGAGACGTTCGAGGATGAGCGAACCGAGGCCGGAACCTGAGCCACCACCGATGGAGTGGGTGATGAGGAAGCCCTGGAGGGACTTGGTCTTTTCGACGGCGCTGTCGATGACGTTCATGATCTGGTCGATCACGCGCTCGCCTTCGACATTGTAGCCACGCGCCCAGTTGTTGGCGGCACCAGGGATTTTGCGGACGATGCAGCTTTCATCGAAAAGATTGGCCATCTCGCCGGACTCGATTCTGGCGATGACGCCGGGTTCGAGGTCAATGAGGACGGCGCGCGGCACATACTTGCCATCGCGAATCTTGTGGAAGAAGACTTCCATGTTCGCATTGTTGGCGGCAGCGGTGCTGCCTTCCTTGGGCACACCGCTCTCGGTGAGGCCATGTTCGCGCAGAATGAGCCGCCAATAACGGTCAGCGATTTGGTTGCCGCATTGGCCAACGTGGATGCTTAGAATTTCTCTCACTTGTGTCTTCCTCCGAAGTCTTCTGGGTTTAGGCGATAGGTGGGTGTGTCGGTGCTGGGTAAGCGATCTCGTGTCGATTAACGGCTGCTGCGGCGGCGATCAACGAGATCGCGTAGGCTGACGGATGAACGGCTGTCTTCCCCATCGCCAATGGCGGCGGGGATGCTGGCGGTGCCAGTGCGGGCGGCCACTTCGGGGCTGTCTTGGACTTTGGCTTTGGCACCCGATTCTTCGGCGACTTGGTAGCTTTGGATCAACTCCTGAGCCGAGGCGCGAAGGGCGTTGATCTGGTCTTCCGACATACCTTCGTTGAGGTACCAGTTGGCGAAGGCCTTGCGCTGCCAGAGCTTGTCGAAGTTGTGGCAGATACGATCCAGCACACGGGCGACTTCGGTGTTGTTGGCGAGTAGCACCATGCTCTTGCGATGGGCGGTGCCAGCTTGCTCGACGTAGCCGATTTTGAAGGCTGTAGGGATCCAGTAGGTCAGTGGTAGTTGCTCACGAATGGCGGCGAGTGCTGCATCGGCGAGGGGCTTGTCATCCATGACGCCACGATAAAGAACGGCGGTGCTGAGGAAGCGGCCTTCCATCGGGTTACAGGCAGCAAAGGTGGAGCTGTTATCGAACAATGAGCGGATCATTTCTTCCACGCCCATCTCCTCAAATTTACTGCGATCCGGCGGCGTGAGCGGCGCGAAGGAGAGCATAAGGAAGTGCAAGGAGGGCTGGGGCACCAAGTTGGTTAGCATCTCGCGCAGGCTGATTTCGACAGTGAGGAAGCCGCTGAAACGCATGGAGGCGGTGAGGCCGGCGAGCGCTTCGGTGATCAGCATGTTCAAATCATCGACGGTGGGGTTCTCGATGTTCCACTTGCGATGAGCGAGTTCAAAGAGCGCTTCATTGTCGAAAATGAGGCAAGCATCGGCGACGCGGCGCAGGGTGTTGAGCGCGAAGACGGTGTTGTAAGGCTCGGTGACGACTGATGACACCTGCGGGGAGGGCAGGATGGCGCAACTGAGGATGGGGAATTCGGGATGGCGCTCCTTGATGGCCTCAATGATAAGCGAACCCAGGCCGCTGCCTGTGCCGCCACCTGTGGATTGCAGGATGATGATACCGCCGACATTGTCGCATTTTTCGACTTCAGCCTCAATGCGGCCCATCACTTCAGGCAGGATTTCGCGGCCTTCGCCGAGGTAGCCTACGGCGAAGTTGCCACCTGCGCCTTCACTGCGGCACATCAGGTTGGCGGGGTTATACAAGGAGCCAGAGCCTGATTTGACGCCTTCGATGACGCTTGGCTCGAGATCGACCATGATAGCACGAGGCACATAACTTCCAGACGTCATTTCGCCTAGCTTGGAGAAGAATGAACTCCAGTTGCCTCGTGGCTCAACGCCTTGCGGCGTTTGGCCTGTCAGGGGATCAATGCCATGCTCTTGGCAGATGGTTTTCCAAAACGACGCTGCGATTTGGTTTCCTGCCTGACCGACAGACACTACGATGGTGTTATTTACCTTCATTAGCCGCTCCTATTTCCTCGAATTTAGTGTTGTTGTTCAAAAAGAATGATGTTGCCACCTCGCAGCGTTCGCGCCGCAGTGCAAGCCTATCATCGCATGAATCAAGGGCTTTTCTCGCATGGGGTGAGCCAAGTAAGATGGATAATTCCGCCAAAAACGGGTGCATGTGCAAATATTGAGTGGTCGGTAAGCTAAACAATTCCACCACAGCTTGCCATGCTTTATTTGAAACTTTGCGAGCTTGCATGGATTTTTTTATGGTTTTCCTGGGGTGCCAGTCTTGTATTGCGCCGCTTCAGCAGGAGTCGGAACGATGGCTTTTTTGATCTCCACAAGAGGTGGCTTCGTAGCGGGCACTTTGGGCTCAGCAGGAGCCGTATTCAGTTTCGTCTGGACGTTGCGACCCGCTTCCGCATTGCTTGTGAGCGGGGCTCGTGCGCCTGTTTCCGCCAATTCATGGGCAACGGTGGCGGGCTTTGAATCAATAGCTACTGGGGGCGGTGCAGGGGGCTTCGATTCCTCGCTCCCGGAGAAAAACAGCCAATAGGCAACCCCCGCTACCATGAGTGCCACCGTCGCCCAGGTGAGTAGGCCAAAAGAACTACGAGGCTGATCTTTGCGATCTCGTATGGAGGGTTGCCCAGCCAGTTTTGAGCCATCGGAAAGCAGGTGATCGGGACTGTCCGAATAATCATCGTCAAAGTCCGAGACTGCTCCGGCGCTCTCCATGTCGGCGAGGGCCACGCGTTCGGCTCCCATGATCGCGGCTATGCCGCGTCCCGCCGAGTCCGCAGGTGCCATGTGCTTTTCAAAGGCCTCGATAAAGTCCGCTGGAGTCGGTGCTCGCCCTTGCTTGCGGCTAGCAGCCACAGCCTCGCGAAGGTAGGCGGCGAGGGGATCGCTCACCATTTCACTGAATTTCGGCACACCGCCCGCCTGCCGCTCGCCTGTGAGCAAATAAACCGCCAGTGTGATGAAGGTGCGATTCCGATAGTCAGCACTACCAGCCTCATCTTCAGCGCCTTCGACGATCAGCGGCTCATATAGGCTGCGCATGGTCGTGTGTGCTCTGAGCTTGAGCAAAAAGGGTGGCCAAGCATCCAGGCGCTTCTGCATGAGGCGCTCAAATTCACGCGCTTGCATCGCGCCGCCTTTGCCCACGCGGAGCAACAAATTGGAGGGATGCAGATCGGCAACGGAGACACCACATTCGACGAGTTGTTCCAGGCCTGCACGCACCTGACGGAGTAAAACGAGCACCTCGGGTGGATTCAAAGTGAGGCGATCGGCCATGAGTCGGCTCAAGGGAAATCCGGGCTCGCGCTCCTCGGTGAGGAAGGTCCAATCGGGATTCTCCCAGAGACTTAGCGAACGCAAAACATTGGGATGGCGCTCCGCATTGAACCGCCACATTTGCAGCGGCACGGCCTCATACTGTCCTTTGTCCACGATCCGTGAAGGCGGCAACAGATGCACCGTGAGTGGCTGCTCTGTTTTGGCATTGAGGGCAGGAATCGTGAAAGGATAGCGCCGCACATCGTCGCCATTTGCGACGGTGAAACGGCCCGCGAGCAACTCTGCAACGGGCACCTTCTCCAGCAGTAAGTCCTGGAGTTTGGACTGGGGTTGGAGGCTATCGGTGACGACAAGATGCTTGCGCGAGGTGCGCACTTGGATGCTGCTCACCAGCGTCGCGTAAGCTTCCTTCACGTCATCGCGCAGCTTTTCAAGCGAGAGCGAGGCATTGAGCGGGTCGGCCAGCGAGGCCCGTAGATGCGTGCGCAGATTGGTCGGCAGGCAGGTCAGCGCGGGGAAACGGTCAGGGTTTTGCCCTTCATAGGGCTGGCCCGTGAGGAGCAAAAAGAGCAACCCGCAGCACTCCGCGACAAGCCTGCGCATTCCTTGCTCACCATCGACTTGCTCCTTGTCGGAGAGTCCATAATCCACTACCCGAAGATGCAAAAAGGTATCCTCAAGTGTCGTCACCAGTGGGTTCACCAAGCTCATCCGTGACACCAGCCGACTGCAAGATTGCAGTTCCACCAGATCATCGAGCAACTGCTGCACAAGACAGAAAACCGTCACCGAGGGCACCGCACCACGACGCTCGACGTAGTCCTCGGCGAACTCGCCATCATTTAGATTCCCGGCAAAGTAGGTGACACTGTCATCCTCCCCAGCCTCAAAGATGCGCATGAAACTCGGCCCTCTCACCTGAATCGCCAGTTTCGCCCGATCCAGTGCCGAGCGTTTTTCGGTAGCGTTCATCGCCTCCCCGGACTTGAGCAGGTGTAGCTCGACCAATCGTTTGATTTTGGAGTCAAAGGCTAGAAAAACCACCTCTTTGGGCGAGCGCTGAAATTCCACGGGCTCACCGTTGGCGCGACGAGCGATGTGGAAATGGCCAAAGGCTTCGAGGTTTGTTGACATGGCAGTGTCTTTATTGATCCGTCATTTTCCTCATGGCTTCGTTGGGAACGGGGCAATAAGATTCACGACGTAGTTTTTCAAGTGTGATAACAATTCTACGAATCGGCACGCACCTTTGCAAATTCTTTGTCTTTAATCTGGAAATTATTATTTAAAGTGATTCACAATCCTAAAATAAATAATATTTATGGTTTTAACATAAAATCACGCGTGGGAACGGGCTGTCGCAAAATCATAGGCCTCAAAGAAGGAAGGCCCCGCGCCTCACATACGGCGCGGAGCCTTCACAGCCCAACAATGAATTTAAACAAGCCCCAGAGATCGCTGATTCAGCGTTTCCCTCGCGCTCAGAACTCTCACACACTGAATAACTAGGCGCAAACGAAATTTCCATAAAATAATAAAAGTATCATCCATGAGACTCACTCGGGCCGAAAAAGATAGCCGCGAGCGACTTACCTCGCTTCGCCTATCGGGATAACATTTGCCAAATCCACCCCCCACGACTTTGATCGCCGCCGCATGAATCTCTACGCTCTCGGCATCGACTACGGCACCAACTCCTGCCGCTCCCTCCTCGTGGATCTCAGTGACGGCAGCGAGATCGGCTCCACCGTCTTCCCCTATCCCTCGGGCCAGCTTGGCATCCTTACCGACGAGCGCGATCCCAATATCGCGCGCCAGAACCCCCAGGACTATCTCGACGGGCTTGTCGCTGTCGTGCAGGGAGCACTTACCCAGGCAAAAACCAACGTCCCTGGCTTTGATCCCGCACAGGTCATCGGCATCGGCATCGACACCACGGGTAGCACGCCCATCCCCGTGGATAAACAAGGCACTCCGCTCGCGCTATTGCCCGAGTGGAAGGACAACCTGAACGCCTACGTCTGGCTTTGGAAAGACCACACGGGCCACGCGGAAGCCGCCGAGATCACCTCGCTCGCGGCAAAAATGCGCCCACAGTATTTAAGCAAGTGTGGCGGCATCTACTCCAGCGAATGGTGGTGGAGCAAGATCCTGCGCCTACGTCGCTGCGATCCCACCGTCTTCGCTGCCGCATACAGCTTCGTCGAGCACTGCGACTGGCTGCCAGCCGTGCTCAGCGGCAATACCAACCCGCTCACGCTGAAACGAGGCATCTGCGCCTCTGGCCACAAGGCCATGTTCAACGCCCAATGGGGCGGCCTGCCGGACAAAGAATTCCTCACCGCCCTGCACCCCGACCTCGCTGACCTTCGCGACCGCCTCTTCGATACGGCTTATACCGCCGATACCAAAGCAGGCGAACTCTGCCCCGAGTGGGCCACCCGCCTCGGTCTCGCTCCCGGCACCGCCATCGCCGTGGGTGCCTTCGACGCCCACATGGGCGCGGTAGGCGCAGGCATCAAAGAAGGCACCATCGCCAAGATTCTCGGCACCAGCACCTGCGACTTGATGATCGCGCCCAACACCAAGCCACTCGCCGACATTCCCGGCGTCTGCGGCATCGTCGATGGCTCCGTGCTGCCCGGCTACTACGGCATCGCGGCCGGGCAGTCCGCCGTGGGCGACATCTTCCTCTGGATGGTAAACCACATCGTGCCCGACAGCTATGGCAGCAGCATCGGCGAGAAATTCACCACCATGGAGCGCGCCATGTCCGCGCAGAAACCCGGTGCTACTGGCCTGCTCGCGCTGGATTGGAACAACGGCAATCGCACCGTGCTCGTCGATCATCGCCTCACGGGCCTGCTGCTCGGCCAGACCCTGCACACCGAGGCCCATGAGATCTACCGCGCCTATATTGAAGCCACTGCTTTCGGAGCCCTCACCATCATCCGCCGCATCGAGCAATACGGAGTCACCATCAACGAAGTCATTAACACCGGCGGCCTCTCCATCAAGAATGCCACGCTCATGCAAATCTATGCCGACATCATCGGCAAGCCCATGAAAGTGAGCCGCAGCGAGCAAACCTGCGCCCTCGGTGCCGCCATCTTCGGAGCCGTGGCCGCAGGGCATGGCAGCCTCGCCACGCTCCAGTCAAACATGACCGCCACGCGCGACCTCGTCTTCTACCCCATCCCCGAAAATCACGCCATCTATGCCGAGCTATATGCGCTGTATCTCACCCTGCACGACGCCTTCGGCACCACCACCTGGACAGGGCAGTTGCATCCCGTGATGAAGCGCTTGCTCGATTTGCGTGACCAGCAGCGGGCTCAGTAACCATGAACTATGGCATCGGCATCGACCTCGGCGGCACTCAAATAAAGAGCGCCCGCATCGACCTGCATTCTGGCCAACTTCTCGCCACCGCCCTGCTGCCCACGCGCGATGGCGAGCACGAAAATCACCAGCCCGCCTTTGCCGCCGCCGTAGGCAGCCTTGTTGAAAAACATACCCACGAGGCGGGTTGTCTCCCAGCCCTCATCGGCATCGCTGCCCCTGGCCTTGCGGCTCGCGATGGCACCTGCATTCGTCATTTGCCCGGCAAGCTCGCAGGCATCGAAGGCCTCATCTGGACTGAGTTATTAAGCCAGCCAGCCAGATGCCTCAACGACGCGCACGCCGCCCTGCTGGGCGAAGTATGGCAAGGTGCCGCCAAGGGCAAACAAGACGTTATCATGCTCACGCTCGGTACAGGCGTTGGCGGTGCCGTCATGAGCGGAGGGCATTTAATCCAAGGCCACACAGGCCGAGCCGGACACCTGGGCCACGTCACCGTGGACATGCATGGCCCACTCGACTGCGTGGGGATGCCCGGCAGTATCGAGGATCACATCGGCAATGCCTCCCTCGCCCTGCGCAGCGCGGGCCGCTTCTCCATGACACGCGACCTCCTCGCTGCCGTGGCCGCAGGTGATGCTGAAGCACAGGCTCTATGGCAGTATTCGCTCAAAGCCTTAGCCATCTGCATCGCTTCGTTGATCAACGCCTTTGACCCACAAACCGTCATCCTCGGCGGCGGTATCGCCAATGCTTGGGACGCCATCCAGCCCTCGCTCGATCACTATCTCGACGCTTATGAATGGCGGCCCAACGGCGAACGCGTCAGCATCCAACACGCCAGCCTCGGCGAGTGGGCAGGCTGCTACGGAGCCGTTGCCTACGCCGCCGAGAGTCCTCCCAGGCATTAGTTTCCAACAAGATCTCGCTTCAGCCTTGCCACTCACGCCGCAATCACACTAACCTCGCGCCCATCATGCACCGCCACCTCAGCCTCGCCCTCATCTTGCTTTTCACCAACGGCTGTAGCCGCGCCGATACACCCGCGCAGCCACCCCAGGGCATCAAAGCCGTACGCGATCTCAATTACGCAGGCACCACCAACTGGCGGCAAACCCTCGACTTATACCTGCCCGAGAAAGCCCCGGCTAAACCCTTGCCCTTGCTCCTTTTTATCCACGGCGGCGGCTGGGAGCAAGGCAGCAAAAACACCTGTGGCATCATCTTCCCGCTCTTGCAGGATCACGCCTTCATCGGCGGCTCCATCAACTATCGCCTTCTCTGAAAAAACACCGTCAAGGGAAAAGTGCTTGGATTCTTGGTTTTGCAGGCTTTGCAGCATCAAAGGCATTCCCTCCGTGTTATTCCGTGTCTATTAGTTTGGATGAGCATCAAGGTGTAATTCAACGCACCCAT
>JANOAR010000270.1:0-74036 GCA_031411235.1 Verrucomicrobiota bacterium | reverse complement strand
GGGAGGGGGCGTTGTCTGCGGGGGATGTGCTGGCGATGTTTTTGCCATGATGACTTTTTAAGCTGGCTCCACCGTTGCCTTTGCCGCTGGCAGTCCATTCATTGGGGTTGGTGAAGTAGGTTCTCAGTTCCTCATAATCTGTTAAGCCGTCGCCGTCGCTATCGACGTTGTTGCACTGGGTGCCGGCATAGACTTCCTCGGCGTCGGTTAAGCCGTCGTTGTCGGTGTCGGCTAGGCCGGGGTCGGCGTTGTGCTGGGCTTCTTGGTTGTCCGGGAGGGCGTCGTTGTCGAAGTCGTAGGGGTATTGATCCGAGGCATCGGGGATGCCGTCGAGGTCGGCGTCGGGTGGGAGTTCGTTTTCGTCGTTGGTGCCGTTGTTGTTGTGGTCGTTCCACAAGCTGCCGTTGCCGGGGTGGGTGTCGAGACTGTCGGCATAACCGTCGAAATCGCTGTCGGTGATGCTGCCTTCGTCGGGGTCGTTTTGGCCGTTGCGGTTCCAGTCGTTCCATAGGCTGGGGTTGCTGGGGTCGCTGTCGTTGCCGTCGGCGGTTCCATCGTTGTCGCTATCGGTGGCGGGCGTGTTTTCGGTGTCGTCGTTTTGTCCGTTGCGGTTCCAGTCGTTCCATAGGTTGGCATTGCTGGGGTCGCTGTCGTTGCTGTCCTGGGTGCCATCGCTGTCGGTATCGCCGTCGGTTGGGGTGTTTTCGGTGTCGTCGTTTTGGCCGTTGTGGTTCCAGTCGTTCCACAAGCTGGCATTGCTGGGGTCGCTGTCGTTGTTATCGGGGGTGCCGTCGTTGTCGCTGTCGGTGGGGTTTTCGAGTTGGTCTTCGGTGCCGTTGCGGTTCCAGTCGTTGTGCAGGTTGGCGTTGTCGGGGTCGCTGTCGAAGTCGTTGACGATGCTGTCGCCATCGCGGTCGTCGCTGCCTGTGCCTTCGTTTTCGTCGTTGATGCCGTTGTGGTTCCAGTCGGTTTGCAGGCTGCCATTCCAGGGGTCGCTGTCGCTGCCGTCGGTGGTGCCGTCATTGTCGCTGTCCATGAGCCCGGCCTCGACGTCGTCGTTGATGTCGTTGCCGTTCCAGTCGCACCAGACGGTGTTGTTGAAGGGGGTGGAGTCGGCGATGTCGGTGACGCCGTCGCCGTCGCTGTCTTGGTTTTGATCGTCCTCGCCGTTGTGATCCCAGTCGTTCTAGAGCCAGGCGTCGAGGGGATCGCTATCGCTGTCGTCGGCCACTCCGTCGCCATCCCAGTCGTTGGTGGTGTTTTCGGCGTCATCGTTGGTGCCGTTGTGGTTCCAGTCATTCCAGAGCCAGGAGACTCCGGGGTCGGAATCCTGGGAGTCGGGGAGGTAGTCGCCGTCGCTGTCGGGATCGTTGGTGGGGCTGAAGGGATCGGGGTCGCTGGGGTCGCTGATACCGTCGCCGTCCCAGTCGCTGGGGGAGTAGCCCTCGCCTGCGTAGAAGGTGTTGACCTGGAAGTTGCCGTAGAAGGCGTTGTAGTCGGTGACGCCGTCGTTGTCGCTATCCGTGCTGGTGGGGCTGGTGTCGGTGATGTTCACCTCGTCGGCATCGGTGATGCCGTCGTAATCGCTGTCGGGGTTGTAGAGGTTGCTGCCGAGGTCGGTCTCTTGGGCGTCGGTGAGGTGGTCGCCATCGGAGTCGGCTGGTGGCGGCGGAGGTTCGTAGGGTGGGGGCTCAGCGGGCGGTGGCTCGGTGGGTGGCGAGGTGCCGTCATCGAAACCTGAGTCGTAGATACCATCGCCGTCGGTATCGACTTCGACCCAGACGGCTCTGGAAGTGGGGGCCGGGAGGAGGATGAGCTGCGAGATGACGAGGGCATGGACGAACCAAGCACGCTGGGCGAAGCGCCGCCAGGAAGGGAGGGAAGCGAGCGCTGGGGTGAGGTGGGGGTTCATGGGGAAGACTTTCAGAGGGGGAGACTTTGAGAAGAGGAGACTTGGAGAGAGGGAGACTGGGTGGGGTCATTTTACCACTGGGGCGGCTGGAGGCGCGGGGGTGGCGTTGCCTGGGCCGTGGCCGAGGTCGCGGGTGAGGCGGCTAGCTTTGTAACCTTCGACGAAGGTGAGGCTGGGGAACTGGTCGATGAGGTTGTCCAGGCTGGTGAAGATGGCTTCGACGGCGTTGAAGCGGTCGCGCAGCAGGCCAGTGTAAGCTTTGCGAGCGGCGATGGCTTGCTGAGGGCTTGCGATGAGGGCTTCAAAGTCGGCAGCCTCTTTGACTGTGGCGGCGATGCGCTCGGGGGTGATGCCGCAGGCGGTGGCGGTGGCTTTTTTCGCTCCGGCGCTGAGTCCCTGGGCGAGGCGGATAACCTCCTGGGCATTCAGCAAGAGGGTGGCATCCCTCATGCGCTGCCAGCGGGTGAGGCTGAAGTCGGCTTTCGCGGCGTCGGTTTCGTTGCCCGTGGCGCGGCAGCACTCGGCGACGGCGTTACCTAGGCGATACGCCGCATATTCCAGCTCGGCCTGCTCACGGTCTTTGTCAGTGGCGTTGCCCGTGATGACGCTGGTCTGCTGCTGGCAAAAACTGGCGAGGGCGGTGACCGCTGCGGTGGCGTCGGTGACGCGTTGGGTGAATCGAGCCGGGGCTTTATCATGCCACAGGGCAGTATTTCCTGGCTGGCCGAGGTAAGCGAGGGTGGTGCGGAAGGAGTCGAGGCGGTTGGTGAAGGTAGCGTTCATGGGAGGGGAGACTTGGAGAGGGGGAGACTTTCAGAGAGGGAGCAGAGGAGACTTGGAGGGGTGATTTTGGGTCAAAGGCGCGATTGCTTGGCCTTGCGACGCCATTGCTGGGCCGTGAGCGAGCATTGCTGGGCGTCGAGCTGTCTCTGCCGCATGATGAGGGGCTATTGCTGGGCGAGGTGCGGCGATTGCTAGGCCTTGCGCTGTCGTTGCTTGCTGTTGCGACGCCATTGTTTGGCCTTGCGACGCGATTGTTTGGTCGTGAGGCGCAATTGCTTCGTTGTGCGAGGCGATTGTTTTGCCGTGCGCAGAGGTGGCTCTGAAGCGCGAGTGCCCGCTTTGGCTGCGCGAAATGGATCGGCTGCAAAGTCGCGAATGCGGGCTGGACGACGCTGGCTTTACCAGACGTTTTTCCGTGCCCCGTGCCCCGTGCCCCGTGCCCCGTGCCCCGTGCCCCGTGCCCCGTGCCCCGTGCCCCGTGCCCCGTGCTCGTTGAGCGAGGCTGTGCTCATGGGTTTATCGTGGGTAAATGGAATTACACGGGTCATGCGAGCAGCGTTTTATTAAAACGGTCTTGAGATTTCAAGATTTAGTTTCCTCAAAGAAAAAATAAAATTCATTGAAGGGAACTAATAGAAATATGAAATAGGCTTGTTTCAATTTCTAGTAGTTTAGGTGCCTTGGCCTGAAGGGCGAGGTGTACTGCAAGTGAAACAGAGCCTGGGTGCTAGCTGAGCGCTGAGGCCGCGCTCCGGGCGAGCGGCGCTGACGAGGCGGGGCCAATCGTGATTGGGAACACAGTGCTGATCCTGAAAAACGGGTGGCTCGCCGCGAAATGTGGCAGCCGTCTTTGATTCAGCGTGCCATGCCCTGGGCTGTGTTCGATATAGAGGGTATGTTCTCAAGAATAGCTCCCTTGCTTTTGCTCTTTCTCGCAGGTGCCGCCGCCCTGTCATGGCAGGTGCTGTGGCATCTCGATTTGTCGCTCGCGCTCGGGGTTTCGGCCCAGGGGGCGGCACTCACGGTTGCCACGGTGATGCTGGGCATGGCCAGCGGTACCTTATGGGCGGGGCGGCGGTGGTCGCAGGGCAGGGTGGGCAATCCCTGGCGAGTCTATGCGTGCCTAGAGCTGGGCATCGGCTGCGCGGCTTGGTTGCCTAGGCTGAGCACAGGCGTCGTGGAGCAGTTGGATGTGTGGGTTTATCACGCTGCGCCGAGCATGGCGACTTCCTTCGGGGGTTTCGTTTTGGCCTTAACTTTGGGGCCTGCGTGTTTTCTCATGGGGGCCACGTTTCCATTGATCGGGATCATCGCCAAACAGGCCGCGACTCCGCTCTCCAGGCTCTATGCGGCCAATACGCTGGGCGCGGCTTGTGGGTCGCTGCTGGTGGCTTTGTTGCTGCTGCCTAGCCTGGGTCGAGTGGGCTCTGGTGGGGTCATCTTCGCTGTCGATCTCTCGGTGGTAGCGATGGCCTATGCCTTGTCGCGGCGGGAGACGGGTGCGCTCGCTGATATGCCTTCGGCTCCTGCGCCACCGCGTTCCCAAGGGCCTGCGTTGTCGCTGCCGTTGAGCTTGGTCTTTTGTGCCGTGACGGGCTTTGCGACGTTCACGCTGGAGGTGGCGTGGTTCCGCTTGTTGCGAGGCGCATGGCTGAGCACCTCGGACTCGTTCGCGGTGATGCTGTTTTGTTTCCTCGTGGGTCTGGGGCTTGGTGCCTTTGTTAGCAAGCTGGTGACGCGTCCTCGGGCGGTGCTGCCCGTGATCCTGTGCTTGGCTGCGGTGGCGATCTGGCTCGGCACGCCACTCATCGAACGCTTCGACCTGTGGTCTAATGCGGGGGGTGATTACGGTTGGCGCATGTTTGCCCGCATCGCGGCGGCCTCGCTGGCCATGGGGCCAGCCATCGTGTTGCTGGGTATCTCCCTGCCGGCCCTGCTGGATGCTCGCGAAACCCCTCGCCAGTGGGCTTGGCTGTACTCGGTGAATACACTCGGTGCCGTGGTCGGCAGCCTGCTCGCAGGCTGGTGGTTGGTCGGTTGGCTGGGGCCGGTGAAGACGGCGTGGTGTGCGGGTGGGCTCCTCGTTGTGGTAGCGATTCCTGCGATTCAAACCTGGGCGCTGCGCGTGCAGTTGGGCGTGCTCGCGGCGATAGCGTTTGCCATTGCTCAAGGCGCGGACTCCGGCATCGGCTCCAAGCGCGTGCAGGGGCCGACATCGTTTGTGCGTCGCGAGCACCAGGTTCTCGCCCATCAAAACGGCCCCGATGTGACGACCTCGGTGGTGCGCACGCGGCAGGGGTTTACGATGCTCTTCATCGACGGCTACGCGGCCACGGGCGAGGTGGGAAATAGCACGGGCTACATGGCGGCGATGGGTCGCCTGCCGATGCTGCTGCACCCGCAGCCGCTGGATGCACTGGTGATTTGTTTTGGCTCGGGGCAAACGGTGCGGGCGGTCTTGGATGAAGCGCCGAGGAGTCTCACCGTTGTCGATTTGAATCCTGCGGTGTTTCAGTTCGCGGATAGGTTTGCATCCAATGGCGGTGCGCTCAAAGACCCGCGAGTCTCATCGTTTGTCATGGATGGACGGGCCTGGATGCGGCGCAGCCCAAGCGACTACGACGTCATCACCTTGGAGCCGATGCCGCCCTTTTTTGCCGGGAGTAACTCGCTCTATTCCGTCGAGTTCTACACCCTCATTCACCAAAGGCTGCGGCAGGATGGATTCGCGGCGCAGTGGTTTCCCATTCACCTGCTCAGCCCGTCACAGGCGCGGGCCGTGGCCGCTGCTTTTGTGCAGGTGTTTCCCCATGCCATCCTGTGGTTTGACCCACAGAGCGCCGATGCGAGCGGCCATTTGCAGCAGGGCATCCTCATCGGGAATAAAGGCGAGGTGAACTGGCAGACGTGGCCGGGCTTTGCGCGAGCTGTTACCCCGGCGCGTGCAGCCACGCAGGCCGAAGTGAGTGCGGGAGTCATGCTCACTTCGCGAGGACTGGCGGAGTATGTGCGTGGCGTCACGCCCGTCACCGATGACAATCAACGGCTGTCCTATGGTGCCGATGGCCTGCATCATCACGATCTGACCAAGGGCTCAACCACGGCAGAAAACATGGCCATCCTCAAGTCATACAGCGCGATGAAATAGGCGCGTGCCTACGGATGAGCTGCTGAAGTTTCCCAACCTCAAAACAGTTGCGCCAAAGGCCCGCTTGCCGCTACTTCACGGCCCCTTTTCGGCCACCCCCATCTCATCGTTCGCTCCTATGTCCACTGCCACCGCCACGCCTGCCCTTGATCCCATTGTGCTCATGGAGAAGATCGTCTCCCTGTGCAAACGCCGAGGCTTCATCTTTCAAAGCAGCGAGATCTACGGTGGCTGCGGCGGCGTGTGGGACTACGGCCCTCTCGGCGCGGAGCTGAAACGCAACCTGCGCAGCGCCTGGTGGAACACCATGACCCGCGAGCGCGAAGACGTCGTCGGCCTCGATGCCAGCATCCTCATGCACCCGGCCATCTGGAAGGCATCCGGCCATGTCGAGACCTTTGCCGACATGATGGTGGAATGCCCAATTACCAACAGGCGCTATCGTGCCGATCACGTAGAACCGCAAAGTGGTGTCGCTTATACTTATCAAGGTGCAGATGAAACCAACAAAACTGCGAGGATTGGCTACGAAGACTGGAACCAAAACGAGCTTCGTCACAATGAGTCAGTGAGTGATCACTTCAAACCAAGTTCGATGGTGGCATCTGAGATCCTTGAAGAATTTAGGGCTTTTTTGAAGGAGAAAACAAAGGCCATCGCCCCGTCCATTAGCAAGCTGGCTGCTGATGCGCTCGCTAAGCTGCCTCAGCGCTTGGAGTGCGAAGAAGCAATCACCATTCTTGCTCCAGAGGGTAAACCACAGCAGTCTGCGGATAAGGTCGCTACCAGTTTTTACAAGCTACGCGGGTTAGCTGAGCCAAGCCTGCGCAAAGTGACGAAGATCAAGGTCGAAGATTCTCGCCAATTCAGCGCCGAGAATGGAGCACAACTTTCTGACCCGCGCCCCTTCAACCTGATGCTGCGCACCTACCTCGGCCCCACCGCGACCGAGGCCGATGTGACCTACCTGAGGCCTGAGACGGCCCAGGCGATCTTTGCGCAATTTAAGAACGTGTTCGACTCGTCGCGCGTCATGGTGCCCTTCGGCATCGGCCAGATCGGCAAGGCCTTCCGCAACGAGGTCACGCCGAAGAATTTCACCTTCCGCTCGCGTGAGTTCGAGCAGATGGAACTGGAGTTTTTCATCAAGCCCGATGAGGCCGTGGAGATCATTCATGGCAAGGTCGCGCCGTGGCACGACGGAGCCGATCTCAGTGAGCCGCAGGGCGACTGGGGCTGGGAAATGTGGCACCGCTACTGGGTGGCCCAGCGCACCGCGTTTTACCAGGGCATCGGCCTTGGCGACGTGCTGGAGTACTACTGGCAGACGCCCGATGACCTCGCCCACTACGCCCGCGCTTGTGTGGACATCTTGTGCAAATTCCCCTTCGGTCAGGAGGAGTTGGAAGGCATCGCCGCGCGCGGTGAGTTCGACCTGAGCCAGCACATGAAGCACAGCGGCAAGACGCAGGAAATTTTCGACGAAGAACTCAAACTCGCCGCCGCCAAGCTCACCGATGCGGAGAAAGAAGCACACATCCAGAAGCGCCTCGCTGCTGAAGCCGCTAAGACCAAAGGCACGCCCCAGCCCGAGGCCGAGGTGCGCGCGTGGTTCGAGCGCTTGTTCAAGGGCAGCTATGTGCCGCACGTCATCGAGCCCTCCGCCGGCCTGGATCGCATGGCGCTGGCCGTGATCGCGAATGCTTTCGTCGAGGAACAAAAAGCCGACGTGAATGGCAAGGTCGAGACGCGCACCGTGCTGCGCCTGCACCCGAGCATCGCACCGATCAAATGCGGGGTCTTCCCGCTGCTGAAGAACAAGCCCGACCTCGTGGCCAAGGCGCGTGAGGTTTACAAGATGCTGAAGAAGCACATGAACTGCTTCTACGACGAGAGCGCCGCCATTGGCCGCCGCTACGCCCGGCAGGATGAGGTGGGCACGCCCTTCGGTGTGACCATCGACTTCGAAACCCTCGGCGAGAAGGGTGATGAACTGCTGGACACCGTGACCGTGCGCGAGCGCGATGGCGGCGTGCAGCATCGCATCAAAATCGCCGAGCTGGCCGGATGGCTGCTGGCGCGGATGTAATCGCTCACGACTTCGGCTTCATCACCGCTTCGATCATCCTCATGGCCTCCACATTGGGCTTCACCTCATGCACGCGCACGAGGTGTGCACCATGCTCCCGTGCGTAGGCCGTTAGCGCCACCGTAGGCCACATACGATCCTCCATCGCCATGCTGCCGAGCAAGTGGCCGATCATCGACTTGCGCGACACCCCGACCAGCAGCGGACGGCCTAGCAGACTCAGTTGCGGCAGCGAGCGCAGCAGCGCCAGATTGTGCTCCAGCGCCTTGCCAAACCCGATGCCAGGATCCAGCACCACACGCTCTGGGTTGACCCCTGCCGTCGCCAACACCGCGAGCTGCTCAGTGAAAAAACTCGCGACCTCGGCCACCACATCCGTGTAGCCGGGACGAGCCTGCATTGTGCGTGGCACGCCCTGCATGTGCATCATCACCAGCCCCGCTCGCGTAGCCACCGCCACCTCCACCATGCGCCCATCGCGGAAGCCGCTGATGTCGTTGATCACATCCGCCCCCGCCGCCATCGCTGCCTCAGCCACACGCGGCTTGAAGGTATCCACCGAGATCACCACCTGCGTCCGCTCACGCAACCCTGCGATCACCGGCAGCACCCGCCGCAGTTCTTCCTCCTCGCCCACAGGCACCGCCCCAGGCCGCGTGGATTCACCACCCACATCGAGAATATCCGCGCCCTCGGCGATAAGCTTTAACCCGTGCTCCACCGCCTGCTGCGCATCAAAATACTGCCCCCCATCCGAGAACGAGTCCGGCGTGACATTGACAATCCCCATGACAAGGCCGCGATGCGTAAGGTCGAGAGTGGAGCGAGGAAGATGCCAGAGCATGGGCGAGTGATCGACGCAAAAGCTGAATTCGGGAATTAGGATTTCAGGAATGACGATTTCCGCCTTACTTGCCCGATGCCTCTACTCGATACCGCTATGCTCGGCCAGGAAGTCCCCTTGCCCCAAGTCACCAAAGCCCTGCGTGCGCTCTGGGCTGACGAGGCAGGGAAGACTCGCGCTTCATTGATGAACTTCGTCATTTACAGCGAGGACCCCACCTCGCTGGAGCGCAACACCCAGCTCCTCCGCGACCTCACCAGCGAGCATTCCTGCCGCGCCATTCTGATTCTCAATGAAGCTGTCGCTTCCCCCGCGCAGCCCCGCGCTTGGGTCACCGCTCATTGCCAGCTTTATGAGGGCAAGCGCTCTGTCTGCTGCGAGCAGCTCTCCTTCATCCTGGAAGGCGCAGGCGCGGATGAAGTGCGCAATCTCATCTTTCGCCATCTCGACTCCGATTTGCCGCTCATCGTCCTCTGGCAGGGTGAGTTGACCGCCCGTCTCGACGAGCGTCTTTACAGCGTCATCGACTCGCTCATCATCGACAGCAGCCAGTGGGCCGACCCGGCGCAAAGTTTTGCCCGGCTGCTGGAGGCGCGCACGAGCCGCACCTCGCGCTTCATCCTTAGCGACCTCAGTTGGATGCGCTCCCACTTCATGCGCACCGCGCTCGCCAGCGCCAGCCAGGATGCGGCGCTACTCGCGGAGCTGCACCACATCAGCGCCCTCACCGTCACCCACGCCCCTGGCAACAAAATGAGTGCCATCATGATCGCCGCGTGGATCGCCAAGCAACTCGGCTGCGGCATCGGAGAATGCAGCTCGCAGACCCTCGCTCGTGACGGCTGCCCGCCCATTGCGCTATGCCTCGTGGAAGGCAGTGCAGGCTCGCCGCTGCAAGCTCTGGAACTCACTGGCCCCACCGTCTCGCTCACCATTCGCCGCGACCCCGCCAGCACCTTCATCCGCGCCAGCGTCTGCTGCCCGCAGCGCAGCCGCGAGGATATCCAGCCCGCCGATGTGAACGACGACGCGGGCCTCATCGCCGAGCAGATGAGCCGCCTCGGTGGCACCACGCTCTACTTGGAAGTACTGCCGTTCGTGCAGGTGATGATTTCTTGATCGCGAAGGCCTGAGCGGGAGCGGTTTGCTCGCAAGGGGGGCGCTGCTTCAAGCAATCGACGCCCGCCTGCGGATACATCTCAGCCTTTACATTCCCCGTTGCGGCATAGACTGCGCACCCCCGATGTCCGCCGAAGCCAGCACCGCCACACCCATGATGAAGCAGTACCTCGCGATGCGTCGCGAGCTGCCCGAGGATGTGCTGCTGATGTTCCGCCTGGGCGACTTTTATGAGATGTTCTTTGAGGATGCAAAGATCGCCTCGCCTCTGCTCAATGTGGCCCTCACCAAGCGCAACGGCATCCCCATGAGCGGCGTGCCCCACCACGCCGCGCAGGGCTACATCGCCAAGCTCATCCAAGCGGGCAAACGCGTCGCCATCGGCGAGCAGACCGAGGTCGCCATGCCCGGCAAACTCGTCAACCGCGAGATCTCGCAAATCATCAGCGCAGGCACCGTCAGCGATCTGAATTTGCTCGAAAGCAATCGTCCCAATTACCTGGCCGCCATCCTCCGTGAGGGCAAGCGCCTCGGCCTTGCCATTGTCGATCACACCACGGGCGAATTTGAAGTCAGCGAATTCACCGACACTGCGGAACTGGCCGATGAACTCCAGCGCGTGATGCCCAGCGAGCTGCTCTATAATGAAGAGCAAAAGGATCTCTTCGCCGCGCTCGGACGCCCTGCGGCGGGCCTCGCCATCGAGAGCTATTTGTTCCTCCACGATCAAGCCATCCATGCGCTGACGACGCATTTCAAAGTGCAGTCCATGGATGGCTTTGGCTGCGGCCACATGATGCCGGCGATCAGCGCTGCCGGGGCCATACTACAATACTTACAGTTCCAGCTTCGGCGCAGTGTTGAGCATATCCGCAGGCTGCGCGTGGCCTCTGCCAGCGACACGGTTTTGATCGACGCCGCCAGCCAATTGCATCTCGAACTCGTCACCAGCCGCACGGGTGGTGGCGCGGGCAATCAGCACACGCTGCTCTCCTCTCTGGATCGCACTTGCACGCCGATGGGTGCTCGCAAACTCAGGCACTGGGTGCTGCATCCGCTGCGTGATGTGCCACGCCTCATCGAGCGCCAGGATGTCCTCGCTGCGATGCTCCAGGAGCCCATCGTGCTGGGCCAACTGCGCACCCTTTTAAAAGACGTACGCGACCTCGAACGCACCAGCGGCAGGCTCAGCCAAGGCAGCGGCAATGCCCGTGATTTGCAGACGCTGGCGACCAGTCTGGAAGTCGTGCCAGGGGTGCGGCAGACGCTCTCGCTGCTTGCCAGCGGGACTGGTTTCCACGGCGTGCCGGGCATCGGTGAGGGCAGCACATCCGCGCTGCTCACCACGCTTCAATCCAGCCTGCACGACCTTGCTCCCATCGCCGATCACATCGCGCATTGCATTGTCGATGAGCCCCCCATTCACATCAAAGAAGGCGGCATCTTCCGCGAAGGCCACAACCCTGCGCTCGACGAGCTGCGCAGCGCCTCTACCCTGGGCAGGCAGTGGATCGCCGACATGCAAAATCGCGAGATCGAGCGCACGGGCATCAAGAGCCTCAAGATCAAATACAACGCGGTCTTTGGCTACTTCATCGAGATCACCAGCAGCAACCTCGGCAACGTGCCGCCCGAGTACCATCGCAAGCAAACCACCGCCAATGGCGAGCGCTTCATCACCGATGAGCTGAAGCGCATGGAAGACAAAATCCTTGGTGCCGAAGAGCGCAGCAAGGCGCTCGAATACGAGGAATTCATCGCCCTGCGCAGCAAGGTGCTGGAGCACCTCGTGCCCATCCAAGAAACCGCCGAAGCCCTCGCCCATCTCGATGTGTTGTGCGCCCTCGCCGAGACCGCGCGACTCTACCATTACACCCGTCCGCTGCTCAACGACACGCGCAACCTGTTCATCCGCGAAGGCCGCCATCCCGTGCTCGATCAGAGCCTCAGCGGTGGAGATCGCTTCGTGCCCAACGACATCACCCTGGAGCCCAAGGACAACCGCCTGCTCATCATCACCGGCCCCAACATGGCCGGCAAGAGCACCTACCTACGCCAGGTCGCGCTACTCACCTTGATGGCGCAAATCGGTAGCTACCTGCCTGCCACCAGCGCTGAAGTCGGCGTGGTGGATCGCATCTTCACCCGCATCGGCGCCAGCGACGACATCGCGCGCGGCCAGAGCACCTTCATGGTAGAGATGAACGAGACCGCGCTCATCCTCAACAACAGCACCGAGCGCAGCCTCGTCATTCTTGATGAAATCGGTAGAGGCACCAGCACCTTCGACGGCCTCAGCATCGCCTGGAGCGTGGCCGAGTACCTGCATGATAAAATCGGCGCACGCACCCTATTCGCGACTCACTACCATGAGTTAACAGCCCTCGCGCAAAGCCGCTCCGCCGTGAAAAACTACAACGTCGCGGTGAAGGAGTGGAACCAGCAGATCATCTTCCTGCGCAAGATCATCGCTGGCAGCGCTGAGAAGAGCTACGGCATCCAAGTCGCGAGACTGGCAGGCCTTCCGGAAGCCGTTATTCAACGCGCCCGCGAAGTTTTGGAGCAACTGGAAAGCGGCCACCAACCCGCCACCAGCGTCAAAGAAGTGCCAGCCGCGACGAGCATCCCCGCCGCGCCAGCGAAAGCAAAAAAGAAGAGCAGTGCAGCCGCGAAAACCGAGCCGACGATGCAGATGAGCCTGTGGGGGTGAGGGCAAGTTATACTGCCGTGCTAAGCGTCGTAGGCGCGTTCGCCAGAACGCGACGCTGCTCGTCTGCGAAACGAGCATTGAGCCATGCTTTTACCGCCTTGCTTCAGCGTGCGGACACTGCCGCGCCATTCAAAATCTTTTCCAGATTGGCATCGGGCTTGAGGCCTTTTTTGACGGCCTCGCTGTAATTTTTCTTGGCGTCGTCCCACTTGGGTGGATCCCAGGTGACGTAGAGGACGGCGAGGTTGAAGTAGCCTTCGGCATACGTGGGGTCGATGGCGAGGGAGGTTTTGAATTCGCGTTCGGCGCGTTCCAGCAGGCCTTGTTTGGTGGCGATGATGCCGAGGTAGTGGCGTGCTTTGGCGTTTTTGGCGTCCAGGGCGAGGCTCTTTTCAAAGGCCTTCATGGCCTCGTTGGTTTTGTCGCGGCGGAAGTAGGTGACGCCGAGCATGTAGTGGGCTGTGGCGTTGTTGGCGTCGATGGTGAGCGACTTGTTCAGCGTGGCTTCGGCTTCGTCCAGGCTGCCTTGCTGAAGGCGTGTCCAAGCGAGACCAGCGAAGGCGGATGGGTTCTTGGGGTCGGCGCGCAGGGCGTCTTGGTAGGCGGTGGCGGCGTCGGCAAGCTTGCCGTTGGCGAGGGCGGTGTTGCCTTTGTTTAACAGGGCGTCGAGGGCGGCAGCACCGTTGAGGGGCGTGACGGAAGCCGCTGCGCCAGGGGTGGTGACGGGGGCTTCGCTCTTGGCGACGAAGGTGGACTGGATGCCGCCTGTGCTGAGGAATTCCTTCAACTCAGGAGCGGTGAAGAGCTTCTGCTCGGCGGGTGAGAGGGTGATGCGTACGCCGCCGAGTTGCTCGACTTCATCGACGAGGCCTTTGGCATCGTCGCCCATTTTTTGTAGTTGGCCGATGACAAGGGTTTTGGTGGTTTGCTGGCGTGCCTGCTGGCGGAGTTGGCGCTGGATGATGTTCTTGAGGAGGTCGTTCTCTTCTTTGAGTTGGGGCACTTCTTTGGCAGGTGCCTTGGTCGCAGCGACATCGGCTTTGGCTTTGATGTCTTTGAGCTGAAGGGTCAAGTCGGAGACTTGGGCGGCATAGCTGGCGTTTTCTTTTTTTAGCGCGGTTAGCTCGCCTTGGATCTTGGTGAGTGAGCCTTTGAGTTGGTCGATTTCCACGTCTTTGCGGGTGATGTCGCCTTTGAGGCTCTCCACTTGTAGGCGAGCGGTATCGAGGGCTTTTTTGAGGCGCTCATTTTCAGCGATGAGAGCCTTCATCTCGGTCGAGGCGTTGGCCATTTTTGTCGTCGTCGGTGGGGTATTTTTTAGCGCGTCGTATTGGGCTTGAAGTCCGAGCAGCTTCAGGCTGATTGCGTTGCGCTCTTTGGAGAGTCGGTCTCGCTCAGCATTGGCTTTGTCGCGCTCGGCGATGGCGATGGTCTTGTCTTTGGAAAGCAGATCGCGCTCGGCGATGGCTGCGGCTTTTTCTTTCGCGAGGGTATCGCGCTCGCGCTCGGCTGTGGCGAGTTTCATGGCGCTTTCCATCAACTGCTTGCTCTGATCCATGATGCCTTTTTCGACTTTGCCGAGGCGTTCCTTGGCTTCGGTGAGGGCTTCGTTGGTTTCGACCAGGGTCTTTTTGCTGGCTTCGAGTTCGGCCTTAGTGGCAGCTCCATTGGCGACGGAGGTTTCGAGTTCTTTGATCTTGGACTGCTGTGCGATGGCGGTGCCGGAGAGGGTCTGGTAGTTGTTGGCGAGTTCGTCGCGTTGTTTCAGAGCGGTCTCGTAGCCGAGTTGGTACTGGCCGACTTTGGCATAGAGTTCAGTCTGCTGCTGCTGGGAGGCCTGGAGTTGCTGCTGCACGGCGGCTTTGATGCCGTTGAGGTAGTCGTCGAGCGAAGCGGGGGCAGCGGGCGCGGCAGCGGCTGGAGCAGGGCTAAATCCTGGAAGCGGCGCAGGCATGGCGACGCCACTGGGCAGTGGTGGGACGAGCGTCGATGGTGCCGGGGGTGGAGCGGGCGCGGGCGCTGGGGCGGCGAGCTTGGCATTCACCGTGGCGAGTGCGTCGGCGATCTTGCCACGTCGGTAGGCCAGGACGCTAGGCTGATACGTGGGGTCGATTTTAACAAGGTCGTCGAGGATGACGAGGGCCTGGGTGTAGAGTTCTTTGGCTCCTGGGAGGTTGCCTGCTTGGGCTTGGCGCTCGGCCTCGCTGTTCATGGTGAAGCCGCGCAAGTAATGCTCGGCGAGGCCACCGCCGCCGACGACGACTTGAGCGTGTAGGCTGGAGAGCCCACAAGCAAGGGTTAGGACAAAAAGCGCAAGACGAGTGAAGTTCATACGGGGGCGGAAAGGACGCAGAGTGTAGCGAGTGGCTTTGGTGAGGGCAAGGCGGGAAAAGAATAGAGCCTAGCCTCGCAGCTGCCTCATTGATCAAAGTGCTGTGACTAGCTGCTTCGATGGATTTAGGCGAGGGGGGCTATGAGCATCTCATTGCCTTCATAAAAGGCATCAATGACAATTGCGCAGCCGACCTTTGGCAGGTTCAGAAGACTGCCTGGGCCGAGGAATTCGAGGTTCCACTTGTCGCCTTCAGCGCGGCTGTAATGCTCGGCATAGATGCGCTCGGCTGAAACAAGTACGTAGTTTGTCATGTCGGGGTTCTGGCGGTAAAAGCCAAACTTTGCTCCACGATCATAGCGCTCTGTGGAATCGGAGATGACCTCGAAAATAACGGCAGGATTCGTCACGGCATCCGTTACGTCGGGATCGCAAGCCATGGGTGGGCACACCACAGCGGCATCGGGGTAGTGGACTTTGCCTCCGGCTTTCACTTTGAGATCACTGCCAAAGGGTTTGCAGGGCTTGCCTTTCAAGTGATTGCGCAGCTCGCCGAGGATTCCGCCAGCGACAAATGAATGCGCTGGTGATCCGCCTGCCATCGCGGTGACAACGCCATCGTGATACTCGTGCTTTTGACCCGTGGTGGCTTCGAGAGCGAGGTACTCGGGAATAGTGTAGAACTTGGTGGCGGGGAGTCCCATGCGCGGAGTGTCGCTGCTTGAAGTGCAGTGTGCAAGCTTGGCGCAATGGGGCTACGGCTGCGTGAGCAAGACGATCTGCCCTACGTTTTGTGGGCTCAATCTTCCTCGTCGCTTTGCTCCTTGCGGGTGCGATCCTTCTCGATGCCCAGGAGGAACTCGAAGTCCTCCGCTTGCAGGGTCTGCGCGAAGCTGCTTTCGCCAAGGATGTCGCTGCTGAGCATTTGCTTTTGCTGCTGCAGGGTCATGATTTTTTCCTCGATGGTGTTCTTGGTGAGGATGCGGTAGGCGATGACGGGCTGGGTTTGGCCGATGCGGTGGGCGCGGTCGATGGCTTGGTTTTCTACCGCTGGATTCCACCAGGGGTCGTAGAGGATGACGTAGCTGGCGGCGGTTAAGTTTAAGCCGCTGCCGCCGGCTTTGAGGCTGATGAGGAAGACGCTGGCGTTGGTGTCTTCCTGGAAGCCTCGGACGATTTCGGCGCGGTTGTCGCTGGCTCCGGTGAGCCAGTGGTAGGGGAGGTTCATGGCGTCGAGGCGCTCGCGAACAATTTTCAACATGCTGACGAACTGGCTGAAGAAGAGGACCTTGTGGCCTTCTTCGTGGAGCTGTTCGATGAGTTCGAGGGCGGCGGTGAGCTTGGCGCTGTCGCCTTCTTTGACTTCCAAATCCTTCTGCACGAGCGCGGGGTGGCAGCAGATTTGGCGGAGGCGGGTGAGGGCTTGCAGGATGGCGAAGCGGCGCTTGGCGAGGGCGTCGGTGCCGGCGGCGCTGAGCACCATGTTCTGCACGCGGGCGAGTTCGTCCTGATACATTTTTTCCTGTACGCCGCTCATTTCGCAGATGAGGGCTTCCTCGGTGCGCGGGGGTAGGTCGCGGGCGACCTGCCCTTTGGTGCGGCGCAGGATGAAGGGGCGCAGCCGGGCGCTGAGGCGCTGGGCGGCGCGCTCGTCTTTGCGCCGGTCGAAGTGTTTGTGGAAGTAGCTGCGGTCGCCGAGGGCTCCAGGCGTGGCGAAGGTCATGAGGCTCCAGAGGTCGAGGAGCTTGTTTTCCAACGGGGTGCCGGTGAGGACGAGGCGGTTGTGGGCCTTCACATCGCAGGCGGCTTTGGCGGCTTTGCTGTCGGGGTTTTTGATGTGCTGGCCTTCATCGAGAATGGCGGCGAGGAAAGTGATGGTGCTGAGCGGCTCGGCACAGGCGCGGAGCTGGGCGTAGTTGAGCACGAGCACGTCGAGGTCGCCGTGGAGGCGCTCAATTTCGAGTTCGTCTTTGTCGTGCAGGACTTGGACGCGGAGTCCGGGGGAGGCTTTGAGGAACTCTAGCGCCCAGACGTCGAGGACGGATTTGGGGCAGACGACGATCGTTGGGGGGATGAGGGAGTTACAAGGGGGGAGCACGAGGTCGGTGCTGGTGCATGGAGCCTCGACTGCTGCTGCTGCGTTGGCTGCGAGCTGTTTCTTGGTGGCTTTCTTTGCGGCCTTTTTGGCTGCGGGAACCGGGGCTTCGATGGGAGCGGACACGATGTTTGTTGTGTCGGGCAGGATGCCCGAGTTACTGGTGACAGGCAGGATGCCTGTCCCACTTTGGCTCCATCTTGCGCGCAGCCACAAAATCCACGCGATGGTTTGCACGGTTTTGCCGAGGCCCATGTCGTCGGCGAGGATGCCGCCGAAGTTGTTGACGGTGAGGTAGCTGAGGAACTGGTAGCCTTCGACTTGGTAGGGGCGGAGGGTGTAGGTCAGTTCGGCGGGGACATCGGGCTTGATGTCGAGTTCGATCTTGGCCATGCGCTCTTGCAGCAGCATCCACTGCTCGGCGTTCATGATCTCGGCTCCGCGCTGGCCGACGAGGTTGCGCCAGTGGACGCGATGCTCGCTGTCTTCGAGGTCGTTCAAGTCGATGCCCATGGCTTCGACCATTTCTTTTTGGTCGTCGCTGAGTTCGATTTTGACGCGACGCCAGGTGCCGTCGGCGAGCTTCACGAAGCCGCCCTTGGCGCTGATGAGACGGCGGATGTCGGCAGGTTTTAAATCAACGCCTTCGACGTCGAAGACGACACGCAGGTCGAACCAGTCGATGCTGCTGGATTGCGTAGCCTCGATGCGTACGCGGGCGATGAGCGGGTCGGCGAGGATGCTGTTTAACTCGTTGTCGGGGGCGAATTTGACCGTTGATGGCAAGGCGGTGGCCCAGGCGTAGAAGGTCTCGGGGAAGGCGCGCGTCATGCGTGAGCGGAAGACATCAAGGTCGGCATCGAAGGTGGCTTTCATGCCGTCGAGGATGGCGGGCACGGCATAGAGTTCGCTGCGGTCGAGCACGATGATGGTGCCTTCTTCGCGCTCGGCAGTGACATCGGGGTGCCAGCGGTCGCCGCGTAGGATCTCGGTGTGGCGACCATCGGCGGTGCTTGCTTGGGCGATGAAGTGGGCGTGCTGGGTGCTGCCGCCAGTATTGCGGGCGCACTTGGCGATGATCTCGACTTCGAGTTTTTCGCGACGGATGCGGGCTTCGAGCGAGGCGGGCAACGGGGCTCCGAGTTGCTCAATGAAGGCGATGCCTTCGGAGGAACTCAGCGCGGCGAGGGGTATCTCGATCTGCGGTTCCACGGCGGTCTCTTCGCCGAACCACTGCGGGCCGGGGAAGACGGTGTCGCCGGAGAGATAGAGCATGGTATCGCCCGAGAGCACGCGCATTGGCAGGGGCAACGGGCCGCCATCGGGCAGCACGAGTTTCAGCGCGATGCTGGCACCTTCGTTGGCTTCTTCAGCGATCCAGCGCAGAGGCTCGGCACTGCGGTTGAAGGGAGTTTCATCGAGGGTGATGAGTTTGTCGTTGAGTGAGACTTTGCCAAACATGGTGGCGAGCCAAGCGGTCTGCTGTTCGCTATCGAGGCGGAAGGTGTCCTCTGCCGCAGCCTGCATTTGCAGGAAGCAGGAGGAGAGCAGCAACTCGGACGCGGCACCGAGCGAGGCGCAGCCGCCGCGTGCGTGGTCGGCGCGCAGCGTGGCCATCTCGGTGGGTGCGATGGTGTGGAAGGCGTTGGTGCTGGAGTCATGGACTTGCAGCTTGGCCTCGCTGGTGGTGATGAGCAGGCGACAGGCGGTGATGGGGCGTGGCGCGGGTGGCTTGGGCTTGTAGGCGATGAGGCGTTGGATGCGCTCGACCCAATGCGGCACGCTGCGGCTGGCTCGCCAGGAACGCAATTTTTCGCGTGTGGCGCGGATGTCGGTGGCGGGCTTGAGGAAGCCGGGGAAGGGGAGGCCGCGCTCGTGCAGGGCGAGCGCGATGTAGTTCCAGAACTCGTGACAGGAGGCGGGTTTATCGGGCCAAAGAGCGAGCGGGTCGTAGCTCTGAATGCTCCATTTCGGATGAAGGCGGACAATGTCTTGATCGAAGATTTCGCCAGTCTTGGCAACGCGTTCCCAGCGCTTTTCGATCTTGCTCAGGTAGCCGATTTCTTCGGCGGCGAGCTTGCGGTTGAGATGGCCTTCGAGGATCTGCTGGAAGGTCAATAATTTCTCTGGAGCGATGACGATTTCCTCCGTGGGCTCTGCGCCTTCGTTGCGTTTCACGGAGACGAGCGCGAGGCATTTCGCGAGGTCTTGGATGTCGGGATTGTTGGAGTCAGTATCGGCTTCCCAGACGCCGTTTTCAAACTCCCACACGACGTGGACGAGTTCGTGATCGAGCTTCACCTCGGCATCGAGTCTTGGGCCGATGACATCAAGCGTGAGCACGGCACCGTCTTCTGCGAGGCGGTCGGCTTCATCGCGAAGGGTTTGGGAGTAGCCTTGGAGGAGGCCGGGGAGGGCTTGGAGGAAATCGAACATGAGGGGGATGGCAATCGCCCCCAGTGGCCCAGGGGGCGGACCTCATACACATGGCTAGGCAAGGTAGCAACCTTGCGATGGTGAAGTGCGAAAAATAGAGGCTTGCTCGCGCTGTGAAACCACGCCGCAGAAGTCAGTCCAAATGGATGAATTCGATGGGGCGATTGTAAATTGCCGCCGACCGTCACTGACGGCATACATGGCGAGATGAGCGGCCTGCTCCTCCACAAACTCATCATTCATCAAAACAGCATCCGACAAACCTAAGTGGCTCAAGGTGAGCCCATCTCGGTGAGGCCAGACTGGACGGGATGGGTCGTGATGAGTGGCGCACCGACGCTGGGCATGTCGGGCAGGGTGAAGTAGCCAGATGCCTTGCCTGTGCCAGGGACGGCGAGGCCAGCGTAGGTGCCCGTGCGGGTGATGTTGTTGGTGATGTTGCGGGTGGCCAGTGCGGGCAGGCGTGAGAGAGGGCGAGCTGGCGCAGCGCAGAGCATCGCCCACGACTACATTCAGCAGAGGATGGAAGCTCAGCGAGTCCGCAGCTGCAATGCCCCGAGGCCATAAATCACCAGCCCCACGCCCAGTGTCGCGAGGCCCCAGAGGAACTCGGAGACATGCTGCTGGCCGAGATACACGACCATGTAAATCGTCATGGCGGCGAAGAGCAGTGGCGTCAGCGGATACAGCGGCACACGGAAAGGACGCGGTGCGTCGGGCCGCGTGATGCGCAGCCAGATGACGCCCAGCACCGCGAGGCAGGAGGACATGAGCAGCAGGCACTCCACGTATTTGAGCACTTGGTCAAAGGTGCCCGTGTGGATGAAGGCGATGCTCAGCGCCGCCTGCAACAGCACGGCGACGTAGGGTGCCCCGGCGGCATTGCGCAGCGACAGCCAGCGCAGCAGCGGCACGTCCTCTCCCATGCGTTGATTCACCCGCGAGCCTGCCCAGACCATACCGGCCATGGTTGAAATAAGGCCCAGGGCAATGAGTAACCCCATGCTGCGACCGCCCGTGCTACCGAAGATTTCCGTGGCCGAAATGAGCGCCGCCTCGGGCTTCAGCAGCATCGCACCCCACGGTGTGCGCCAGAGGAAGACGGCGTTCACCACGATGTAGAGCACCGTGACGATGAGAGTGCCGTAGAGCAGCGCGCGCGGTAGATTGCGCTGCGGATTCTCCACCTCGCCAGCGACGTAGGCCGCGCCGTTCCAGCCCTCATAGGCATACATCACATAGACCAGCGACACCGCGTATTCGGGCTTCCAGAACAGTGCGCCATCGCCTGGTTTGAAGGTGAAGGCATTGTGCGTGCCACCGCCAAAGGCCACCGCACCGACGATGAAAGCGACGATGAGCACCACCTTCACCACGGTGAAGACCGTTAAAAACCGGCCCAACCACGGCACGCTGCCAAGGCTAACGAGCGCGATCACGGCGACCAGTGCAGTGGCCATGTCGGCCTCGTCGAAGGGCGAACCAAACACCTTGGCATAACGACCAAACGCCATCGCCGCCAGCGCGATGGGCGCGGCAAAGCCCGCCGTGAGCGACACCCAGCCGGAGAGGAAACCGACCACCGGATGGTAGGCCTCGCGCAGCAGATGATACTCGCCGCCCGAGCGCGGCATCATGGCCACCAGCTCGGCATAACAAAAGGCACCGCAGAGGGAGAGCACGCCGCCGATGCCCCACAGCGCGAGGATCGGCCAAGCTGAAGGCACCGAGGCGACTTGGAATCCGACGCTGGTGAAGACGGCCACGCCGATCATGTTGGCGATGACCATGCAGGTGGCGGCTGGCAGGGAGATGCCCTTCGTTGGCTTATTCATAAGGCCGCGAGTGTGGGCGAAAGTGCCGCCCAGGGGAAGCAGGAAGGTGAGGCTCAGTAGCTCGCGCAGTTCCACAGATTGATGGTTCTGAATCTGCGAGTTCTGCAAAGATTGCAATCAAGGCAATCAACCCTGCCGTCAGGGCAGCGCAGCATCCAGCACCACACGGCCCGACAAGATGGCGGATGTGGACGCAGAAGTGGGCGGAGTCGCGGTAGGATCGGCGAGCTGAGGCAGCATGAACCAGCCGTAACCCTTGCCCTCAGTGGGCACGAGCCAGCCCTGGTAGTTCACGACTCGCGTGATGCCCAGCAGGTCGGTGAGCGTGAATTTGCCACTGAAACTGCCCGTGGTTGGAACGAGAGTGAACGATACTTTGCCAGGGTTGGCGATACTACCAGCGACGGGCAGGATGATAGTGTTCGTGCTGCTGATGCGGAAGTTTAGATTGGGCTGCGTGGCAGAGAGGCCAATGCCTCCCTCTGAGAAACTAAGCCGAGCGTTATTGATGCTGGCATTGGTGACGGGCAAGCCCAGCACAGGGGCAGTGTAGCTGTATTTACCGCCCGCCATGTTGAGCACGAGGGGGCCAAAGCCTGCCTTGTAGTCGTGTGTTGTACCGGCCGCCGGGGTCTTCAGCCAATCCAGAGTGCCCGTCAGGCTGTGATTGGCATTGCTGGTGATGCCGACACTGCCAATGAGCGAGCCGAGATTGGTATTGAGCAGTTGATACACCATCACTTCGCCATCCGGCCCAAGCAGGCCAGTGGCGAGGATCGTGCCACCATCGGCAGTGCGTCCGCTGACGGTGGTGACACCCGCTGTGGTGGTGACGATGGTGCCGTAGCCGTAGCCTTGGGGTTCGCTTGCCACTCCCGGTGTCTGTGGCTCAAGCTTAAAGCTGTGAGTGCCGAGCTGATCTGCCACAAGGTTCTTCGGGGTGGTCGTGCGCCATACAATGCGCCAGCCTGCAAGCAAGGCGGGGTTGGCATCGCCAGCGATGCTCACGCTGCCGCGCAGGTCATTAGTATCGGGCTCGAAGTCGAGCGCAAGAGTGATGGTGCTGGCACCCGTTCGGGAGATGATGATTTGCGCCAAAGGATGAGCATTGGGCGTTTTGTCTGTGGTGAGGGTTCCAGCGAGAGCGTAGCTGTTTGCACCAAGTTTCAGCGTGCCGGTGTAGCCGCCTATCACGGTGGTAGTGATGTCGATGCGCCCGCCGAGGCTGCCATTGATCGCGGCATGTCGGCCCAGCAGGCCGACATAGGTGCCAAAGCAGCCTGCGGGGAAGGGCAGCACTTGCATGGTGTCGGGTGGGGTTGCGACAGTGCCACCGGAATTGGAGAGCGACACTTTGATGATGAAGGTGCCCGGGACGGTGGGCTTGCCCGTGACGAGGCCTGACTTCCCATCAAGCTTCAAGCCAGCGGGCAATCCTGTGCAGGTGAAGGCCGTTGGCGCACTGGCAGCCGCCGTATCGAACGGGATCTGGTAGGAATAGGCATTTCCCAGCACCACGTCGGGGAAATCCAGGGCCAGCGGCACGGGCAGCGTTGTGGGCACTTGCAGCTCGCGGGCACCCGTTTCAATGGAGCCGCCTGGGCCAGTTACGACGCAACTGTAGTTGCCGACATCCGCCTGGGTAAGGTTCTTCACCGTCAGCGTCTTGGTGGTTACGCCCGTGCTGCGGGTGGAGTTGGTCAAGTCCGTGCTTTCCTTCTTCCAGCGGTAGCTCAAAGAGTTGCCAGTGGCGTTGACTGTCATCACCGCACTGCTGCCAGGATTGGCGCGTACGATGCTTGGAGCTGCATCCACCACGGCAAGTTGGGCCGCTGTGCTTGTCACTGCGCCACGAGTGTTGGTGGCCGTCATGGTATAGGCACCGCCATCAGCGAGCGCTGTGGTCAGTAGGCTGAGGGTGTTGCCTGTGGCGTTGGGGACTGCGGTGCCGTTTTTCTTCCACTGGAGCGTCACTGGAGCGCTGCCCGTCGCCCCGGAGGAGAGACTCACCGCATTGCCGACGGCAACGATCTTGCTCGCGGGCATAGGGTCTATCACAGGCACCACATCATCTTCGAGGATGGTAAGAGAGAACTGTGGGGGCGACCCCAGAGCGACAAGTGAGATATTCGGTGTGCCAAGGTTAATGATCACAGTCTCCGCTCCCTCAATTAGCGCATCTTCCTTTAGGGTGACGATCAGATTTGCGGTGGTTGTCCCTGCTGCAAAACGCAACATCGTGGTGCTGGCGCTGTAGTCCTTTCCATACGTGGCGGTGCCTTCATAGCTGATGGGCACCGAAAAGGCATATTCACACGGAGAAGAAAGGCGGATGGGCACAGTGATCGCCACAGCGTTTTCCAGTTGGGATGACGCTGCTGAAGCAAACAACACACTGCGGCCCCCATTTACCGTCACTGCGAGACTGAAATAGGAGCTTGATGGATCGTTACTGAAGATTCGTACACTCGCCACACTTGGCCCATCATTGTTGGGATTCCAGCGTAGCTTGAAGCTGGTCGTTTGCCCCGGCTGGAGGCTGCTGGCGGTACTGCTGGTCTCCAGCCAGAAAATGCTCGTCAGTGAAAAAGCCATGCCGCTCACATCAATTCCAGAGAGTGGCATGTCCCCATCATTTCTGATGATGAAGGTGTATTCTCCCTCAGCGCCAACGGGGGTGTCGGGCAGAATGAAACGTGGCAAGCCGCTGTTCAATGTGTTGCCATTGGAATCCAGCACTACCAAACGCGGTGCACTGCGCTGGACAATCAATTCATAGCTACTCCGGTAGCTGCCGTCGGGCGAAGTGACAATCACGGCAATGCTGTTCTCCCCGTAGTTAAGCCGGATGTCAGCACTGTTTTGTCCCGACTTCACCACCACGCCGTTGATCTCAATTGTTGCTGCCCGCTCTGCCGCAGTGGGGCGCAGTGTGAGGCTTTCCGTGGTGATCGGGACGGTTGTCGCGTAAGTGCCGTGAGTGCCCACGAAGCTGGGTGCATAGGTTATCGCAGTGCCGCCCGTCGAGGCTGCAAGACCTGTAAGCAATGAACTCTGCCCATCGACGACCCGCAACACCACGTCATTGCCATCAGTGCCACCGACATAGGATATCTGAGCCAAGTAGGTGGCGACTGGCGAACCATATTTGACCAGACTCACCAGTGCCCCTTCAGGCAGACTGGAAAAAGTCCCGCCAATGGGGTCTGCGCCGTCGTTGCTCCAGAGCACGATCTGCTGGCCCACGGATAAAGCATTTTCCACGGTGATGACCAAGCCCGCCTCATTCAGGGTGACACTGCCCGTTGTCTGGATTTGATCGCTACCCGTGGTCGCGACTCGCACATGGAGGCTTGAGGATGAGTCCAGCGTTGCATGGCCAGTGGCCAGTGTCTCGAACGCCGCCGCATACCCGCTCATCAACCGAACCGCAGAGCCTGCCGTTGTCTGGAGTTTGCCGATGGCCCCACCGCCGTAAAGCGTGCCGCCTTCCAGAGATACCGCCGTGCCCGCAGCCGAGGCATTGCTCAGCAAGTATAATTCACTGCCAGTGCTCACATGCACGCCATTGGTGATGGCGTGTGTGCCTGTGTTGAAGAAAAGCTGGGCAAGGTGACTGCCATCGCCGACGACCAAGCCAGCCGCCCCAAGGTTCAGCGAGGTGCCAGCCGTGTAGATGCTGCCTTGCTCGAAATTTACTGTTCCGACTCCCGCACCCGTGGAGAGGTTCATAAAACCTAACGTCCCTCCCTGCACATGTAGTCCGCCCGTGCCTTGCTTTCCAAGGATGAGATTACGCCCCCATAAGGAACCCCCGCTGATGGTGTAGCTGCCGCTGGAGCCAGGATTGTAACCGAGCACCAGATCCTGGTTCATTATATCATTGCTGCCCCCGGATTGAATGAAGGTACCCGAGCCATTGTAACCGATATACTCAGGTTCCACGCTGCTCTCCACCCGCAACGAAGCGCCTGCGCGTAGCTCGTAATGCCCCGAGGCATTCCAGCCCACGCGCAGATGATCCGCCGTCACAGAGCCGCCTGTCTGAATGAAGGTGCCCTGCCCATTCAACCCCACATAGAGCGGAGCTGTCGGCGTGTTGAGAGTCCCACCCGTCATCTCATAAAGACCCACTGAGCCCGCATTGTGCCCGACAATAGGCGAGTTGTTAGGAGTCTGCACATAGCCCCCCGATTGCTTAAACGTGCCGAGGCCATCATGACCGATGACCAATGAGTTGCTCACTTGGAGATATCCCGACTGGAGGGTGTACACGCCAGTGACGCCAGGATTAAACCCCACATAGGCATTCGTCGCGGAACAAGCACCGTCATTCTGCATGAAAGTGCCAGCGCCATTGAGCCCAACCACCGTATTCCCGGTTCTCAATGATGAATCGCTGCCGCTCATAACATAGTCGCCTTTGCCACCTGCTTGATCCGCTACCCACAGCGCCCCCGTCACGGAATGATAGCCTCCCGTTTGGGAAAAGGTACCGTGTCCCAAATGACCAACGATAGAGTTGCTCGTTTCAAGGTACCCGTCCGCCATGATATAGCTGCCCCTCGCCGATATGAGATCACCCACCGTCAGCGGCGCAACATACGCAGACCCAGAAATTTGCTCGAAGGTGCCCTCGCCACCGCGCCCCACAGATAGCCCGCCCGCCACATTCAGCACGCCGCCACGTTGGCGATAGAGTCCTATAGCACTGGTGCCCACACCGACCCACATCTGCGGTGTCGTATGCGTGCCGCTTGACTGATCATAGGTGCCCGTGGCCCCATCGGCCACGCCGATGTAGGAGGTGCCGCCGCTATTCACTACGACTGCGCCCGAGGTATGATTGTATGTCCCCGAGGCACCGGAGTTCATCGTGATCAAAAGATTCCCCGTGCGGTGCAGCCCCGCCGTCTGGTTCATGACGCCTGTGCCGAATTGCCCGATCTGACTGCTGCCCGCGGTGATGTCCCAACCGTTGTTGTTATGAACATGAGTCTGCCCCGCCGTTGGAGCGATGATCAGATCGCCCACGAACGCGCTCGATTGGGCCGTCGTCTGCGGTGTCAGCACGACATTGATGGTCTTCTCGAACACATTGTCGGCGATCGACTCATCCGCCTCTGTGACGTTGTTGCCCGTATCGAGCACGACTTTGATGACGTGTGAGCCCGCCGTGGTGATCTGCCCGATGGAGCGGTCGTTGATATTGAGATTAACAAAGCCAGCGGGCAGACTGGATGCCATCGTCTCGTCCCACCTCTCCTCGTTATCGACATATATCTTGGCGTGCCAACCTCCAGCAACGGTCGCGGTGCCATTGTTTTGCGGGGCGAAGTCCACATACAACGGCGTATTCGCGGGTATCGGCGAGGCATCCATACGGGTGCCTGTCGCGCTGGAGACGATGATCTTATCCGACCATCCGCTGGGCTTGTCGAAGGTGAGATTCGGCACAAGCGGGGCCGAGCGAGCCACATTGATGGTATAAATCTTCGACGAGCCATTCTGAGCCGTCACCTTCACCTCAATGACATTATCTCCCACGCTCACTGGCACGTTGAACACACCCACCGCCGCCATCGGCAAGAAGGGATCGGTATCCGCCACGCGTAGCCGATAGGTGGGTATTGCATTGGCCTGGGCTCTCGTCGCCATGATGGTGATAAGGCTGGTTGAGTTAACCAAGGTTGGCAGTGAGTAACCCACCGTCGTCGCTGCAAACACGGGACTCAAAGTCAAGGCACTGCCGGAGGCGCTGCAAGTGAGGTTTGACAAGTTAGCGTTGGCCGAGGCTACCTCATCATTGAGGATCGTCGCCATTGCCGTATCCGCCGCACCCACCGTATAGACTGCGTTCGCATCGAGTGTGACGATAATGGTTTCATCCGGCTCGTGGCTGACATCCGCGAACGGCGTCACATATACCTTGGCGGTGCTGCTGCCGGGGTTGATAAAAAGAGAACCCTGGCTGGGAGTCGAATAAGTCGCCCATGCAGGTACAGGTGAGTAATCCCCGGAGATAAAACCCGCCGTTCCCGAGAGGGTAAAGTGCGCGGTAATCCGGCTCGCCGTGGAGCCGGTGCGAGTGAAGGTGAACACCATTTGCCCTGCGCTATCTTCTTTCACCTCGCTGGGGGCTACGCTAACCGTTATCTCTGGCAGCGACGGGGCGTCTCCTTTGACATTGATCTCGAAGGGATTCTTGCTCGCATCGTTGCTGGCGATCTTGAGGACAGCCCTGCGAGTACCAGCGGCAGTGGGTTTAAAAGCCAGGGTGAAAGTCGTCTTTTCTCCAGGGGCTCGCGTGGTGGCTAGGGTGCTTGTGTTCAACACAAAGTCATCAGGGTGTCCCGTCGAAGTGTCGATGGAAACAGCGATAGCAGAGAGGTTGGCTGATCCAGCGTTTTGGATGGTAAAGGTCTGGGTAACGCTGGTTTCGCCGATGGTAGTGACAGGCATCACGATGTCAGCTCCGTTGTCTGCCAAGGGACTGGAGCTGGAGCCACTGAAGACTGCTATGTCCGGGGCGACGACCATGGGCGACTGCGCCTTTACCCATTCGGCGATGAGGCTATGTGCCTTTGTCGTTGGATGGGTGAAATCCCAAAACAGGTAATCGGCTTTAGGCCCTGGGAAAGTCACGCTTCCCGAAAGCGGCTGAGCGATATTCTCCACATTGGAGAAAGCATGGCTGGGAGGATCGGCGGGCAAGCCCTGCTTCTTCCTTTCTATCACCGCGTTCATTTTGGCAAACACGTCCACTTCGCAAAGCACCAGCCCAGAAGCATTCGCGAGCAGGGTAATCAAGCCCGCATGAAGTGCCGCGTTGAATGCCTGGCTATGGGCCGTCTTGATGGCAGTAGCTCCAGCATTCGTGTTAAACTCTGGCGTCTTGCCAATGTCCGGCAGATTCAGGACATAAATTTTCTTGCAGCCCAGGCGGCGAAGCTCCGCGACGGCCGTCACCACACGGTCGGCAGCCGGTGCAATCCACGAGGTGGAGTTCATATCACCTTGGCGAACGTCGTTACCACCGCTCCACACCATGCACGTCGCACTGCTCCAGCTAGGGTTTGCGCCAGCCGCACTGGCGATCTGTTGCATCAATCCCTTTGGAAAGGCGGCGGCACCCGTTGTACTCCCCGCTTCCGCGTAATTGTTGCCAGAGAGGGTGCCAAAGCTGGCAGGCAGGTACTCCGCCCATACTTTCCCATTACTCCAGCGATTGCTAAAATACGAGGCAGGCGCTGCGACTCTCCCGGTATCCGTCAAGCTATCGCCAAACGTCAGTAGCGGGGCCGCACTAGCCACGCCATGCAGAAGTATCCACCAAGTCAAGAGCAGCGCAAATCGGCATCGAGTATAGGCTGAGGCATTCATATGATATAAAAAATCTGATTTGGGCCATAACTCGGAAATGCTGTCAGTCATTCGCTTTTTCCAAGACGAGCGGCTCCCGCGGCGTGGTAATTCTCGTTACGACCCGCTTTACAGGGTTTCCCGCCGCCAGTTACAGGTCAGGAACAATATTTTCAAATTCCCTCCACTTCCCGCCTTGTCTCTCGTGGCAAACAGCCTTGCGGCTTCGTTCAGCTTTTGCAGGGGCCTAGACTTCTGGCTTTCAATTGCAGCGGACAAAGGTACATGAGATGCTCGCTGGAAATTCACCCGCGATGCCCGTAGCTTTGCCTTATCGTGAACGCCTTTCCTTTTGCCTCTGCTCTCCGTCGGCTGCTTGTTGTAGCGGCACTCATCCTTGTTGCTTGCCCGCCCGCTTTTGCCCAGAAGGCAGAGAAGGAGAAGGCCAAAGAGGTGCGCAAGGCCATTATCCCGGACGACTTGCTGGGCGACGAGCACTTGCGCGAAGAGTTCGGTGTGAACCAGTTCACCACGCCTTCCATTGAGCGCATCTTCGAGCTGCTTGGCACCTTGGGCACGTTGCCCTATGAGAAGCTGCAACGCCCTATTTCGGACAAGACGCCGAATGATCGTATCGCGGTGTCGCTGGGCTTGGGGGCGCTGATCGCTGATGGTTTCCTCATCGTGCAGTGCGAGAAAATCGAACACATGGAGCCCGTGGGGCGGGCGCTGCTCAAACACGCCAAGGTGCTGGGCGCGGGCACACGAATGAATCGCCATAGCCAGAGTCTGCTGGAGCATAGCATCAAGGGTGACTGGAAGGTGCTGCGAGAAGAACTGACGAAGACCCAGTTCGATGTGGAGGCCGAGATGCTGCAACTGCGTGATGTGGATATTGCTCACCTCGTGAGCCTGGGGGGATGGCTGCGTGCCTTTGAGATTTCCACCAAAACGGCCTTGCTGAACTACGATGCCGAGAAGACCCGCAACCTCGCTCGCCGGGACATCGCGGAGTATTATTTGATGAGTCTCGAAAGCCTGCACCCCAGTGCGCAGGAGCAGCCGCTGGTGATAAAGCTGCGCCAGGGCTTGCAGGATCTGATGCCCCTCGTCGATGTGCCCGAGGGCAAGGAATTGACCTTGGATGAGGTGAAGCCGCTCGCGGCTAAGGCGGCTGAACTGGCGAAAATCGTGGTGGGCGAGTGAGTCGCCATCGACGAGGCTTAGTACTGCGTGTCCTTGAGCAGCTCTTGCAGCTTCTTTCGCGCGTAAAAGAGGCGCGACATGACGGTGCCGATGGAGCTGTTCATGGCTTCGGCGATTTCGTGGTACTTGAGCCCTTCGACTTCCTTTAAAAGGATGGCGGTGCGGTGATCCTCCGAGAGCTGGCTGATGGCTTGGGCGATTCTGCCGCGCAGCTCGCGATTGCTCAGCGCGTGGTCGGGGCGGATTTCATGGTGTGGCACTGCTTCAGCCGTGGGATCGGGATGATGATCCGCCCGGCTATCGTCGAATTCACCTGCTTGGGTATGCTTGCGCTTGCGCAATTGGTCGTAGGCGCAGTTGTGGGCGATGCGGTAGAGCCAGGTGTAAAAGGAGGAGTCCAGCTTGAAGCTGGGGATCGCCCGCCAGGCCTTGATGAAGCTGTCCTGCGCGATGTCCCAGGCATCGGATTCGTTCTGAACGAGCGAGTAGGACATGGAATAAATACGGCTCCGATACTTCGTCACCAGAGTGTCGAAGGCGCGAGAATCGCCATTCTGGGAACGCTTCACAAGGTCAATGTCGCTGACTTCGCTGGCATCCGCAGGCGCGGTGAGGGGCATCATATCGGATGGGGTGGCTGACATCGTCGGTGGAGATGGCGATACTATTCGAGGAGCTAGGAAATCGAAACTCAGAAATTGATATGTTTAACGAGGCGCGTATCAGCGAGAGAAATGCCCTGTCCAAACAGTAGATTATCGGCCACTATATTCGCATTCATGATAGGCAAACTACAACTCACCGCACTCGCCCTGGCGTGGCTCAGCACACAGCCCATCGCCAGCGCTGCCGCTTCGCCCGAGGCACTGAAGTTCTTTGAAAACAAGGTGCGCCCCATACTGGTGAAGAACTGTCAGGAGTGCCACGGCGAGAAGAAACACAAGGGTGGACTGCGCTTAGACAATCTCGCCTACATCCTCCAGGGCGGCGAGCAGGGGCCTGGGCTGGTGCCTCACCAGCCCGACAAGTCCCTGCTGATGCACGCCGTGTTGTACACTGATAAGGAGATGGAAATGCCGCCCGATGGCAAACTCCCCGAGGCCGACATCGCCACACTGCGGCAATGGATCACGCTCGGTGCTCCTTGGCCCGAAGCCGAGGTGGCTGGCGCTAAACTGGGCCGCAAGCCAGGCCAGATCACCGATGAGGATCGTCAGTGGTGGTCGTTCAAACCCTTGCAAACCAAGGATTTCGGCGTGCAGATGGCGGCTGGTGATGGCGTCCGCAATCCCATTGATGCCTTCGTTCAAAAGAAGCTCATGGAGAACCAATTGCAGCCCTCGCCCGAGGCCACGCCCACAGAGTTGATCCGCCGCCTCTACTTCGATCTCACGGGTCTGCCGCCATCACCTGCCGAGGTCACACAATTCCTCGCCGACTGCGCCGCAGAGTCCCAAAGCGGAAAACGGAAAACGGAAAACGGAAAGTCGCCCTCCGCCTACGAGCGCCTTGTCGATCGGCTCCTCGCCTCCCCTCGCTACGGCGAGCGTTGGGCACAGCATTGGCTGGATCTCGTGCGCTACGCTGAGAGCGAAGGCTACCGTCAGGATGCCTATCGGCCCAATGTGTGGCCGTATCGCGATTATGTGATCAGCTCCTTCAACGACGACAAGCCTTACGCGCAGTTCGTCCGCGAGCAGCTAGCAGGCGACGAGATCGCACCCGATGACACCAGTGTCACCGTGGCGACGGGCTTCCTCCGCCACACCATCTATGAGTACAACCAGCGCGACGCCGAGACACAGTGGCAGAATATTCTGAACGAAGTCACCGACGTCACCGCCGATGTCTTCCTGGGCATGAGCGTGCAGTGTGCGCACTGCCACGACCACAAGTTTGATCCCATTTTACAGAAGGATTATTACCGGTTGCAGGCCTTCTTTGGCAACATCACCTGGCCGGAAAACAAGCTGCTCGCGAGTGCCGAGCAGCAGCGTGAGTACGCGGCAAAAATGGCCGCCTACCGAGAGGCCGCGAAGGAGCCACTCGCCGTGATTGATGATATCATCGAGCCGCGCATCGCCAAGGCAGAGAAGAGCGCTATCGAGAAATTCCCCGATGAAGTCCAGGTCATGTTTGCCAAGGCTCCCTCGGCCCGCACGCCCTGGGAAGAGCAAGTGGTGCAGCTTGCTCTGCGGCAGATGGACTATGAGCGCGTGCGCTACAAGCCCGAGAAGCTGAAGGAGCCCATGCTCTCGCAACTGGCTGAGGCGAAGGAACAGTTGAAGCTATTCGACACCCTAAAGCCCGAGCCTTTGCTTCCGGCTTTTGTGATCGGCGAAACAGGCACCGTGGGTGCGACGACGAAGTTCAAAACACGCAAGTTAGGCGAGGTGCAAGTGCAGCCCGGCTTCCTGACCATCCTCGACCCCACCGATGCCAAAATCCCCGAGCCTTCCGGCAATGCTACGACCACAGGTCGGCGCACGGTGCTGGCCAACTGGCTCACCAACCCAGACAACCCCGTGACATGGCGCGTGATCGTGAACCGCGTGTGGCAGTACCATTTCGGCAAAGGCATCGCGGGTAATGCCAGCGACTTCGGCCACCTAGGAGAGAAGCCCACACACCCCGAACTGCTCGACTGGTTGACGGGCGAATTCCTGCGCAACGGTGGCCGTTTCAAGCCGCTGCAAAAGATGATCGTGATGTCGGCAACGTATCGGCAGAGCGCTACGATTGCAGCCTCAAAAGCCGCACCATCGAGTCAACCTCTAGCGATTAGCCAACTCACCACCGACCCCGAAAACCGCCTGCTCTGGCGTTTCCCTCCGCGTCGTCTGGATGCCGAGCAAGCTCGGGATGCCGTGCTCGCGGCGAGTGGTGAATTGCTCACGCGCATGGGCGGCGAAGGCGAGGCAGGCACCAAGCCCGTGCGCAGCATTTACACCAAAAAAATACGCAACTCTGTGGACGACTTCCTCAGCAGCTTGGACATGCCTGCGGGCTTCCAGAGCATCCCCGAGAGGCAATCGACGACGACAGCCACACAGAGCCTGCTGCTCATCAATGGCGAATGGCCTCTGGATCGCGCCCGCGTCATGGCGAATTCGTTACTAACTGGCAAGCCCAAAAACGATGCCGAACTGGTACGCCTCGCCTACCAGCGAACCTTCGCTCGTGCTCCCAGTGCCGATGAACTGGGGGCAGCGACAGGTTTCTTGAAAGCTCAGCGTGCGCAACTCCTCCGCGACGCCCCTCCGCCCCCACCACCTGCTCCCGCGCTGGCCAGCGCTAGCCCCTACTTCGGCCCTACCTCGGCGGCAAAAACATCGAAGGCGTTGATGCTAAAGCCCGGCACGGGCAATGAAAAATTGCGCGTCAGCACCTCTGGTAAACTGGAGGCTGAGCAGTTCGCCGTGGAGGCCGTGGTTTACCTCACCTCACTTTATCCCGATGCCGCCGTGCGCACCATCGCCTCGCGTTGGAACAATAGCAAAACCGAGGCTGGCTGGGCCTTTGGCGTGACGGGCGAGAAGTCCGCGCACAAGCCCAACAACCTCATCATGCAACTCAGCGGCGAGGATTTCCAAGACAGCCCGCTTTACGAGGCCGTGCCCTCCGGCCTGCGTATTCCCTTGAACAAACCTTACTACGTGGCGGCCAGCATCGACAACCATCCGCCCGAGGGCCAGACACTCGGCGGCAGCGTCACCTTCTACGCTCGCGACCTCAGCGATCCCTCTGCACCCATGCAGAGCGCGACGGTGCATACTCAGGTCTGCGACAGCTACATCAATCCCACGCGCGCCCTGTATGTCGGTGGCCGTGATGTGGACAAGCGTAGCCTCTGGGACGGTGCCATCGCCCGTGTGGCAATCCGCAATGGCTCGCTGGAGGGCGGAAAACTGATGGCTTGGGTAGGTGCCAGCGAGGCCACCTGCATCGCCGATGTGAATGCCGACCTCGCCGCCACCATGCTGAAAGCCTTGCCCGCCCAAGCCTGGTCTTGGGAAACCAGCACCTCGCTGACCAAGGGCAAACGCCCAGCCGATCCCAGCAAAGAAGCCGTCGCAGATTTTTGCCACGCGCTCTTCAACTCGAACGAATTTTTTTACCTGCAATGACAACTCCCCATCACGAACTCCTCACCAATCGCCGTGACTTCCTGCGCCGTGGCGGCGCTGGTTTCGGCTCACTCGCGCTCACAGCTTTGCTTGGAGAAGACAAGCTGATGGCTGCCTTTGGCGATGCCACAGGCACGCCTGCAAGCCCGCAGGCCGCTAAGATTGCGCACCGCATGGGCAAGGCGAAGAGCGTCATTTATTTGTTCATGGAAGGTGGCCCCAGCCAGATTGATTTATTCGATCCCAAGCCACTGCTGAGGAAACTCGAAGGGCAGTCGTTGCCCGATAGCTTTGGCTCCGTCATCACCGCGATGGGCGAGTCGCGTGCGCCGCTGCTGGCCGACAAACGCCAGTGGGCACAGCACGGGCAGAGTGGGCTGTGGGTAAGCGATTGGCTACCATACACGGCGAAGATGGCCGATGAATTATGCGTCATCCGCAGTTGTGTTTCCGATGGCATCAACCACGCCGGTGGCGTCTGCCAGATGAACACGGGCAGCATCTTCGGTGGTCGCCCTTCGCTGGGCTCATGGGTCAACTATGGCCTGGGCACTGAGAACCAAAACCTGCCTGCCTTTATCGTCATCAAAGACACTGAGACGCAAGTCGTCAACGGCGTGCGCAACTGGGGTGCAGGCTTCATGCCTGCGACTTACCAAGGGGTTGAATTTGAAGGCGGTGCTGTGCCGATTGCCAATCTCGCCACGCCCAAGGGCATCACCGAATCGCGGCAGCGCAGCAAGCTCGCTTTCCTCGGTAAACTGAACCGTGACTTCGGCTCGGGACGCGAGGACAACAGTGAACTCGATGCCCGCATCCGGGCCTATGAGTTGGCCTTTAAAATGCAAGCGCAGGCACCTGAGGCGGTGGATTTAAAAGATGAGTCCGAGGCGACCAAAAAGCTCTACGGCATCGACGATCCCGTGACCGCCACGATGGGCCGCAACTGCCTGCTCGCCCGCCGTCTCGTCGAGCGCGGTGTGCGCTTCGTGCAGCTCTACCACGGCGCTGGCAGCAAGTGGGACGCCCACGCCAAGCTGGAAGAGAACCACACCAAGTACTGCGCCGAGCAGGACAAGCCCGTGGCCGCTCTGCTGCAAGACCTGAAGGAGCGTGGTCTGCTGGATGAAACCCTCGTCATCTGGGGTGGCGAATTTGGCCGTACGCCGATGAGTGAAAAGGGCGATGGCCGCGACCACAACCCCACTGGCTTCACCATCTGGATGGCTGGTGGCGGCGTGAAAGCAGGCACCACCATCGGCACCACCGATGACTTGGGCCTGCGTGCCGTGGAGGATAAGCTGCACGTCCACGATCTGCACGCGACCATCCTGCATTTGATGGGTATCGACCACACGCGCCTCGTTTATCATCACAAAGGCAGGCCCGAACGCATCGACTTGAACGAGGGCAATCCTTATACCAAGATCGAAGCGTGAGGTCGTTTCGGTAGTGATGTCTGGCGGTTAAATTTTGCGTTGGTTTTCACGCGGTGTTCAGTGAGTTGCTTGAGCCTGCGCACATTCGCGCCATGATGCAAGACTGTGCCGGACGAGCTACTCCACATCGACATCCCTGAGCCTTGCGACGACGAGTTGAATCTCGAATTCGATCTCGGCGTAGCGGCTGATTTATTTGCTGAGGAAATGATGCGCGAGGATGATTCCCATGCACCGATTCACCACAGTGAGACTCGCGCAGTCGCAACGACTCACACGGGCTCAAGCATGAGCGCCACGGCCAGTAAGTCGAAGCCAAGTCCATCACAGAGCCGAGATGACAGCCGTCGAGATGCTAGCTATGAACGCCCAGCTACTCGCCCCACACCACAGCCTACGATCCACCAACCTCGCCCCGCCCCACGCCATACTTTGCACGAGCCTCATCCTGACAACGCCCTAGACTTCGACGACGACTTCACCACTGCTCAGCCGCCCCAGCCTCGGAACGACTTTGGCCATGCTGAACCCCGCGAGCGCCCAGCCATCACCGCCACCATCCACAGCGCGGAGGAGGCGCTGGAACAGTACTTTGGCTTTCGCAAATTCCTCGACAGCCAGGAGGAGGTCATCAGCGCCATCCTCGCCGGGCGCGATACCTTGGTCATCATGCCGACGGGCGGTGGCAAGAGCTTGTGTTATCAATTGCCAGCGATGGTCATGGACGGCGTCACCATCGTTGTCAGTCCGCTCATCGCGCTGATGAAGGATCAAGTCGATGCCCTGGTAAATCGCGGCATCGCGGCCACCGTCATCAACAGCACGCTATCGCCGAATGAGCAGTTCGAGCGCATCCAAGGCATGAGACGCGGCGACTGGAAGCTCGTCTATGTCGCGCCCGAGCGCTTTCGCAGTCATGCCTTTGTCAATGCGCTGCGCACCATCGACATTGCGCTCTTTGCCGTCGATGAGGCGCACTGCCTCAGCCAGTGGGGGCATGATTTCCGCCCCGACTACCTGCGCCTGCACGAGGCGCTGGATGCCCTGGGTCGCCCGCAGGTTGTTGCCCTCACCGCGACGGCCACAGCGGAGGTGCGCAGCGACATTCAGAACGCGTTGAACCTGCGCGATCCCTATCTAAATATCAGCGGCTTCTCGCGGCCCAACCTCAGCCTCAACATCACCCACACCTCGAGTCACGACGAGAAGTACAAGGGCCTGCGCCGCATGATCGCCGACTATAAAACGGGCATCATCTACTGCGCCACGCGCAAACGCGTCGATGAGGTCAGCGTCCTCATGCAGGAGTGGAATATCAAAGCCATCGCCTACCACGGTGGGTTGGATGAAAAGTCACGCGCCTATGCCCAGGATGAGTTCATTTCCAAGCGCAAGGACGTGGCCATCGCGACGAATGCCTTTGGCATGGGCATCGACCGCAGTGATGTGCGTTTCGTCGCTCACTTCGACATCCCAGGCAGCGTCGAAGCCTATTACCAGGAAGCTGGCCGCGCGGGGCGCGATGGCGAGCCTTCGTACTGCGAACTGTTCTACAACTTCGCCGATACCAAGACTCAGGACTTCTTCATCGACGGCAACAACCCCAGCTACGAGATCATCTGCGACATCTACAACACGCTGCGCAAATATGCCGACCAAGGCCACGAGGTGAAGATGTCCATCGATGACATCGCCAAGACTGCGAACGTGAAAAACAGCATGGCCGTGGGCAGCACACTGAGTTTGCTGGCACGCACGCATTACATTGAGCGCTTCGACATCCAGGGCATGAGGATTCGCGGCACGCGCCTGTTGCAGCCCACCGTTGGTGCGCATCAGCTCAAACTAGATCGCGCTGCTTTGGCTGAGAAGGCCAAGCGTGATCGCTCGAAGCTGAAGGCCATGATCGCGCTCTGCGAGAGTCGGCAGTGTCGGCAGCAAGCCATTCTCGCCTACTTTGGCGAAGCCGATAGCGTGCCCTGCGGCACCTGCGATATGTGTCGCGGCAGTGGCCATGAAAGTGCTCGCGAAGGTACGCCCGCCGAGGTGATGATGATGCGCCAAGCCCTTAGCGGTGTGGCGAGGATGAGCCGCAAGAACGCCGATGGCGAGTGGGAAGGCCGCTTCGGCAAAGGCCGCGTGATCGCGATGCTGACAGGCAGTAAGAGCCGCGAAGTACTCGATGCCAAGCTCGACCAACTGACGACGTACGGAATGCTGAAACACATCGGCAGCAGTGTGCTGCAACAGCTTTTCAAGGAGATGGAAGGCGCGCAGCTTGTCGAGATCAGCGGGGGTGAATATCCGCTGCTCACGCTGACGCCAAACGGTGACCAAGCCATGCGCAGTGGCCAAGGCGTGCGGCTGCGCTGGCCCTCAACGACGAAGACCGTCAGCCCGCTGACAGACAGTGCGCGTCACAGCACCAAGGACTCGGGATTCAGCGGCCAAGAGCTAGGCTTTGATGAGGCGCTCTTTGCCAAACTCAAGCGCCTGCGTTTGACCCTCTCGCAGTCTGAAGGCAAGCCCGCCTACACGGTTTTCCCGGATCAGACATTGCAGTTTTTCACGCGGCTGAAGCCGATGAACCTGGAGGCAGGGATGAAAATTCGTGGCGTTGGCGAGGCCAAGGCCGCGAAGTACTTGCGGGCGTTTGTGGATCTCATCGTGGCGCATGAGAAGGGGCGATGACTTCACTGCGTGAAGTCACTTGCAGAGTCTTGCTGCCGTCGGGATTATCAGAGGATCACTTTTTGAGGCTACCAGATAGGAGCCAGTGAGTGGCCTTATGGCGTCGAGATTGAAGCACTCGTCACCGTGTTCTGCGTCGCGTCATAGGTGCTGCCGGAGGCAGTGATGCCCTTAATTGTGAAGGTGAAGGTGCCAGTGCCTTTCACCCGCTTGGTGGCAAAGGCGATCTGCCCGGCGCTGTTGGTGGTGCCGGTGACGTTGCCAGTGGCTAGGCCAGTCCAAGTGCCTGAGACAGTCGCGCTGGGCACGACGGCTCCGCTGCTGTTTTTCACGGTTACCAGGGCTTGGGCCTGGGTGCCAGCGGGGGTGGCGCTTTTGCTCATGGCGATGGCACCGACAAAGACTTTCACGCTTTCGGCACTGACATTGATGGTCACGGTGGCAGAGCTGGACAGGCCACCGTCGTCGAACACGACCAGTGACGCGACATAGGTGCCCACCGCGCTGTAGGTGTGTGTTGGGCTGGCCTCGGTGGATTGTGCGCTGCCATCGCCGAAGTCCCAGTTGAAGCTGGAGATCGTGCCGTCGGCATCATACGAGCCGTTGCTGGAGAAGACGACGACGAGCGGTGCGGTGCCAGTGGTAGGCGTGGCGGAGGCGACGGCGAGCGGTGGTTGATTGCCAGTGGTCTGTACCGTTCCGGTCAGGGTGTATTGCCCCAGGCTGTCGTAGTCGTTGTAGGCGGTCAAAGGATCGCCAGGAGCGGTGCCATCCAAGGCGAGGTAATAGGTGCCAGCTGCAAGCGTGGTGGTGAGGGCTCCGGTCATGCTGGCGGTGTTGGCGAAGGTGACGAGGTTGCCAGCTCCATCATAGATCGACAGCAGCATGTCGAGATTGGGCGAGGGTGAAACGGAGCCAGTGGCAAAGCTGACTGTACCAGCACCCGTGGTAAATTTGAACAGATCTGCGTCCGTGCGCGTGGTGATGAGACCACTGGCGCTGAGCGAGGTACCAGTAAGAACGGTGGCGTTCAGAATGCTGTCGCCCACATCGTCAGCCAGCCGGATGAGGCCATAGTTCTGGATCACGATCAGGTCATCCTGGAGGTTGTTGGCCAGCGGATACTCGCCTTTGCTGAACTGCGTCACTTCCTTGTAATAGCCCACGCCCATGATGGGTGCCCAGTTGCTGTGGCCTTGGTAGTATTCTGTGCCGTTGGTCTGGCCGTCATGCTTGAGGCCGAGGGTGTGGCCGACTTCATGGCTGATGGCCTCGGCAGTGTATTTCTCATTGCCGTTGCCGAGCTGAGCGGTGAACACATAGCACGGGGTGTCGCTGTTCCAGTTGAACGATCCCACGTAAGCTACGCCACCAGCGCCTGCCTTGAACCAGTCATAGCTGCTGCCGCCGATGCATACACGCACGCCATAAGCGGCGTCGGTGCTAGTGGACTTGCGCAGGGCCTCCACACCGGGATCCTCAGTGGTTACATCCACGTCATAGATGGCATAGTCCTCCACCACGCGCTGCCAGATACGCTGGATGGTGTCCAGCTCCGTGGCGCTGAAGCTGGTGTTGACGCCATCCATGTCGAACGGCGGCGTGGTGAAGCTGGCCCCAGCGGTGTAGCTGCTGTTCCAGGAGGTGCCGGTGGTGGTGTGGCCGTTGCAGTCCAGGTAAAGCTTTTTGGTTGCGGTTGGACGGCTGTGCAGCAGGAAAGTCTGATCCGCTGGATACGAGCCAGAGGCGGCGGTTGCCGTTGAGGTCGTGGTGGTCGCACCGTTGGCCGCCGCCCCTGGGCACACATAGCCAAGACGTCCATCGCGGTCTGCGAACAGTGATCGGTCACGCTTGATCCATTCGCGGAATCCAGCCTCGGTCTCGCCATACCAGTGCGCCATCGCTGGCAGCGACTGGCCCAAGGCCCCGATGATTTCCGCTGACTTCGCCGCCTTGGGCAACTGCACCTTCGGGAAAGGAACCCCATCGAGGTTCACATCTTGAGCGACAGCAATGGGGCTGACGGCGGCCAGGGCGGTCAAGAGAAGCGTTGATTTTATCAAATCCATAATTCATCATTGTGACACAAACAGGCGTCTTTGCGCAAGATCTCCCGTGACATTTTCTCCGCCAAGAAATCACAGAGCGGTGTTTGGGCTCTGCACAGCGCAGCCCGACAAGGACATCGCCATGAAGGTGCCGGCGTCGATTGCATCGTCAGTCATTGGGTAGCGTTTGAACGCTACCTTTTGTAAACACTCTCACGCACACTATGTACAAATCGTTTTACTCCATCCGCAGGCGTCGCATCGGCGCACTGGTTCTTGTCTCCATCCTGTCACTTGGAGCCAGTTCCGGCGTGCAGGCGGTTTCCACTTGGCGACCGCTTTCCGACACGCGGGCCAACAACGGCGTGTGGATGGCCTCCGCCACCGTGGGCTGGGCTGTGGGGGATGTGGGGATGATCACCCAGACCACGGACGGCGGCACCAACTGGGCCGCGCAGACATCCGGTGTGTCCGTGAACCTGAATGCAGTCTGGGGCACCGATGCGACTCATGTGTGGGCGGTGGGCAACGGCGGCACGATTTTACAATGGAATGGCACCGCATGGGCGGCGCAGACATCGAACACGACACTTGACCTCAACGCGATCCACGGTGCCAGCGGCACGGCGATCTGGGCGGTGGGCAAGACGGCGACGTTGGTGAAGTTCGACGGCACCAACTGGGCGGTGCAGGCCGCGCCCAGTGGCGGTGGACCGAAACCGACGCTGCAAGGCGTGTGGGCGGCGGATGCGACCAACGTATGGGCCGTGGGCACTGGTGGTCGCATCTTTAAAGGCAACGGCACGACCTGGGCGAGCCAGACCTCTGGCACGTCGGAAGACTTGTTCGCCGTGTGGGGCACGAGTGCGACGAACATCCTCGCCGTCGGTGACGCTGGCACGGTGCGGTTCTCCAGCACTGGCACGTCGTGGGCGGCTGGCCCATCGAGCGGTGTGAGCACCATCCTACGAGGCATCAGCGGCACGGATGCCAGCAACGTATGGATCGTGGGTGACAGCGGTGTGGCACGATTCTACAACGGCACCGGGAGCTTTGCGGCGCAGACCTCCAACACCGTGCAGGCGCTCAACGCCGTGTTTGCCTTCAGCACCACCAACGTGATGGCTGTGGGCGGCGGCAAGACCTTCGATCACTTCGACGGCACCACCTGGACTGCGCAGGCATCGCCCGTGCCGAATGGCGACTTCACTGGCGTCTGGGCCTCCGATGATGACAACGTGTGGTTCTCTGGCCCCAATGGAGTGATGATGCGATGGAACGGCTCGGCCTTCACCTTGACCCCCAGCACCGGCGTTGCGGTGACGCTCAACGATGTGTGGGGCGCAGACCCGAACAACATGTGGGCCGTGGGCGCAGGCGGCACCATCCTGCACTTCGATGGCACCAGTTGGAGTGCAAAAACCTCCGGCACCACCCAGGGGCTCAATGCGGTGTGGGCGGCCTCAACAACCGCAGCTTGGGCGGTGGGCAGCGCTGGCACGATTCGGAAATGGAACGGCAGCACTTGGGCAGCGCAGACCAGCAACACTACGCAAAACTTGAACGAGGTGCAGGGCGCGAGCCCCACCGCCGTGTGGGCTGTCGGCGGGAATGGTACCATCCTGAAATCCGGCGGCAGCACCTGGGCCGCGCAGCCCAGTACCACCACGACTGCACTGACCTCGCTCGCGGTGGTGAACAGCACCACGCTCTGGGCCATGGGTGGGACTACGATTCTCAAAGGCACCGGCACCGCATGGGCGGCAGATGGCAGCACTGGCTTCACCAATGGTGCGCTCGGGGCCAGGGCCACGGGGCCGAACACCGTCTTCCTCTCCACGCAGTCGGGCATGATCTTTACCAACGCACCGACCACTCGGCCAGAGATCGGGGTCGAGCAGCCTGCGGGCACCAATATCTATCACAACCGTGTCTTCAGCTTCGGCAACGTCATCTTGCCCGGCAGCAGCAGCACACTAACCTTCACTATCACCAGCAGTGGCAATGTAGGCCTCACCGGGCTGGCCATTACCAAGGACGGCACCCACCAAGCCGATTTCAGCGTCACGGCTCTATCGACCACCACGCTCGCCATCGGTGTGACGACCACCTTTGATGTCATGTTCACCCCCAGCGCTGACGGCGTACGCAGTGCGACCCTGCACATCGCCAGCGATGACCTGGATGAAGCCCCCTTCAACATCCTGCTCACAGGCATGGGGTTGATCCCAGTGAACATCACCACGCAGCCCCTTTCAAAGGCTGTTAATGCGGACAGCACCGTGAAATTTAGCGTCGCCGCCACGGGCACTGCGCCACTCAGCTACCAGTGGCAGAAATTCAATACCACGAACATGGCGTTTGAAGACATCCTCGGCGAGACCAGCGCCACCTACACCATCGCCCATGCCGTAGAAGCCAACGAGGGCGACTACCGCGTGGTCGTGACCAATCTCGCTGGCAGCGTGCCCAGCAGCACCGCCACGCTCAGCATCAATGATCCGGTGGACATCGTTGCCCCGTTGATCGCCTCGAAGACTATTGCGCTGGGCGATACCGTCAGCTTCACTCTCACCACCACGGGCAGTGAGCCAAAGAAGTACCAGTGGCGCAAGAACGGCACAAACCTCGTCAACAACAGCTTTATCACCGGAGCCACCAGCGCCACGCTTACGATCACAGGCGCGCAACTTGTTCACGCAGGCGATTACTCGGTAGTGGTGTCGAACCCGGTCAACATCAAGACCAGCACCATCGCCTCGCTTGCCGTCATCGACGCCACACCCAAGTTCCTGAAGCTGCCCACTGGAGGCAAGGCCATCATCACCGCCAGCTACACTGGCAAGGCGACGGCCTGGGTGTGGAAGAAGGGAGGTGTGCTGGTTTCATCTCTTGGCGACTTCCGCTACACCTTCGTTAAAAACGTGCTCACCATCACGCCGCTGCAAGTCACACCCAGCAGCGATGCCGCTGAATACACCTGCGAAATCACTGGGCCAGATGGTTCCGCCGTGGCCACCTCCACCACGCTCATCGTTTACAGCGCACCGCCCGAAATCACAGGCGTGGCACCGCTGGCCATGCCCGACGCAATGGTGGGCGATCCCACCTACAGCTATCAAATCCCCTTTGACCCCGATCCGCTGAAGACGCCCACCAGCTTCACCGCCAGCGTGTTACCCACGGGGTTAAAATGCAATGGGCTCACCGGGCTCATCACAGGCAGGCCAACCGTCGCGCTCGCAGTGGATAAAAGCTATGTCATCACCCTCACCGCCGCGAACTTGAAGAACAAATCGGTGAAGACAGCCAACCTGCTGCTCAAAGCTTTGCCACTTCCGAGCGTCGGCACCTTCACTGGCCCCATCGTGCGCAGCGACACGGTATTGAACAAGAACCTCGGCGGTCGGTTTGACCTCATCACCACCAGCACCGGATCATTCACTGGCAAGGTCACGCTCGGCGCGTTGGCTTACAGTTTCGGCGGTGCGCTCCTATCAGATGTCACGGCCACGAATGCGCCCGCAGGTGTTGTGTTGATCAAACGCTTGCTGCCGCTGCAAAATTTACACATCACCTTCACCATGGATCTGGCTAATCACGCGCTGACCGCCTGCGATGTGAACGATGGCACCAACCACGCCAGTTTCAGCGCCTGGCGCAAGCGCTGGGGCACCGTGATGCCGCAAGCCGACCTGGATGATTTGAAGACTTACCTGGGTCGTTATACTTTTGGGCTCGACCCTGAAGTGCCCGTGGTCACGCCACCCGTCACCCCCGCTGAAGTGCTGCCACAGGGCATGGGCTACGGGGCATTCAATGTTGCCAGCACTGGCTTGCTCACCGCCGCAGGCAAACTGCCCGACAATACCGCGTGGTCGTGTGCCACCTTCTGCGGGCCGCATGGCGAAGTGCTCATCTACAAAGCTCTCTACACCAATCTCGGGTCTATCGTTGGCAGCCTTGACATCACCCAGGGCAGCGCCGTCGCCACGCCACCGTATGGCGATAACACACTCATCGGCACGGTGAGCTGGAAGCGTCCCGCGACGGCCACGCATGTCTATAAGCTGGGCTTTGGCCCCACCAATCTCACCGCTGGCGGCGGCCGCTATGTCGTCCCAACAGCGCCCGCGTTGCTGCTTGGCGTCACCGATAATGGCACGACCAACAACGCTCATCTCGTCTTCACCGATGGTGGTATTTCAGGCACCTCAACCGATGCCACTGGCACGCAATTCAGCCCCAACGTCGATGTACGCATCAAGGCTGGTGGCCTCGTATTCGTGCCCGCACACAATGCCGCCGCCATGCCTGATCCGAACCCGCGCAGCACCACTCTGGCGATCACGCAGAGCACTGGCTACTTCACTGGCCACGCCACGCTGGTGGACACCAATCCTGCCAAGCCCGGCTACAACATCACTCGCACGCCCTACTACTACGGCATGATCATCCGCGATACTGTCAATGGCAACGTGATGCGCGGCTACGGCTTTTTCCTGCTGCCCCGTCGCCCCGATCTCGTCACGCAAACAGTGCTGACGACGGATCAGCTCTCCGGCCAAGTGGTGCTGGAGAAGTCGCCGTGAGGTGAGCACTCTGTTCTTTAAACGCTGTAATGAATGAACGACACGGTGGCTTTCCAGTCTGCAGCCTGAGTATCCGCTTCACCAAGATTGATTCTGAAAACCCCAACCCACTAAAACCATGAAACCTCTTATTGGCTTACTTACCCTTCTCCCCGCCGTTCTCTGCTTCGCAGACGTGGCGGTTTACAATGGAATGCAGGTCATCACCACCACGTCCATTGAACAAACGGGCACCCGAACTGAGAAGTTCGTGGAGGTCATTGACTTGGCCAGTGCTCAGCTTGTGACGATCAAGCTTGAGGCAAAAGCAGGCAAGAAATCCTTCTTTGTCGCCCCACCAGCGGTGGTGGTAAAAACCGAGGTTCAGACTACGCATGGCAATCCCAAACCTTCGATGGTTTTGGCGCAGGCAGTTACAACAACCGACAGCACAACGGGAGTCGTGACCCTGACCTCCTTCCTGCAAAAAGGCATCAATGGGCAAGTGGTGATCAAGGGCACTGAGAAAACCTCTTTGCCACGCAATCTCCATGGCTCTGCTTCTGTGGTATCCACGGCTAGCAGTTCTGCCACCGAGACCACGCCCGCCTATACGCCCGCGATTTCCCCCGCCCTGGTGGAAGTCAAGGCCGTGCTTAACCTTCAGGAAGCTGCCAGCCGTGCCAGCAATGACGCTGGTGACACACTTGCCGCCGCCGTCCAGCGCGTGAAGGCAAGCCTGCTCGCCAACGGCTACGTGGATGGTAATGCCTCGCCGTAATTTGGTTCAACCCCATCCCGCGATTTGGGGGTGCAACTCACGCCTGCCGTTCATCCTATGAGCGGCAGCCTTTTTGTTGGTGATGAAGGATGAACTATAACTGACAGGCGCTGCGGGTCAGCTCACGGATGTTGTTCATAGTCGAGCAGGTTCACAAACGAACACAAAGCCGTCTTGATAGTCGGAAGCAACATATGCGCAATGACTCTCATCTTGCTGCTTCTGCTCTGGGGGGTATCGCCAGCGTCGGGAGTGCCCTCACGCCAACCAAACCCTCCCGACTGCTTGTCGCTCTCATCAGCGTTGTCTTGGCCGTTCCAGCGTGGAGTGCTAATTACTATGTTAGCACGGCGGGCAGCGACAGCAATCCAGGCACCTTGGCGCAGCCGTTTCTGACGGTGCAATTCGGCATCAATGCCGCCGCCGCAGGAGATACGGTCTTTGTGCGCGCACTCACCAGTGGCGGTGTGCAGATGGTGTATTCCGAGCGGATCGCCTTTGTCAGCAAAAACGGCACCGCAATCGCCCCGATCACATTGCGCAACTATCCGAGTGATGTGAAAGGCGATGGTTCCCCTGCGTATCCTGCCTTGGATCAAACAGGAGTGACCCCGCCCAATGGAGTAACAAGTCTGCTCACCATCACGAATTGCAGCTACCTCACCATCGAGGGCCTGGAGTTTCGCAACTACGAGACTGCCAACGAGGCGAAGATACCGGCAGGCATCTACATCACCGGCAGCGGCACTGGCGTGCGGTTGGTGCGTAACAAGGTGCATCACATCTATCAGAGCAACACAGTGCTTGGCAACGCCCAGGCCAACGGCTTCGGCATTGCAGTGTATGGCAACAGCGGAGCCGCCGCTATCGATCAACTCGTCTTTGATGGCAATGAGGTCTATGACCTGCGCACCGGGCAGAGCGAGTCCTTCACGATCAATGGCAATGTGACCAACTTCCAGGTCATCAACAACACCGTCCACGACTGCAACAACATCGGCATAGACTTCATTGGCTTCGAGCAATCCGGCGTCAGTGACACGGTGGACTTCGCGCGCAACGGCGTCGTTCGTGGCAACCAAGTGTATAACATCGACAGTCAGTTCAACCCTGGCTATGGCGGCAACTTCACCGGCACCTTCGCCACCCAGGATGATCGCAATGCCACGCGCGCGGCACCAGGCATCTACGTCGATGGCGGAGCGAGCATCACCGTCGAACGCAATCACGTGCATGACTGCAATATCGGCATGTCCTTCTCCAGCGAAGCCTTTGGCAAAGTCACCGACAATTGTCTCGTGCGCGACAATCTCATCCGGCGCAATCACGTCGGCGGGCTGTTTCTGGGCGGTGCTGGAGGCTCAAACGGCGGCACGCAGAACTGCTCCGTCAGCAACAATACCTTTTTTCAAAACGACACCGAGGACTACGGCGGCGGCAGCCTGTCCATCCAGCACTATGTCACCGGCACCACGGTGAAGCAGAACATCTTCGTCTGCGGCCCGGTGAACAAGCAGTTCATCTTGAAGACCCCAACCGACGGCTCGTTCGGTAGCAACGCCATCAATTGGAATCTCTACAGCGGCACTGCCAGCAATAACCTGGAGTTCATCTGGAATGGCAGCAGCAAAGGCAGTTTTAGCGCGTGGCAGACAGCTTCATCACAAGATGCGAACTCGCTTTTTGTCGCCAGTTCCAGTGCGCTCTTTGCCGTGGCATCACCCGTGAATGCTACAGACTTCGCGCTTATAACGGGATCGCCTGCGATCAATGCAGGCGATCCGGCTTTCACCACGGGCAGTGGTGAGAGGGACTATTTTAGCCAGACGCGGCTTGCAGGCGGGCGAGTGGACATCGGCATGGCCGAGTGGTTAAGCGGGCCGGAGATCCATGTGGAACAGCCTGCTGGCACGGCACTGGTTTCCGGCATCAGCACCGTCAATTTTGGTACCGTAGTTGTTCCCAACAATTTGGTGAAAACGTTCACTATAACCAATGCGGGCTCTGCCGACCTCACGGGCCTTGCTTTAACAAAAGACGGCACGAACGCCGCCGAGTATGTGTTGGGCGCACTCGGTAGCAGCACGCTAACGGCAGGTTCATCAACGAACTTCACGGTCACGTTTGCCCCTACAACGGACGGCACCCGCACCGCCAATCTGCGCATCGCGAGCAATGATGCCGACGAGGCAGTGTTTAAAATCATGCTAAGCGGCGTCGGGGTGATTCCCGTCACCATCACCACCCAGCCCGTATCCAAGACGGTGAACCCAAACACCGCTGTGACCTTCACCGTCGCGGCCACCGGCAGCAGTCCCATCACCTACCAGTGGCAGAAGCTCAACACGACGACCATGCTCTTTGAAAACATCACGAGCGTGACAAGCACCAGCTACGCCATCGCGTCGGTCGTCGAAACCAACCAGGGCGACTACCGCGTGGTCGCGACCAATGCGGCCGGCAGCGTGCCCAGCAACACCGTCACGCTCAGCGTCAATGATCCAGTGGCCATCGTCGCCCCGTTGATCGCCTCGCAGACCGTGGCCCTGAACAGCACCGTCACCTTCACCGTGACCGCCACAGGCACTGAGCCGAAGAGGTATCAGTGGCGCAGGAACGGCATCAATCTGGTCAACTCCGCCATCATCGCCGGAGCTACCAGCGCCACGCTCACGATCACCGGCGTGCAGCTCAGCCATGCGGGTGACTACTCGGTGGTCGTGTCCAACATGGTTAACCTCCAGACCAGCACCACGGCCTCGCTTACCGTCGTCGATGCCACGCTGAAGACGCTGGCCCTGCCCGTTGGCGGCAAGGCCGTCATCACCGCCAGCTATGCGGGCAAGGTGACCGGCTTCGTGTGGAAGAAAGGCAGCGTGCTGGTGTCATCACTGGGTGCCCGCTATACCTTCGTGAACAACGTGCTCACCATCGCCACGCTGCAACTCACGCCCACCACCGATGCCGCCGATTACCACTGCGAGATCACGGGGCCGGGCGCGACCGTGACCACCACCACCACGCTCGTCCTGTACAACCAGAAGCCGGAGATCACACTGCCGTCCACCGTGCCGCACACGATCATCATGCCCGATGGAATGGTGAGCGACACCTACCCCGGCTTTCAGATCCCGTTCAACAGCGATCCCCTGAAGACGCCCGCCTTGTTCGCTGCCACTGGCCTGCCTGCGGGCTTGAAGCTCAACACCGCCACCGGCGCGATCACGGGCAAGCCCGCCGTCGCCCTCACTGCTGACAAGGAATACGCCATCGTCCTCACCGCCTCGAATGCCAAAGGCAGTTCCTCCGCCAATGCCAGCCTGTTAGTGAAGGCCATGCCCTATGGCACTGCCGGCACCTTCACGGGTCCCATTGCTCGTGAGCCAACGCTGAACAAGAACCTCGGTGGACGTTTCAATCTTGTTGCGGCGACCACTGGCAGCTACACCGCCAGCGTCAGGCTCGGCAGCACCGCCTACAGTGCCAAAGGAGTGCTCGAAACGGATGTCACGGGTGCCAACCTGCCACATGGCAGCTTCGTGATCAAACGTCTCGCTCCCGCATCGCCACTCACCGTCAGCTTCGACATCGACAGCGCCAACCACGCCCTCATCAACGGCGACATCACCGACATCACCGACCTCACCCTGCACGCCACATTCAACGGCTGGCGGAACAAATGGGGCAGCGTCATGCCGCTGGCCGAGTTTTATGACCTCAAGACCTACCTGGGCTACTACACCTTCGCCCTTGATCCCCCGGTGCCCGTGACCACACCACCGTTAACTGCTGCGGAAGTGCAACCGCAGGGCATGGGCTACGGCTCGTTCACCGTCGCCAGCACCGGCTTGCTCACCGTCGCGGGCAAGCTCCCCGATGGCACCGCTTACACCTGCGCCACCTTCTGCGGCCAGCATGGTGAGGTGCTCGTGTATCAGCTTCTCTATTCCAACCTCGGCAGCGTCGTCGGCACGCTGGACATCACTCAGGGCACCGATGGCTCTTACGTTCCGCTCTATGGCGACAACACCCTGGGCGGCACCGTGAGCTGCCTGCGTCCCGCCACCGCCACGCACGTTTACAAGACTGGCTTTGGCCCGCTGGATCTCACCGCTGGCGGTGGGCGCTACGTCCCCCCTGTTGCTCCTGCCTTGCTCTTTGGCGTTGATGATAATGGCACCAACAACAACGCCCATGTCGTGTTCACTGACGGCGGCATTTCGGGCACCTCAAAGGATGCCACAGGCTCGCAGAACAACCCGAACGTCAATGTGCGCATCAAGGCCGGCGGCCTTGTCTTCGTGCCGCCCAACACGACCAGCACCACGCTCGCGATCACGCAGAGCACTGGCTACTTTACTGGCCACGCCACGCTGGTGGACACCAATCCTGCCAAGCCCGGCTACAACATCACTCGCACGCCCTACTACTACGGCATGATCATCCGCGATACTGCCAATGGCAACGTGATGCGTGGCTACGGCTTCTTCCTGCTGCCCCGCCGCCCCGATCTCGTCACGCAAACGGTGTTGACCACAGACCAGCTCTCCGGCCAGGTGGTTCTGGAAAAGTCGCCGCCGTGAGCCCATTCCAGCCTAACTTGGATCTGGCTTCGGCGTCTCTGGGCCACTGCTGGGCAGGAGAGGCTCTTTGATGTAATCCTCGGGCAGCTTGCCTTTCATGGATTTCAGGAAGGCTATGATGGAGGTAGTCTGCTCGTCGGTGAGCTGGCGTCCGAGCTGATGCTCGGCCATCATCTTTACCATCGTGGGCAGTTCGACGACGCTGCCATCATGCAGATAAGGGCCTGTCTCGGTGATGTTGCGCAGGCTGGGTACTTTGAAGAAGTGCTTATCAACCTCGGCCTTGGTCGCCTCAAATCTTCCCGTGTCTTTCAGGCCGGGCCAAGCCTTCACGAGGCCGAGCTTTTGATACATGTGCCCGCCCACGCCCATGCCGTTGTGGCAGGAGGCACAGCCTACGGTGGCGAATTCGCTGAAGCCTTTGCGCTCCTCGGCAGTGAGGGCGTCTTTGTTGCCCTTCAGGTAGGCATCCCAGGCTGCGGGCGTGAGCAGGCGACGCTCGAAGGCACCGATGGCTTTGCCGAAGTTGTCATAGCTCACAGCCTCGGCATCCGCAGGGAAAGCCTTCTTGAAGGCATCCACATAGCCGGGGATGGAGTTGATGACTTTGAGCACATGATCCTTGTCGGGCATGGCCATTTCGATGGGGTTGAGCACGGGGCCTTTGGCTTGCTCTTCCACCGTGGGCAGACGGCCATCCCAGAACTGCGCGATGTGCAGCGCTGCATTGTAAACGGAAGGCGCACTGCGCCCACCTTTTAGCCCCTTGTGGCCTGTGGAGGTCGCGGCGTTATCGGTGCCGTACTTCGCCACATTGTGGCAGGAGTTGCAGGAGATGTCTTGGTTCTTGGAGAAGCGCTTGTCGAAGAACAACATGCGCCCGAGGACGATCTTATCCTCCGTGATTTCATTGTCATTGCTAGCCACCTCGGCAGGGAGGGGCTTGAACATGGGCAGGAAGGCGTCGGCGAGGTCAACGGCAGCGGCTTTGGGGGAGAAGGAATGCGCTGCGAGTAGGGCAGCACCGAGGAGGGTATAACGATGGAGCGGGGGCATAGAAGGGGTATTGGACTTGGCGGGCGGCGACTATGGGAAGTCAGCATGGCGGCGGCAAGGGACAAACGAATGCCAAAGAACGAGAGTTGTGCTGGGAGAGCAGATGAAGTTGGCAAAAAGTGCTAGGATGGCTCATTGGTCATCATTGCTTTCTCCCATGCTAGCCACTGCTTCTGCTCTCACTCCCGCTGTCTTCTTCGACCGCGATGGCGTTGTTAATACCTCGCCGGGGGATGGCTATGTGCTGAGCTGGGAGACCTTCCAGTTTAGCCCTGGCATCATCGACGCACTCGCGCTGTGCAAAGCACGCTGCTACAAGCTCGTGCTGGTGACAAGCCAGCAGGGCGTGGGCAAGGGACTCATGTCGATGGCCGACCTCGATTTCATCCATGAGCAGATGCAGGCCACGCTGGCGACGCACGGTGCTGCCTTCGATGCCATCGAACACTGCACCCACCTGAAAGGTACCTGCACTTGCCGCAAGCCGAGCCCTGAAATGCTCCATCACGCGGCCTCAGCGCTGGGCATCGACTTGGCAAAATCCTGGCTCATCGGCGACCACGACCGCGACATTCAGATGGCCATCCATGCGGGCGTGCCGGGCACGATTCGCGTGCTCAGCCATCATGCGCCCAAGGTGGCAGCGACGCATACGGTGGCGAACACCGTGGATTTATTGGCCGTGTTGGACAGTGTGCTTCATTAATCGCCCATGACCTCCCCCAGAACCCTTCTCATCGACATCGGCAATGGCCGCACCAAGCTGGCCCTCGCCTCCAGCGATGCCTTGCATGAGCGGCGCGAGACCTCCACGGGCAAGCTCTCGCCGCAGTCGCTAGCCCATGTTTTAGAAGGCTGGAGCTATGGGCGAGTCGTCGCGTGTAGCGTGGTGCCGCGTGCTACGGAGGTGCTGCGCGAGGTCTTTGGCACGGCCTTGACGGAGCTGCGTCACGATGGGCTGCTGGGCATTGGGATTCGTTATCCCAGGCCGCAAAGCATTGGCCCGGATCGGCTAGCGAATGCGGTGGCGCTCGCGGCGATGCACGCGCAACCAGGGCAGCCGGGCGTGGTCATCGACTTCGGCACGGCGGTGACTTTTGACGTGCTCTCTGCCGATCATCACTACATCGGTGGTGTCATCGCACCGGGGCTCAACCTGATGACGGACTACCTGCACCAGCGCACGGCGCTGCTGCCCCAGGTGACGCTGCGCGAGCCCGTGACGGCCATCGGCCAGAGCACCGAGGAGGCGATCCTAGCGGGCGCAGCGCTGGGCTACCGTGGAATGGTGCGGGGGATTTTGGAGGCGCTGAGGGCGGAACTCGGGGCATCGCTCGCGCCTGCCGTCGTCGCGACTGGTGGGGATGCCCAATGGATCATTTCAGGCATGGATGAAGCCATCGTCGTGGCCCTAGATTTGACCTTGCACGGGCTGCGGTTGGTGGGCAATCTCGCGCCTCAAAAAATTTGAGATTTGAAATCTCAATCCGCACTCCAACCATGACTTCCTCCTCGCCTCTCACCACCATCGGCATCGACTTCGGCGGCACGGCCGTAAAAATCGGCGTGTGCCGTGGCGCTGAAATACTGCATACCGACGAACCCATCGAGACGGCTGCCCACTCTGGCTCAAATGCGCTCATCACGGCGATGGCCGCACGTGTGGCACTGTTGCAGCAGCGCTATCCTGACATCGTGGCGGTGGGCTGCGGGGTGCCGGGGCTGGTGGATTTTGATCGTGGCTTTGTCAATGAATTGACCAACGTCCCCGGCTGGAAGCATGTGCCGCTGAGGGCCATCCTTGCGGAGAAGACCGGGCTGCCCTGCGTGGTGGAAAATGATGCCAACGCGATGTGCTACGCCGAGTGGCGGCATGGTGCGGGCAAAGGCATGGCCAACGTCGTGGCGCTGACGCTCGGCACGGGCGTCGGCGGCGGCTTGGTGCTCAATAACCAGATGTTTCGCGGCAGCTCTTTTTGTGCCGGCGAGATCGGCCAGATGAGTATCGACTATGACGGTACGCCCGGCCACTACGGCAATCTGGGTGCGCTGGAAAAATACATGGGCAACAAGGAAATCGCCGAGCACGCCGTGCTGCGCTACGCCGAGGCAGGCATCTGCAAGGACATCCAAGACTGCACGCCCAAAGCCATCGCCATCGCCGCGCAGGCGGGGGATGACGTGGCACGCCAGATATGGAGCGAGATCGCCGACTGGCTGGGCACGGCGCTTTCCGCGATTGCTTGGCTGCTCAATCCCGATGCCTTCATCATCGGCGGCGGTGTGTCGCAAGCGGGGGCACTGCTGTTTGAGCCGCTGGAGCGCAAGGTGCAGTCGATGCTCTCGACTGTGGTTTGGGAAAAGCTGAAAATCCTGCCCGCACGCTTCAGCAATGAAGCTGGGATCATCGGTAATGCTGCCCTGGCGGCGGATGTGTGTGGGCGGTGAACTGCGTGTCGCACTCTGGCGAGTGCGCCTACGGCTGAGTCACCTTCAGCCTGAAAAAACGTGCGCTCGCGCTCAGTGGGCTGTCGCGCCAAAACAGGCCCGCGCCATCGGTCTGCTCGCTCGTAGTGAGTGGCGTCCAGGTGCCGGGTAACGTGGTGTTTTGCTCGACGGCGTAGGTGAGTTCGCTGGCTGCCTTGCGATAGGTGAAGCGCAGGCTTGTGCCCACCTGCGAGGCGCGGGGTAGGAGTGTGGGGTCGGCGACGTTGGGGTTGGCTCCTTGCGAGTATTCGAGCAAATTCGGGGCTCCGTCGTGCTCGGCATCGTCGCTGGCGTTGGCATTGGTGCCGCCATCGGGCAGGGCGAAGTAGGTGTCGCGCCAGGCTTGCCACGAGGTCATGTATTCATCCGCGCCGATGTCCACACGGGTGTTGGCGACGCGGCTCTGGCCGAAGTAATCCTTTTCCCCAGTGGCAGGGGTGAAGGGCACGCCTGCGCTGTCGCCAATGTCGCGCAGAACAGAGCTGCTGATGAGGGCGAAGTCGCTAGCTGGCGAGGCGCTGGTGGGGGTGTTGTTGGCCAAGCCTAGGCTGCCTGTGCTGAAGGTGGAGTTGCTATCCTTTGATAGGCCAGCCGCAGCCTGCCAGTCGGCGAAGGTGGACTTGGCGACATTGTTCCAATAGAACTCAATATCGCCACCAGCGGGGCCTTTGTAGTAGTTCCAGTTGATGGCTCCAGCGGCGAAGCTGCCCGTGGTATTGGTCTTCAAAACATACTGGGCAAAGCTGGCCGTCGTGGCCAAGAGATTGCGCTGGATGATGCTGTTGGTGATGTAGTGCTGAATGGAAAACTGGCCGCCTCCGTAGCCTGCCGTGTCATTGTTGTGGAGGGTGTTGTGGGTGAAGGCGCAGTTGTCCGCGCCACCATTGTTGGTGCCAGAGCCGCCGATGACGATGCCGCCGACGTGGCAGTGGTGCAGGAGGTTGTTCCGCACGATGACGTTGGTGACGAATTTGTTTGGGTGTTCGCTGCCCACGGAGACGGCGAAGTTGCAGAGATAGACATGGTTGCGCTCCAGGATGATGTCTCGCCCGCCATCGACGTAGAGGCCTGGGGCTGCGCGGTTATCATCGGTGCCGCCAGGGCTGAAGTTACCGCCATAGGCAGGGTTAAACTTGGAGTCGATGTTATAGACGATGTTCTCTGAACAGACGCCGAAACGCGCTTGATCGAGCGCGGGCGTGGCATTCGTGCCCTCGAAGCCGATGAAGTCGATACCGATGTTGTTGCAGTCGTGCACGGTGTTGTGGGTCACGGCGAAGTTGGTCACGTTGCCATTGAGTACCACGGACTCGCTGGCTCCGGTGCGCAGGTTATAGACTTCATTGCCATCGAGGATGAGGCCGTCGATGGCTGTGGCGCTGTTGCCATAGGCAGCGATGCCGAGACCGTTCGCATTGAAGTCGTTCAAGGCGGTGCAGCTTTGCCAGATGTCGTGAACCTTGCAGTTGCGAATGGCGATGCCTGCGCCGTCGCCGGTGATGTAGATGCCGATGGGCAATTGGGTTTTCTGCTGCGCATTCGAGCCCGTGGTCTTGCAGTTGCGGAACTCGATGTTTTGAATCGTGATGTAGTCACTGTTTTGCAAGTGCAGCAGCGCGATCTCGCCCGACTGCGCCGCCGCGATGGTGGTCTCGATGATGGCCAGCGGGTCGCCAGGGTAGGTTTTAAAAACGATCGGCGCGACGGCGGTGCCATCTCTGCCAGTGAGGCTGACGCGCTCATTATAGACGCCGCCGTCGCCTCGGATGAAAACGGTATCGCCCGCGACGACGAGGCTGGTGGCTTTTTGAATCGTGCGCCAAGGCTGAGCAAAGCTGCCAGGCTGGGTATCAACGCCTGCGGTGCTGACATAGTAGTCGGCAGCGAGGACGGCGGAACTGATGAGCATTATCACAACGATAGCCCGCCATCGAAAGTGATGGGGTGAACGAAGGCCTACGCGCATTCTCATAAGGCTTGGGTCGCTGTGACTGCGCGGCTAGGCAACTGAAATGGCACCTCCCAAAACGTGGGGCTACCATGGCGTTTGGGCACACGCTTCGACATCGCACAGAGGCTCTTTCTTTCCCGTGCGAACGAGTTAAAGGCTAGGCTCCATGACACCCAGCCAAGCCTACCTCGACGCCTGTGCGAATCTGCTGACGGCAGTTCGCAACCAAGACGCCCTCATTCAGCAGACCGCTGATCTCTTCGCCGCCACCATCCTGCGCGGGCAGATGGTGCATCTTTTTGCCAGCGGGCACAGCCGCATCATGGTGGAGGAGATGTGGCCGCGGTATGGCTCATTTCCAGGGTTCAACCCCATCGTTGAGCTGTCGCTGACGTTTCACAATCTGGTGGTGGGGACGAATGGGCAGCGGCAGGCGATGTTCCTGGAGAACGTCTCGGGCTTCGCGGCCCGCATCCTGCGCAACTTCGATTTGAAGGAAGGCGATAGCGCTCTGGTCATCTCCTCCAGCGGTTGCAACGTGGTGCCCGTGGAGATGGCAGAGGAGTTCCAACGGCGCGGCGTGCGCGTGGTGGCGCTGATCAGTACGGCACACAGCGAGGCCAGTACCACGAGACATCGCGATGGCAAGAAGCTGCAAGATTTTGCCGACATCGTGCTCGATACCGGAGCGCCCGTGGGCGATGCGATGGTGAAAATCGAGGGCTTGGATACGCCCGTGGCACCGGGTTCGACGGTGGGTGGTTGCCTGGTGGTTAATGCCGTGAAAGCCGAGATTGCCGACCGGCTGACGAAGGCCGGACACCCGCCGAAAGTACTCACGGCGACTGTGGTATGCGGTGCCGAGAAGGCGACGGCACTCTTTGAGGCGGCCTATGACGAGCACGCTCGCAGGCTCGCAGGATATTATGCTGGGTTGGGGCTCTGAAGTGCGGGGATGGTTGGAGTGCCTGACAAGGACGACACGCTGGAGCATCTGCTGGCTCATTAAAGTCAGCCCACCAACGCCTCACGCCCAAGCTTGAGAAGGATGAGACGGGAGTGCGAAGCTTAACAAAAACTTGCTAAAATAAGGGATTTACCCTATATCGAGTGGACGGCTTCCCTGATGCTATGAAACTCACTCAATTCTTACTCCTCGGCACCGTCAGTGTCACCCTACTCTGCCACTGCGGCGGCAGCGAGAAACAGGCGGAGGCACCTCGTGATCACCTCTCGGAATCCTTGGAAACCCTCACGGGGGCTCACACTCGGGTCGTATGGTGTCAGCATGAGACAAAAGGGGAGGCGGATCCCTTTGCGATCGGCGAAAAGCTGATTCTTCGAGGTCTGGACACCCGAGATGGCAAAGGGGATCGGCAGCTTTTGAGCACGACGGCCAACTATTCCCGCCCCCTGCTTTCGAGTGACGGCGAAGTCATTGTCTTCACGGACAAAGCCATGCAGCGGGAGGGGGAAATGAAGCACTACGAGCCTGCGATTTACCGCACGGACTGGGTGGGAAGCGAGCCCAAGCGGTTGACCGAAGGCTACGCCGTGGACTGCTGGCGGGACCCCGCGACGAACATCGAGTGGGTCTATGCTGTGGAAGATCTGGCGTCGGGCAAAGGGCTGGCGCTGGTGGCAAAACGGTTGGTGCGGTTTCCCCTGAATGCTCCCCAACAAAAGGAGGTGATGTATGACGAAACTCAACTGAGCCCGGATAACATCCAACTCTCCCGCAGCGGCACCCAGGCAAGTGGCATGGCTCCGTGGCCGCGCTCGGGTGTGCTGGCGATGGATGGCTTGGGCCCTGCCTTCACTGATCGTGGCTTCGGTTGCTGGACGTCAGCCGCGCCGGATGAGAGTGGTTTGATGTGGGTCTTTGACGGCAGCCACCGAGAGGTGGTGGTCTATGCCGAAGACGGCAAAGAAACCTGGCGGCTAAAGATCAACGGCGCGCCAGGAATGAAGGACAGCGAGGTCTATCATCCGAGGTGGAGCAACCACGCGCGATTCATCGCCGTGACGGGACCGTATCGTAAAACTTACAAGTCCAAGCCTGGGTCGGTGATCAATCAGGGTGGAGCCACAGCGGAAGTGTTTGTGGGTCGCCTCAGCCCGGACGCCCGGGAGATTGATGGCTGGGTGCAGATCACCCGCAGCAAACGCGGGGACGCCTACCCGGATGTGTGGATTGCGGGCGGAGAAAAAGCCAATCTGCTCACAGACCAACACAAGGCGGAGGTGCCTTGCGAACCTGCGTCCTGAATCGACCCAGCTAGAGAGGCTCGTGCCATGAATGTTCCCGCAGCGCTTTTTCTATAATTTTTAACTCCCAATTTAAACTCCGATCCAATGACTCTTGCTCTTCGCCCCCTCACCATCGCCCTGCTTTGTCTTGGTGCTCTTGTCAGTCTGGTAATTGCCGTGGAATCCACGGTGCCACAAAAGAAGCCGAAGCATCCGATTCTTCACGAGTTGAAGGTGGAGGTCAGGGCCGATGGTCTGGCTTACGGGCCTGGGGGGCAGAAGCCCTTCACGGGGGCCGCGATTGACCTGCATTTGCAGATGACACCACCGCGTCTCGCCCGCCAAACGCCCTATGTGGAGGGTCGGAAACATGGTGAGGTGATGACCTTCTCCCCCGGCGGCAAGTTGAAGGACGTGCGGACGTACCAGGGTGGCAAGCCTATCTCGTGGGACATGTACCACGGCAACGGCCAGAAGAAGGTGGCGATGAAGCTCAACGACAAAGACGTGCCTGAAGGCTCCTACCAACGCTGGTATGACAACGGTGTGCTAGAGTCTGAGGCGACCTTTGACGAGAACGGGCTCTTTCACGGCGAAGAGAAGGACTATGACCGTGAAGGCAAGCTGTCGGGGCACTTCCGCAAGGAGCACGGAAAGCTGGTCGAGGTGATCTTTGAAACGCCCGAGATGCATAAAATCCGCACGAGTGCGCCAGCACCGGCTGCGCCTGCTCCGCGTGCGGCCTGCGGCAGCTAAAAGGGGGCTGCTACGGAGCCTCTTCATTTCTTTAGCCGCTGTTCCCTGGAAACACAGTCACTCCTCTTTTCACCATGTCGCCTTCCCTTCTCTGCCTCTCGCTTGCCTTGCTCGCTGTCGTGCTGCTGAGCCTGCTGCGTACGGGGCGTCCGCCGTCGTTGCGTGCTTGGTTGTTGGGAATGGTGATGGCGATGATGCTGCTGCTCGTTGGGGCGGCGGTGCTCTGGCCTACGGCATCGAGTTACAAAGCTGCCGATAGCGTGCGCATCGTCGAGGCGGCGGCGTCCAAGCTGCGTGCGCAGGCTGAAAAGGCCGACTGCATTGTGTTCTTCGATGGCAGCAGTGTGTCGGTTTATGCGCTCGACTTGCTGGCCATCCAGCACGCTTTTGAGGCGCATGGTCTGAGCGTGTGTCTCGTGCCGTTGGTGAATCACGGCGCAGGGCATTTCGAGCGCGAGCTGATGGCGGAACAACTGCGCCGTGCCTTGCCCGACAAGCTCCGCCAGGTGGTGGATCGCAAGCCGGTGCTGTGGGTGAAGGAGCTGTGCCACTACTATGAAACCATCCCCGCGCGATTCAACGCGACCAACGCTGACACGCCGCGCGTGCTGGCGATGACCAGCCCCTCGCGGGTGGTACCGATGCTCAAGTCCATCGTGACGAACTGGCAGCATGAGTGCCGCAAAGAGAAGCTGAGCGGGTGGGCTGCGTGGGCGACTTTTCCCACGGATCGCTTTGCCGCCACCTTCGACCAGGGCCTATTCAATCTCTTCCAGACCGGGGCACTACAACGCCGTCAGACGGCAGCGAGTGAGGCCTTGTTCGTCCTCGCCGAGCGCTCTGCTGCGCCATCCGGCAAGCTGGGGGCTGCTCGCTGGGCCAAAGTGCCCCCTGCCGACTACCAGCCGAAAGTCACGAACGCGCTGGAGTTTCGCGATTGGTTTAAGGATTTGCTCAAACGGGCACCCTCGCACTGGCCCCAGCGGCCAGGGTTCAAGCTGATCCTGAATTTGCCCCCGGCGATGGGCGAAACGATCCCCAAGTATGGAGCCATGCTCGCGGCGAAGGGCACGGGGACTAAGCTGAGTGTCATCAACGGCGCGGCTGATGCCGCGCTAGTGCGCTCGATGTATCGCCCTGAGCTGTGGGCCGACATGCTGCACATGAACCATGATGGAGCCACGCTCTACTCTGAATGGCTGGCGACGAAGCTAGAGCCCGAGATACGCAAGCTCCAGCGCACCCTGCAAGTGAAGCCCCCGTATCTCCAACTCACGAGTCGCTAGCCATGCTCTTCAACAGCCTCGTTTTTGCCGTCTTCATCGTCATCCTGTGGGTGGCTTATTGGGCGCGGCGCTCGCACCTATGGCGGCAGACACTGCTGCTGGTCGCCAGCCTCATTTTCTATGGCTGGTGGGACTGGCGCTACCTGTCACTGATGGTCGGGGTGTCGGCTGTTGCTTGGCTGACGGCGCGGCTCTATGCGCAGGCTCAGCTTGTTGGAAAAATGAATCGCGCGGCGTGGCTGCTGCGTCTGGGTGTGGGGCTACCGTTGCTGGTGCTGGTGTTTTTTAAATACACGATGTTCGCCTTTGCCGCCGTGGGTGATCTGGCAGCACTCATCGGCGTACATTTGCCCCTGCCGAAGCCCAGCATCCTGCTGCCTGTGGGCATCAGTTTCTACACCTTCCAGGCTCTCAGCTACATGGTCGATGTGGCGCGAGGGAACTGTGCCGTGGAGCGCTCGTTCGCGCGGGTGCTGCTCTACATCTCGTTCTTCCCACAGCTCGTCGCTGGCCCCATCGTCAACGCTACGGACTTCCTGCCGCAGTTGCTGACGGCGCGGGTGTTTAGCGCGGCGCAGTTCATCAATGGTCTGCGCACCATGCTCATGGGTTTGCTGATAAAGGTGGTCTTCGCCGATGCGCTGGCGCTGTGGGCGGCTCCTGTTTTCGACAATCCCATGAGCTACACACTGGCGGCGCGCTGGGTCGGGGCGCTGGCTTTTTATGGGCAGATCTATTTCGACTTCGCGGGCTACTCGCTCATCGCCATCGGCGCGGCGAGCACCTTTGGCTACACGTTGCGACAGAATTTCAACGTGCCCTACCAGTCGCTCTCGGTGACGGAATTCTGGCGGCGCTGGCACATCTCGCTGTCCACCTGGCTGCGCGATTATCTCTTCATCCCGCTGGGGGGCAATCGCTCGCACTTGTATCGCAATCTCATGCTCACCATGCTGCTGGGCGGCCTGTGGCACGGTGCGAGCTGGAATTTCCTGCTTTGGGGCGCGCTGCACGGCGCGGCGTTATGCCTGCACAAGTTGTGGAGCCGTTCTGCTGCGGGCATCGCGCTGCAATCTCGACTGGCTATGGCACCCGCCGCGAGCCTGACATGGGCGGGCCTCGCATGGCTGACCACCCAGGCCTTCGTGCTGCTGTGCTGGGTGCCCTTCCGCGCGGCAGACTGGAGCCAGACGATGGCGTTCTTCACCACCGCCAGCTACGCAACGGCGCTCAGCGCCCCCGCCTGTTCCATCACTTGGCCTTGGCTCGTGCTGCCGCTTCTCGCCGATGCCTGGATGCAACGCCGCGAGACGGCTGCCGTGCGTGCGGATGCCTCGGCGCAACGCCTGCCAACCTGGGCTCTCGGCGCTGCAATGGCGGCACTCTTCATCCTCGTGCTCGCTCTTGGAACCTGGGAGTCGGGGTCGTTTATCTATTTCCAGTTTTGAAGAGTATTACTTCGGCGAATGCCATTGGTAGATGATGTAGCTGAACATCTCTTCCAAGCCTTTCATCTCCTTGACGCTCACAAAGTCAGCCGCGCCCGAAATGCGCTGAAGCAGCACAGGACAGCGCTTCGCCGTCTCCGTGAGGCCGCAGAAATACACAAATACCGGGCGATGCTCGGTGATGCCGAGGGCGATGAGTTTCTCCAGCTCCTCCGGCGTGGTGATGATGTTCACCCCAGGGTCATAGCTCTGACTCTGCCGATCACTCACCCCAAAGGTCGCAGTGATCGCCTCGGGTTTGCCATCGCGAATAGAAGCGACCGTCTGGCGAATCGGCTGCCGATCATGCTGCATCATTACCTGGCGCGGCGTCTCGGAAATGAAGCCAAAGAAGCCCACCAGCGCGGCGATAAAGATGCCCGCATAGGCAGGCAGCCGGGACAACGCGAAGGGAGCGGCGAACACCGCAGGCAGCAGCAGAAAGAGGAAGTACCAGACGTAGTTCACATGATTCTGACTCACCGAATGAGCGAATGCCAGCGCTCCAGCAATCACGATCCCGGCCACCACAAGCCTCTTGCCCGTGCCGTGAAAGAGCGACAGCACTACGCCCATCGCGGTAAGCAGCGACATCACCACCACGAAGGCTTTCATCGTGCCAGGGGCTGTGACCGCGAGCGCCAGCCAGCTCGTTCCCCAATGCGCCTCAGGCAGCGGATTTGAATACTGAAATCCAAGTGCGAGATGCGAGGCCAAATCACGCAGCCAGTCAGCCCCCATATTCCCCCCGATGTGGGCCGAGCTGTCATGCGCCATGAAGCCCAGCAACTGCGGCACCGAGGGCAGCATGAACAGCATCACCGGGATGACCGCCAGCAGATTGAAACCCACCAGGCTCCCCAGCCGATGCGGCTGCCAGCGCACCAGGCACTCGATGACCAGCAGCGCATTCAGGGCGATGGCCACATAGATCGACCCCGCAAAGCTGCACAAATAACCCGCCTCGCCAGCAGCAAACAACAGCCAGCCACCGGGCCGTTGGTGGCGATGCGCGCGAATCAGCCCCAGGATGCTCAGGCAGATAAAAAAGAGCATGAGCGAGTAGCCGCGAGCCTCCACCGAATAACGAATGTGCCACGGGTGCAAGGCCAGCAGCCAAGCCGCGCCAGCGCCCACCCAGGGCAGCCCGCATTCCCAACCGATCACCGCCACCAGCACCAGCGTCAAAAGAGCCGCGATGAGCGAAGGCATCCGCAGTGCCGTCTCACTGAACTCACTCGTGGGCCGGTGATTAAACCCATGCCAAGCCGCCAGCGACGCCCGCCCCAGCAGCGATTGCAGGACGTGGTTATTGGCATTGGTATTCTCCACCAGCGTGTCAGTCCACGTCACGGCATTGAATTCCTTCTTGCCATCGTGACCTGCTTTATAGTCGCCGTGGGTGTAGCGACGCATCGCATACTCCTCATCATTCCACAGGCTGTGGTTCAGCAGCGGCACGCGAAAGTAGCAGCCCACCGCCAGCGCTCCGATCAGCAGCGCAATAAAGATCGGCCCCGAAGACATCAGCCGCGCCAGCCCAGTCTCGCCTGCGTTTTCGTCATCGCCCTCCGCCTCGGCATCAGCCACCAGCTCGTCCGTACTCTCCCTTTGCCCGCGCGGCATCCACAGTGGTGCCGAGATCAGCAACAGAAACGATGCCCCCGCCGCAAAGGCCGCGCCCCAGTAGTGGCCGATGATCTCATTCTCTTTGGTGCGCAGGACATCAGGATGTTCCACATCGCTCATCAGCCACCCGCTGAAGCCCACCAGTTGCCTTGGCTTCTCCACCGCAGGCGTGGCCTTCTCAATCTGTTGAAGCACCTTTTATTCCACGGGTGTGGCCCATTGTAGAGGTGGAAGAAAGATAACAGGAGCACCACCAGCAACAGTCCCTGCACCTGATTCAAGTGCAGCTCGCGGCGATCGCGTGTCTCAGTGGATTCGTGATGATTGGATTCTTTGCGGTAGAACACGTTATACGAAGTTGGGGTTAATTCTGATGTTAATAAATGTTTCCCTTATCGCTGTTTTAGGCCGCCAGCCACCGCAATGTCAATCGCACAACTTGGGAATCGACGTCAGCCACGAATCTCACCACCACAGTGACCTCTGGCACTTTGGCAATCCACTCTGCCAAAGCCCCGGTTGACTCCATCCCTGATCACGGCTTTCTAGCCGCCCCTCCCGGAAACCCTGCCATGCATTGGAATGAGAAGCTACAACACTGGCTCCTGGTGACATGGCGCTACCTTCGCGGTTCGCGCAATGCCATCTCGCTTGCGCTTGCCCTGGGGGCAGTCGCCGTCATTCTCTGCCAAGTGCTCGGCTACCATGAGAAGTACCTGCCCTGGCTGCCGCAGGCTGGGGCCGATATACCCCGAGGTTATGAGAAGCCGACCAAGCTCGCGCACTTCTATTACTACGTCAGCCCTTACCTGAGACTCATCGTCATGCTCGGCAGCATTGTCTGGGCCATTGCACTGGTGCGTGTGTGGCCCACGATTGAGCGCATGGCCAAGCCCACCGCTCTGTTCGGCAGTAGCCTCGCGCTGTGGCTTATCGCCGAGGATGCGCACGATAAGTGGTCGCTGGAGAGACTGAGCGTCATGGGCGAGCCAGCCTCGTGGAGCTTTTACATCGTAAAGCTGATCCTGCTCGCCTTCATCATCGTGTCGCCATCTGCGATGCTCTGGTGGTATGGGAAGCTGAGCACGCTGGATCGTTATGTACTGCGTAATTTTGTTCAGCCCTTGGTCTTCTGCATCGCGGCTTTTGCCTCGTTGATGATCATCATGGATCTACTTGGGAACTTGAAGGACTTCCAAGAGGCCAATACGCCGATCTCGGTGATCCTCGGCTTTTACGTCGAATTCATTCCCTACATCTATGTGACGGTGCTCGCCGCTTCGTTGCTCCTCTCGGTGCTGTTTGCGCTAACCAAAATGTCGCGTGCGAACGAGATCGTCGCCATGCTCACCGCAGGCCGCAGCCTCGGCGAAGTGCTCAAGCCTATCCTCATCGTCTCCGCCTATGCCTCCCTCATCAGCGTCGCTGTGAACTACCACTGGGGGCCACGCGGGGAGGGCCAGCGCGAAGCGGTGATGCGCGCCATGACGGCCAAGAGTAAAGGCGCAGCAGCGATGATCGGCGTCATGCACCGCAACGATGAAACCCGCCGCACTTGGTTCATCGGCAAAGTGCCCTACGAGCTGCGCGGTGGTCGCATGTCGAACGTCGAAGTGCGCCAAATGGATGGCAAAGGGCGACTGCAAAAAGGCTGGTACGCACGCACGGCCAAGTACTGGCCAGTGCCCAAAATGTGGACTTTGTACAACGGCATCGAGGTCAGCTATCGCAATGGTGTTGCCTCGGGTTCAGCCTCAGGTGGCAATGACATCATACTCTACGCCACCGATGACGGCCTAGGCGGTGATCGCGTCAACATACTCGACTGGGCTGAGACACCCTGGAGCATTATCAGTGGCTCGCTGCAACCCGATGTCATGAGCGTCGCCGAGCTGGACTCCTACTTGCAGGCCAACGGCGAGCGAGCGGTCGAAAAGCTCGCCCCCTTCCGCACGCAGTTGTGGCAGCGTTTTGCCTTGCCTTTGCAAGGGCTAGTGATGGTGCTCGTCGCCGCCCCGCTGGGGGTGGCTTTTTCTCGTCGTGGGTCGCTCGGCGGTATCGCCGGAGCAGTGCTGATGTTCTTCGGGCTCATCTTCATCAATGAGCTTTTTGTCGGCCTGGGTAAGTCATCGCGCCTGCCTGCGGGGCTGACGGTGTGGTTCCCTCACCTTATTTTTGGCAGCATCGGTGCCCTGCTCTTGTATGCGAAATCGCAGAACAAGGAACTGCCCAAGATTTCGTGGAAGGCGCTTGCCGCAAGGTGGGGTGCGCTGCGCTGAACTCAGACATGCTAAATAAGGGCGAGCCGTTGTAGCATCAACTTCCCCAGCGGCGTTTTTGAGTTACCCATCACGTCCCCATGTCTGCCATAGCCCACGCCCCTCCAGTCGCTGTTGCGAAGAAGTCCGAAGCCACCGAAGCAGGCAACTACTTCGTCTCGAATTACCCGCCCTTCTCTTTTTGGAAGCCTGAGTATGTGCCCGTGTTGGAGCGCGTGCTGGACTCGCCTGCGCCAAAGGACATCCCACTCGGGGTTTACTTCCACATCCCCTTCTGCCGCAAGCGCTGCCACTTTTGCTATTTCAAAGTTTATACCGATAAAAACGCGAGTGAGATTCGCGCCTACATCGACGCGGGAATGCGCGAGATGGCGGCCTTCGCAGCGCGGCCCTACATCGCAGGGCGAAAGGCCGACTTCGTCTATTTCGGCGGTGGCACACCTTCGTATTTATCTGTGCCCCAGCTCCAGGAGCTGTCCTCGCGGATGAAGGACATGGTGCCCTGGGATGAGGCCCGAGAGGTCGCGTTTGAAGCCGAGCCCGGCACGCTCAGCGAGAAAAAACTGGAGTGCATACGCGAGATCGGCGTCACGCGCTTGAGCCTCGGCGTCGAGCATTTTGATGATCATATCCTGGAGTCGAATGGCCGTGCGCATCGCAGTGGCGAAGTGGACAAAGCCTATCGCTTCGCTCGCAGTCTCGGCTTCGAGCACATCAACATCGACCTCATCGCAGGCATGATGAATGACACCGACGAGCTGTGGAAATTCGCCGTCGCACGCGCCGTGGAACTCAGTCCCGATGCGGTAACGATTTATCAAATGGAGGTGCCCTACAACACGGGCATCTACCAGCAAATGAAGGCCGATGGCAAAGTCACTGCGCCCGTCGCCGACTGGGAAACCAAGCGTGGCTGGGTGAGTTACGCCTTCGATGAATTCGTCAAAGCTGGCTACACCGTGACCAGTGCCTACACCGTGGTGAAGGATCCCGAGCGTGTGAAGTTCATCTACCGCGATGCCCTCTGGGAAGGGGCCGATCTACTGAGCAACGGCGTCGCTTCCTTTGGCCACCTGGGCGGCGTGCATTATCAAAATCAGTCCGATGTGGGGCCGTACATGCAGGCGATAGATGCTGGCAAAAACGCCATCTACCGCGCTTACGAAACCGACAACGACGAGCGTTTCGTCCGCGAGTTCATCCTCAAACTCAAGCTCGGCAGCGTGCGTGCCAGCTACTTCATGAGCAAATTCGGCGAAGATCCCTTGAAGCGCTTCGCCGCACAGCTCGGCTACATACACGCCGAGGGTTTCGGCGAAGTGAATGGCGACGAGATCAGCCTCACCCGCGAAGGCTTGCTGCAAGTGGACAAGCTGCTGCACGAGTTCTTCCTGCCGCAGCACCGGCAGTACGCGAGGTACACATGAAAAGCCTGAATTCCTGAACGCTGATCTCAAGTTGCAGGGATCGGACTTTTGTTATTCGGGAATTAGGACTTCTGGAATTCAACGCCATGCCATCGACACCCCTAGCGTCCACTACTCGCGAGGATGATCTCGCGCCGCTGATTTTTTTCTACGGCCTCGGGAGCGTGCGGCCCCAGATCACTTTTATTGAAGCGGATGAGATGCCGGATGAGCCGCGCTGGTTGCTGGTTCATGCCAGCGATATGACGCCGAGGCTGCGCGACTACCACGGCAGCAGCATTGACTTGGACGTTCATGCCAAGGGGCGCATCGGCGACTACTACGTGCGGGCTTCCGTTTTGAAGCGGCATAACGATGGGCGGGCGGTGGAGTTTGGCGCTATTGGCATTCACCTCCAAGCGCTGGGGAATGACGAGGCACGCAGGCTGGTGCTGGAGGGGCAGCGGCCTTTTGGGGGTATTTTGGAAGAGTTGGCCGTGCCGCACAGCAGTCATCCTCGGGGTTATTTCCGCATCGTCATCGACCACCGTTTGGCAGAACTGCTGGATGCGACGGAGGGCGCGACGCTCTATGGACGCTGCAATGAACTGCGCCACGCGAATGGGCAATGCCTAGCCGATGTGGTGGAGGTGCTGCCGTTTGGTGGCAGCTGAGGTTATGCGAAACCTCTGGCTGGCGTTGGCGAGGAGGATTTCGCTCATTGAAAAATGCAGCTACTTGGCCTGGGCGATGCGTGTCCAGATTTCCCGCTCCTCGGGCAGCATCATGGCATTGGCGGGGATTTTGTTGAGGACGAGTTCAGCTTCGGGTTTGAAGCCTGCTCCATAGGCGATGGCGGCAAAGATCGCCTGCTGGCCGACGCTGGTGTAGTTCAAGTCGATCTTCTGGCAGTTTTCGATGGCGCTCGCATCGTCGTAGAGCCGCCAGTAGCCCAGGGCGACAATGAGCTTGCGCACGGAGTCATTGGGATTGGCGGTGAGCAGTCGCACGGCGCGGGCCAGGGAGTTCTCCAAGTCGAGGCCGATGAGCAGTCTCGCGTAGAGCACATTTTCGATGTAGTTCTGGTCATCGGGGTAGCGACGATTGGCTTCGGCGGCGGCCTTTAGCAGGCCAGCGGTATTGCCGCGTGCCTTGGCGACGCGGATCCAGCCAGGGAAAGCTTGGCGATCCTTGCGGGGCACTCGGGTGCAGGCTTCATAGGCGAGTTCGGCGATGTCGAGGAGTTGTCGTTGTGGGGTTTCGCAGTAGGCCCCGAGGTTCATGAGCAACTCGGCATCGCCTTGGCCACTGGTGACGACGATCATCATCAGGCGCTTCACTTCATCGAGCGACTTGCCTTTGATGGAGGCGAGGTGCGCCTCATAGAAGGCGCGATTGGGCACGCTGAGGATGACTTCTTTATCGGTCACGAGAGCCTCGACTTCTTGCCAGCGCTCGAGCGCTGAGAGAGCCGTCAGGTAGTTGAGCATGAGGGGCTGGAAACTCTTGATGTCCTTGAGCCTGGGTGTGAGGAAATTCAGCACGCGGCTGAAGTCGCGCTGGACGACGAGCCAGCGCACGAGGGGGTAAAGTTCCTCGCGTGGCAGCGCCGCGCAGCGCCGCATTTCCATGTCGATGAGGGGTTCGCGTTGTTTAGGGTCTAAGGCGATACGCAATCCCAAGGCCGCAACACGAGCCTCCTCCGTGGATTTGGCATGAGCACCGATCATGGCGAGGAGCTTTATTTTATCGGCTAGGGAAAGGCTGCCGGGCGAGGTGGCTTCATATTCGGTGAGCAAGAGCAGCGCTTGCACCCCCATGTCCGTTTCCTTTTCTCCCAGCGCCCACAAGCCTTCGACGGCCTTGGACATTTCGGAGGGCACGTTGGACTTGAGCTGTAAAACGTAAAGGTTCAGGCGGCTCTCGGTGTCGTCCTGGTGCAGCTTTGTGTATTCCTCGATGGCGTTTCTCACCACTTCATTGCTCTGGCTTTTGCCCCAGACTTCTTCGGAAAGCTTGGTCAAGGCGGCGTCGGCGGGGTTTTCCCTGAGCAGTTTCTCAAGCAGTAGGCTGGCTTCTTTGACGCGTGTGAGCCGCAGTAGGGCACGCACTTTGCCGCGTTTGTCGGCAATGGTGCTTTGGCCGAGTTTTTCGAGCTTGTCCCAGAAGTAGATGGCTTCGTTGCGTGCCATGAGCGTCAGCAGCTCGGCATTCATGCGCACGGCCTCGGTATGTTCTGGAGCCTTGCTCACGGCTTCCTGGGCTTTCAACACGGCGGCGAGGACATCATTTTTATCGCGCAATAATTCACGGGCCTCATTGACCAGCTTGGTGGCCCGCCAGTCGTCGTAGGAGTCTTTGATGGGGCGTGCGAAGGCGATGGCGAGTCCCATCATGCTCACACACAGCACGACGATGATGGTGGCGGTGACTTTGCGGGCGGTGTCGGACTGTCTATCCTGGTGCGCTTGGGTGGGGGGGGCGACCCATTCGCGTAGCTGGCGCAACCAGCGTAGCAGGAAGAAGGGTGGCTTTGCTGCGGCAGCCGTGGGGTCGATGTTTTGGGTGGTGAGCATGGCGGCGTAAGCCAGTGGGTGGGGCGAAGCGGAAGCTTATAGAAGCCCACCCCCTCCCGTCACGTTGAATATTAATATTCAACGGCGCTAGAAAAACTGCTGCGAGCCGCGAGGCGGATGGCCGAAAACGTCGGCTTATTACTTCGTCGTCGTTGCCGTGGTCGCCGTCGTCGTGGGAGTTTTCCCATCGGTGTAGCCGTCATCTTTGAGCCGGGTCTGGATCTCGGTGACTTCGGTGGCGAGGCTGCGGCTTTGTTTGATGGCGTCCTCGGTCAAAGTTTCGTCGAGCTTGGCGGTGAGGAGGCTGGCTCCGGCCACGCCGATGTCGGAGGTGGCGGTGCTACCAAAAGGGAGATCGCGCTCGCTGTCGGCAGAGACGGCATAGCCGTCGAGGCGGGTGGCGACGAAGACGGTGCTGGTAGCGGCGGCGGTGCTGACTTCGCGTTCGTCGTCGGTGTCGCCGATGGCGAAGAAGGTGGTCGTGGAGACGCTGTTGGCAGCGGTGGCTGAGATGACGGCTTTGCGGGTTTCGGATTTCAGCGCGACGAAGAGTTCGCCAAAGTTGGCATAAGTGAAGTACTGGCGCTGGCCGCCAATGATCTTGGTGAGGATGAGGCTACCGACGCCGCCCGTGATGGGGGCGATGTAGTAGCCGTTCTGGTAGGGCTGGTAGTTGATGGTTTCGCCCGTGACTTTAAAGGAAAGGCGGTAAACGGCGAGTGGGCCTGTGCTCGTCGTTGTCGAGGTGGTCGTCTGGCTGTGGCCAAGGGTCGGCGCGGCGAGCAAAAGGGCGACGAGGAGCTTGATCCAGGGGCGAGGGGTGGAGTTCATGGGCAAACCTAAACGCCGGGCAGGGGATGAAGTTGCAGGTTTGGCCGAGGACATAAAAAAAGCCGCACGACCTTCCTGGGTCATGCGGCTCTTTTTACGGCTGGGGGCCACTAGTGCTTCTTGCAGACGCAATCGGCTTTGGGCTTGTTGCACATGGCGCAGATGCCCGATTTAGCGGCAGCGGCCTTGTCGCAATGCGAGCAGGTGGCGCAGTCTTTTTTATCGGTGCAGGCGCAGGAGGCGAGGCAGAGGGCGGTGATGGCGAGGACGAGGTGTTTCATAGGGTGTATGCGGGGTTGGCGGTGGATCCGATGCGGCTCAGTTGTTGAGTGCGTCACTGTCATACGAGGCTCGTGGGTGTCTTGTATTCCCCGGATGTGGGAAATCTATGAAGCTGCGGCCAACGCATTGAGCAGGTAGGGCGCGGGCTGGAAGTGCTCGATGACCACATGCACTTGGCCATCACGACACATGCGGGTCTGCGTGATGTCGAAATTGGGGGTCTTGTGCGGGGCGAAAAGGATGTCGTCGTGGGTGGCATTTTGGTGCCGTTTGAATTTCCCTGGAGTGATGTGGCCACCGAGATGGTCGTCGCGTCCGGTAGCCAGGTGGCAGGTGCCGAGGACTTTTTCATCCTGGATGTCGGCACCGGAGACCGGCAGCACCTGCGTGCCGAAGCCCAACTCGCCGAGCACGCCCGTCATGGGGTCGTCGAGCAGCTTGGCGTTGTGCTCGGCGATGGTGTGGGGGTTGCCTTCGATGAGTTCGCTTTTGATGATGCAACCGCCGGTGACCGTGAGTTTGCCAAGGGTGCCGTCTTCATATTTCAACGGGAAACAACCCTCGGCTCCTGTGGGGACGAAATAGACTTCACCAGCCGGGAGGTTGGCAATATCGGGCGTGTCGCCTCGGCAGAGGCCGTGGCTTTTTTGCGCCTCCTGCTGCGAGAGTTCCAAGCGCACGGTCATCTCTTCGCCGCCCTCGACGAGGAAGTCGATCTCCACCCAGTCGGCGCGGGTCATGGCGAGACGCAGCTTTTCAGCGTCGCGGCTGACGTCGTCGTAATCGACGGCGAGGCCAGAGTTGAGGATGACATCGTTGAGCCCGTGTAGGGTTGCGCCGCGAAAGCCATACTGCTTGGCAAAGGCCGTCAGCGGGGCGGTGGCGGAGAAGGTGGAGATGCAGAGGATGATGTCGTAGTGCGGGTAAATATCGCGCTCCAGACTCAACTCGGTGCCTGCCATATCGACGCAGCGATCCGGCATGTCGAGGTTGCTGCCCGTCGTCTGGGTGTAGGCGAACATGTCGCCGCCCGTGCCGCCGAGAGTGGCGAGGCCACCGTTTTGCAGGCCGAGATAAAACGTCTCGTGGGCCTTCTGCTGCACCTTGCGCTCGGGGTTATTCAGGAAGGCGAAGTCCTTGGCTTCGACGAGATCGGGCAGGTCGATGAGGATGCAGAAGCGCTTATTTTGCGTGGGCTTGAAGACGGAGGAGAGCAAGCGCACGAGGTCGAACTGAGCGAACTGGCGCTGGATGGCGGCGGCTTGGATGGGCAGATGCATGGCAGGGTAAACGGGGGGCGGGACAATGAGTGAGAAATACGTGCTGCAAAGGTAATTGGATCACTTCATTCGCCATTGCCCACCACCTTTGCTTGCTTGCCATCCAGCCCCACCACGTTCGTCCCCGTGCTCAGTTTCCCCGCCGCCACATCCACTTCGTAGGCCTTCGCTGTCACTCGCACCGCACCTCCCACCACGCGGCCAATGGCCACAACACTGCGCTGGTCATTCATCCGCAGCGGCAGCGCTAGCTCGTGGCCCAGCCGCTTGAGCACTCGTGCCCGGGCTACTTCCATGGCCTCGCTCTCGATTCGTAGCAGCGCCGCCGCGTGCTTCGCCTCTAGCCGTGCGCATCGCGTAGGGTCGGCCTGCACGGCAGCGATTTCGCGATGATGCACGACTTCCAGCGCCGCCTTTTCTTTATTCATAGCAGGGCGCATTGTGCCCAGTTCCACCGCGACGAGGTCATCCACCACACGCCGCATTCGCCGCTCGATTTCCGCCACCTCGGCAGGCCCCAGGGTTTTGTAAACGCGGATCACCCGCGCCATCTGCGCCAGCTCCCGCGCCTCCAGCGGGCGATCTGTATCCACGATGAAGCGCGTCGTCCCAGCATGGCCAAACAGCGGCCCGTCCAAGTCACGCAACGCCGTGCCCGTGCGGCACGCCGCCACAGCCACGACACATCCAACAACCAACAACACACGCGCAGTATTCACCCCTTCATTCTCCCAGCCAGCGACAACTTTCGCAAGCATAGCGCTCGACGCCTTGTCATGCGCCTGATAGAACGGACGCCCTCCCGCCTATGATTCGTCGTCTCACCTTGCCCGTCATCGCTTTAGCCACCACTGTCGCTGGATTCGCCACGGCCCAAGAGATCCGCACCGAGATCGCTCGGCAGCCTCTCCCGCCGCAGTTGCGCAACTTCGGCCCCGTCACTGCGCCCGAGCGCATCAGCACCCCCATCGCCGACCCTTCATCCGCCGATGCCGCCTCCGAGTTCGGCGAGCAAGTCGTGCTCATCCGCCAGGCGCAGTGGGATCCCTGGCGCAGCGACATTGGCGTCACAGGCTACTTTACCGACAACGTCGCCCTCGCCCCGCATCGCGTGCAGGATTTCTTCCTCAAATACGACGTTGGCGTCGGCTACTCCAACCGCATCGCAGGCAACTGGTCCACCGACCTCGCTCTCACCCAGAGCTTCCTCCGCTACGATCAGTTCAACTCTCTCGACTTCGATCTCAGCCGCGCCGACGTCGGCGTCGCCTACAAGGCTGCCGCCCTCGGCGATGCCTCACTGTTCCTTCGCTACACCTTCTACCGCATCGCCAGTGCAGGCTTTGGCGACGAGGTCCTGCACAACCACTCGGCCAGCCTCGGCATCCAAAAAATTTGGAAAGTCAGCCAGGGGCAGCAGCTCTTCTTTGGCCTTGCCACCGAGCCCAGCCTCGCCGCCGTGCCCGCCATTGCGCGACGCGATGAGCAATCCGCCTTCGGCGGCTGGTCGCTGCGACTCACCGACAAACTCGCCGCCCAGCTCAGTGGCCGCATCGGCTACCACGAGAGTCTCGCCACCGATCGCGCCGACTGGAACTACGTCGGCCTCGCCAGCCTCACCTACGCCCTCACCAGCCACGCCCGCCTCAGCGCCAGCGGCAGCCTAGCTTGGAACCAGTCCAACCAAGCCGTCTTCACCTACCGCAACGCCGTCGCTGGCCTCTTCGTCGGGCTCAACTTCACCTTCTAAAACACCAGGCTCCCATCCTGTCCCCAAACTCCCCCATGCGCCTTCACCCAAAGCACATCCTTCTCTGCCTAGCCCTGGCCGCAGCACCCGCCGGACAAGCCGCCCCAGCGCTCGTCCGCCTCGTCATCGGCAGCGTTTCAGCCAAGGCCAATACGCACCTACCCGCAGGCAGCAGCCTCAGCACTGCCAAGAAAAGCCGCACCGAAGTCGCCCTCGCCAGCGGCACCCTGCGCACCGGCAGCGACACCTCCGTGGATATCGCCAGCGACGACAGCCTGCGCCTCGCCAAAGGCATCGCATTGGTGGCAAGCAAGCCCCGCCTCTTCCGCAAAGGCATCAACATCAGCACCCCCGAGTGCTCGGCCAAAGTGCGCGGCACCGCCCAGGTTTATTATGACCCAGGCCATTCCATTCGCATCGTCGCGCTGGAGGGCACCGTCACCGTCGCCCTCTCCTCCGTGCGCGGCGAAACCATCACGCTGAAGCGCGGCCAAGAACTCATCCTCAACCCCACCGACAAGCAACTGCCCACCCCCGTCGAAGTCGATCTCAACCGACTCATGGCCACCATGGCCCTGCTGGACCGCGACTCCTTCCCAGCCCTACCCAGTGACACCGC
>JANOAR010000269.1:0-49222 GCA_031411235.1 Verrucomicrobiota bacterium | reverse complement strand
TCCGCTGCGCCATCGCCATCGGTGTCTTCGAGGATTTTGATGGCGTCGCGGCTATCTTTAACCCGTGTGCCTTGGGCATCGGCCCAGCGCTCTTGTTTTGCAGCAAAGGGATACTCGACAGTGCTGCTGACCCACAGGCGGCCCCGCGCATCGAAGGCTATGTTGATGGGCTTGTTGATCATCGGCTCGCTGGCGAAGAGCTGCACGCGGAAGCCCGGCGGCACATGCAGCGCGGCCTGCTCGGCGGCGGGCGTGAGGGCTTCGGTGTCGCGGACGAGGCGATCCTTTGACTCCTGTGAGTGGACGAGTGTGGCTAAAAAAAGCAGGGCGATGAAGCGGGAGCGCATCTCAGTGGAAAGCCGCTGCCGGGGGCTTCTTTCAAAGGGGGCACGGCTCAGTTGCTTTGTCCTTTTACCTCTGAGACAATGCCGCTGCTATGAAGTTACTGCTCCTCATTCTTACCACGGCCATCATCACCCTCGAAGCCCTCGCGGCTGCTCCTGAAAAACTCCTGCTCTGGCCGGATGGGGCACCGGGAGCGAAGGGGAAAGAGGACAAGGATCAGCCTTTTGTCTATGCTTGGCCAGCGGCGAAAGAACAGGCCAATGGCGCGGCTTTTGTGGTGTGCCCTGGCGGTGGCTACGGCGGGCTGGCGGCGGATCATGAAGGGGTGCAGGTCGCGAAGTATATGAACTCACTGGGCGTGTCGGCCTACGTGCTTCATTACCGCCTGGGCAGCGCGGGCTACCACTACCCGACGCAGCTCATTGATGTGCAGCGGGCGATTCGTTTTGTCCGCTCCAGGGCGGAAGCGACGGGCATCGATCCGCAGCGGATCGGCATCATCGGCTTCTCGGCAGGTGGGCATCTCACGTCGATGGCGGCGACTTTGTTTGATGAAAAACCTGCGGGTGGCAGCAGCGATGCCATCGACTCACTGAGTGCTCGGCCCGATGTCGCGGTGCCCTGTTATCCCGTCATCAGCATGAGCGATGACTTCGGGCATAAGGGCTCGCGGAAAAATTTGCTTGGCCCGGCGAATGATGATGACGCCCTGGCTCGCTCGCTGAGCACCTACACACGAGTGACGCCGCAGACGCCGCCGATCTTCCTTTTCCAGACGGATGACGACACCGTGGTGCCTGCCGAGAATGCGGTGCAGTTTTATCTAGCCTGCCGCAAAAACAAAGTCCCCGCCGAGCTGCACATCTATCGCCCAGGGCCGCACGGCGTGGGCCTCATGCAGGGCGATCCGGTGCTGGGCACTTGGCCGCAGCATCTCGCGGCGTGGTTGCGCAATCAGGGCTTTTTTAGCAAAGCCCAGCGTGCGGCGGTGACGGGCTCGGTGAAGATCAATGGCAAGCCTGTGAGCTGGGGCGCGGTGGCGATACAGCCCAGCGATACCCATGGAGCGCGGCCTACCGCGAGGATCATGCATGGAGCCTTCAAGCTCGATGCGGCGAACGGTGTGCCTGTGGGCAAAGCCACCCTCACCGTGACGTATTCAGCCGCCGATGTGCCAGGCCTGGAGAGCGCCGACGGCACGGCGACTCAGAGCGCTGGGGAGTTCACCATCAAGGCCGAGGGCAACGTGCTCGCGTTGGAGCTGACGCGGTGAGTTGCGGCCTAGTCTCTATGAAATTACGTGTGCGGCTTGGTTCCCACGTCGGGAACGAAAATCCATCCTCCATGTGAATGCCAGCCCAGTACTGAGCAAGGCAAACAGTATCCCCATAAGGCCGAAACGAAGTGCATAGGAACGTGGGAAATGGCCGACTGACGCTCGATGGAAGTCAGGAGAGATGAAGGCTGTGTGCGTGGTGCCGGGTGCGTATGACGAGATGAAATCGCTCGTCTGCTGCTGCACGTCACCCGTGTCGTATCGCTGGGACAGATAGTGTGAAAATGTATGCTCCGGAGGTAATAATGTCCGAAAGGTAACGTCTCCTATCGGGCCATTCCCCGCTGAACCCATTCGCAGGGAGTGACTCACCATCACGACGGATTCCGAACGCCAAGTGAATGTCATCAACTGGCTCCAAAAGTCACCAGACAGGCTCAAATTAAGAAGGGCAAGAAGTCCAAAAATGATGGCATTGATCTTCGTGATCATGACGCAAGACTCCGTTGCTTGAGCTGACAGTATCTTCCCTCTTCCCTCATCCCGCTACGCCGTTGGGCAGCTCAGCCAGAAGGTCGTGGTGAAGTTCTCTGAGTGAACGCCGAGCTGGAGGTTCATCATGTGGGCGAGCATGGCGGCGATGGTTAGGCCGAGGCCGAGATGATTGGTGTTTTTGCTGCCTTGGAAGGGGCGGAAGACTTCGGGGAGTTTGTCGGGGGAGATGCTGGAGCCAGTGTTGCTCACCAGGATGTCCACGCGGCGCTCGCCGACGGGGGTGATGACGCCCGGCCCGCAGACCCGTAACATGGCGCGGCCATTGCCTTTGGCGGCGGCTTCGGAGGCGTTTTTGAGCAGCTCGCTGAGGATGTCTTTGAACTTGGTGGGATCAACCATGATGGCGGGCAGCCCAGGTTGCACATCGAGTTCCAGCGGCACATTGGCCTTGGCGAAGGGCTCGGTGATGTTCGGCCCCACGACGTTCAGGTAGTCGCTGACGTTGAGCGATTGCAGGGTGACCTTGGCACAGCCGCCAGCCGCACGGATACGCTCGCTGAGGCTCGACATGCTGAGGCTGGCTTCCTTGATGTGCTGCACATTTTCCATCACCCCAGGGTCGGTATCCTCGTTCATGAGGATGAGGCTGCTGAAGCCCTGGACGACGGCGAGCAAGTTGTTGAGCTTGTGCGTGAGGCCGCGCAGCAGTTCTTGGTGGAAGCCATCAGCCGTCTCACGGGCCAAGTTTAGACTGGTAGGGAAGGTGAATTGCATCGTGGGAGGGGCGGGAGCGTGGGGGTTTAAATACCTCGTAATGGCGGGGTCGATAATAATTAACCGTTCTTGAAATCAAAGTGAAATTCTAGCCATTAGCGTTTTTGCGCTACTTGCTGCTCTGTCGCTGTGTCATGGGCGAGTCGAGCCTCTATTTCTGGCGTTATCTGCTCCCAGGTAAACCGCCAGGTCGAGGGGGGATTTTCAAGGTGCCCAGGACGCAACGTCAACAACTCGTGCAACGCTCGACTCGGCGGCAGCGCATGGCCTAGCGAACCCGCACATACAGGCAGCGACGCGCCAGCGCTCGCCTTCAATGCGGCCAGGAGATCGCCCAAGGGGATGCCCGCAGCCGTGGCATCAGTTGGCAGCTCGCTGAGGCGCAGGGCATCCACATAACGCAGCGCATGGCCTACCCGCCCTCGCCACCAGGCGTAATCCGAGGCTTCGTGCGCGGTCCAGTCGCAACGGCCATCGGCAGAAAAAAGCTGTGGCGCAGCCCAGGCGTCCGCGCTTTCCGCCGCAGGCACGAGTGGCATCTCGGCCACCAATTGAATCCCCAACTCATGGGCATGGGCGCGGAGTTTATGCCATTGGCGAGTGAACAAAAACTGCAACGCACGGTGCTCATCCATCTCGGACTCGAGTCGGATGATGGCGTTGGCCACCGCCTCGGATTCCCGCGCAGCGATGTCGCTCGGCCAGGTGTGCCAGGGGGCGTCATTGTGTTCGTGCTGAAGTGCCGCAAACAGTGCCCAATCGTCCAACCATGAGGCTTCGCGATCGCAGTAGGCCTCGAAGGCATGGCAGAGCAAGGGGCTGCTCTCGCACTGGGCGAGCAGCCGCTGCGCCGCGAGCCGCAGAAAGGCCGCCCGCACCTCGGTGGCAGGGCCGTAGTCCACCCGCTCATTATTAAAGGCAGGCAGCAGCGCCAAGTCCTGTGGCAGCAGGACGCCGTCGATCCGCAGCGACTCGAAGCTGATGAGCAAAGGGTTCCCCGCGAAACAGGAGTGCAGTGGCTGGCGGGCGTTTTGGCCCGCCGTGGGGCCGAGTGCGAGCATTTCCCAAGTCATTTGCCCCAGGCCATGCAGCACCGTCAGCCAGTGGTGCGCCTCTGGCCCGATCTCGCCCATGCCAAAACGCCCAGGAAGGGAAGTCGGGTGTAAAAGAAGGCCACTGGAGCGGGGGAGAAGCATCCACGCACCCTTGGGAGAAAAAGACCAAGGGGTCAAGGCATCACCACTCCCTTGTGGCGATCTCATGGCTGAGGGCTACTGCCCCGCAGCCCCATACCCCCACACCAAGTCATCGCCCGTGCCGCCTTCGTCTTGGCGATTCATACCGACAGACCAGAGGATGTAGCGACCCTTTTCGACAAGGCGGTAGCGTATCGGCTTGCCATCCAGCACATCGGCTGGCACGGCGCTCAGGTAGCGAGGCAGCAGCTCGGCAAGGCTGGTGGGGAGGCGCTTTTGCAGGATGAAAAAACGTTCGAGCGCACAGGCCACGCGGGCTTGATCTGTGAGCATCTGCGCCTGGGCAATCGCCTGTGGGAGCTTGCCGATCTGGCGCAAAAAAGTGCGCCCGATGAAGGCTCCCGGCTGGGTGCGAGCCAGCTCGATGGAGGGCGCTTGGTAGGCGGCTGGATTCTTCTCCACCTCGGCGAGGAAGGTGTGGATGCCGCCATCCCGCAGGGGCTTGATGCAGTATTGAAACATCTGCTCCACGTAGGCAGCCTTGGCTTCGCCAACCCGCTGCGGTGGGCCAGTGACGAGCAAGTCGGCCACCACATTGCCGGACTGCCCACTGGTGTCGCCGGGGAAGAACACACGCGCCACATTCGGCCCGCCATCGATGGCTTCGGTGGCCTCCAGCGCCCCGATAAAGATCGCCATCTCGCAGCGCCAGGTGCGCAGCAGGCTGCTGCGGAAATTGACGGCATCGAGCGCGGCCTGCTCGATGCGAAGTTGTTCCTCGCTGGCTCCCTGGGCCTCTAGCAAGTGCCAAGCGGCATTGCTCGCCAAGCTGCTGCACGCGATGGCCTGCAATTGGCCCACCAAGTTGGGCTCATTTTGAAAGCCCAGCGTCAGGCGATGCAGCGCGGCGACATTCAGCACCGCGTCCGGGTATAGCTTCGCTTCTATGGCCGCGAGCGCCCGCAGTGACAGCAGCGTGGAGACACCACGGCTGGAGGGGAAATTCAGCACAGGCAGCCCATCCACAGGTGAGGGCACACCACGCTGAGCTGGTGCCGGGGTGAAGACCGACGCAGGCAAGGCACCTGCACGGGCGAGATAAGGCAGGGCAGGGAAGACCACGTCCAGAGCCTCGACCAGCGACTTGCCGACCTCGCTAGAGGCCCTGGGCAGCATGACCAGCTTGCCCTTCACCAGATACCTAGCCCAGGCGACGAGATCCACTTTTTGCGCGGCCTCGGGGCCGCGTCCGAGACTGGGAGCGTCGTCTTTTTCAAACGCCTCCCCCATCGCCCGGAGTACCACCCGGCGCTTACCAGGGTCGCCCGCCATCGGCTTCCCACCCAGCACCAGGGCGAGGTCGCGAAGGTTGGGAATGGCACAGAAATTATCCTTATCCGCCACGGCGGGCGTGAGGACTTTTGTCAGGTCGAGCGACTCACCCTCGCGGGCCAGCATCGCCTTCGCCTGAATCCAGGCGGGCGACTCGGGCGGCGGCGCAGCGGGTTTAGCCGCATGGGCAGCAGATAAAACAAGGCAGGCGAACCCAGTCGTAGCGAAGCGGAGCATAATCATGGCAACTCAATGCCCCAGCATGGCGCTGCCCCCCTGCCGAGTGCAACCGCTTGCTGCAAGCCCCTTGCGAAGAGTGGGGCTGCGAGTTTGGCAACACCGATGAAAGGGGAAAAATGTTGTGCTTTTCCTTGTCACTCGGAACCGATTGCCCTATTTGATAGTCTTTCCCAATTGCCATTTTCCATAACGTTCACCGCGTTATTCACCCCACCCTCCCATTGATTCCATTTGGATTATGAGATTCGCCCGACTCTCCGTTGCAGCTCTTTTGCTACCCCTTTGCGCTTGGGCGCAAGCACCCACCGATGGCCTCCTGGAGGCCGTCAGTAGCAACATCAACATCGAAGGCTTGGAGACCAGCTTCGATCCTGAAACCGGCATCGCCACCGCGACGGGCGACGTTCACATCGTTTATGGTGACACCGAAATCCGCTCAGGCCGCGCCGACTACAACGCCAACACAGGCGACGTCATGGCCAAGGAAGACGTCACCATCGTCAAGGCAGGCGTGACCTACAAAGGCGAGAACATCGTCTATAACGTGAAGACCAGCGAGCTGCACGGCAGTGTCATCCGCAGCGGTATGCAGCACCAGGGTGGGGCTCTGTATTACACCATGGAGAGCTTCAAGACTGAGACTAAGTTCGTCGAGAAAATCGAGGGCACAGGTGCCGTCTTCACCACACACGACTTCTCCGATCCCAACTACCACCTCAAGGCCAAGTCCATCACCATCTACCCCAACGACCGCGTCGTGATGAAGCGCGTCACCGTGTATGCAGGCAAGACCCCCGTCTTCTGGCTGCCCTATATGTCACAACCGCTTGATGATGAGGTCGGTTATAGCTTCACCCCCGGCTACAGTTCCAACTGGGGCGGCTTCCTTCTAAATCAGTATGGCGTCATCCACGGCGACCACACTCTCGCCAAGTACAAGCTCGACCTCCGCAGTGCCCGTGGTGCCGCCGTCGGCGTGGACTTCCTCTCGCTCAAACAAAAGGACAACCGCAACTGGGGCCAACTCAAGTTCTACTACGCTAACGACAGCGACCCCACACTGAACCACGCGAACCAAACACGCGCTGAGACGGCGATTGACTCCAACCGCTATAAAATCGAATTCCAACATCGCATCTACATCACTGGCCCTGCGAAGCGCACTTGGTATCTGGACTTCGACATCAACAAGCTCTCCGACGAATTCTTCTATGAAGACTTCTTCCTTGAGCAGTACCGCACCCAGCGCGAGCCGGACAACCAAGTCTCGCTCATCCATTCCGACCCTCGGTTCACCGCCACGCTCATGGCGAAGTTCCAGCTCAATGACTTCTACCGCACCGACACGCGCCTGCCGGAAATTGCCTTCGACTTCACCCGCCAGCCGATCATGAAAACAGGCCTCTTCTACCAGGGCGCGACCTCGTATGGCCTCCTCAAGGAACTGCGCGGCAGCGTCGAGAAAGCAACGACCGAGGATTTGGTCAAGCAGAGCCAAGACTTCCTCACCAGCGAAGAAGAAATTTTCGGCACCAATGCCACCCCAGGCGTGCCACTCAATCCCTCCGGTATTCGCCGCAGCATCGGCCTGGATCCAGAAGCCGACCTCGGTCGTGATGAAGTCGAGCGCGCCCTCGCCATCCTGCAAGGCAACCTTTCCGACAGCGGTTACAGCCGTCTGCACAGCTACCACGAAGTCCTGATGCCTAAAACCCTGGGCTTCCTCACCCTCGTCCCCCGTCTCGGCATCGGCGTGAACTCCTACTCCAGCATCGAAGGCGGAGCCAAAGACCTCGGCAGCGACACCCAACCCATTTTCCACGCGGGTATGGATGTTTCCTTCAAGTTCAGCAAGACCTGGGACGACGTGCAAAACGCTAGCCTCGGCCTCAATGGGCTCAAGCACACCGTGCAGCCGTATGTGAACTACTCCTACCTCAATGCCGACACCATCGAAGGCCTGCCCGCCATCGACCGCATCGTCCCCACCACTCGCCCACGCCCCATTGATGTGCCCTTCTTCACCGCCGTGGATGACCTGCGGAACTGGAATGTCGCTCGCATCGGTGTGCGCAACCTCCTGCAAACCAAGCGTGACTACACCTCCTACGACAACTGGCGCTACCGTGCTGCCAACAACGAAGCTGTGCAGACCTACAGCTGGGCGGGAGTGAATACCTATGTTGATGCCTTCATGGATGACCCGGAATTCGACCGCAGCACCTCCAATCTCTACAACGAGCTGTTCTTCCGCCCCACTCCGTGGCTCACCTTCCATGCCGACACACAGCTCCCTATCGGTGGTGGCGACTCCAGCTTCACCGAAGCCAACTACGGCGTTACCTTCATGCCAGCGCATTCGCTCTCCTTGTCACTCGGCCACCAGTACATCAGCGACCATCCCTTCTTTGAAGACAGCAGCTTGGTCTATTCCCGCATCTATGCCCGGGTGAACGACAACTGGGGCGTGTCCATGAACCACGTCTATGAAATGGCCGACAACACGCTCGAATACCAAAGCTATAGCATCCACCGCGACCTCACCAGTTGGGTCGCCACCATCGGTGCTCTCGTCCGTGACAACCGTGGTGTCACCGACATGGGCGTTATCTTCTCCATGACCCTGAAGGACTTCCCCCAGGTCAGTCTGCCACTTGATGTCGATCCCAACCCCACAGGTCGCGGCGGCAGAAACTAAAGCTTCTCCATCCATTTAAAGCGGGAGTAACACAGCGTTGCTCCCGCTTTTTTAGTGCCTTGAACCCACGCCGCAAATCCATGCACGCAGTTGCTCCCCCTGCAACCCTGCCTATGGTTTTGCCCCCCATTCACAAAATACTCCCCGCATGAAACTCACCATCATTGGATCTGGATACGTAGGACTCACCACAGGCGCTTGTTTCGCTGAAGTAGGGCACCAAGTGCTCTGCGTCGATAATGACGAACGCAAAGTGCAGACCCTGCGCGAAGGCAAAATCCCCATCTATGAGCCAGGGCTGGAGATGATGGTAAAAAAGAACGTGGCATCGAAGCGCCTCGCCTTCACCACCAGCACCGAAGAAGGCGTCGATCATGGTGAAGTCCTCTTCATCGCCGTGCCTACGCCCCCACAGCCCGATGGCAGCGTCGATCTCAGCTTTGTCGAAAAGGTCGCCCGCGAGATTTCGCAGTACCTCACCAGCTACCGCGTCATCGTCGATAAGAGCACCGTGCCTGTGAAAACAGGCGAGCGCGTCGCCCACACCATTCGTCGTTATGCCAAGCCCGGTGTCGAATTTGATGTCGTGAGCAATCCCGAATTCCTCCGTGAAGGCAGCGCCGTGGAAGACCTCATGAAGCCCGACCGCATCGTCATCGGCGGCAACAGCGACCGCGCCCTCGCCACGATGCAAAAAGTGTATGAGCCCTTCATGGCCCCCGTGCTCGTCACCGACATCAACAGCGCCGAACTCATCAAACACGCTGCCAACAGCTTCCTCGCGTTGAAGATCAGCTACATCAATGCCCTCTCCGAAATTTGCGAAGCCGCAGGGGCGGACGTGCTCAAAGTTGCCGATGGCATCGGAGCTGACAAACGCATTGGCCGCTCTTTCCTCAACGCTGGGCTTGGTTACGGCGGCTCGTGTTTCCCCAAAGACATCTCCGCCTTTATCGCCATCGCTGAGCAACTCGGCACCCCCTTCACGCTGCTGAAGGAGGTCGAAAAAATCAACGCCCGCCAGTTAGATCGTTTCATCGACGGCATCCGCGAAGCCCTCTGGGTGCTCAAGGACAAACGCCTCGCCGTGTGGGGGCTAAGCTTCAAACCCCACACCGATGACGTGCGTTGTTCCGTTGCCGTGAACGTCGTCGAGCGCCTCGTCGCTGAAGGTGCCAACGTCGTCGTTTTCGACCCCAAAGGCATGGAGAAAGCCCACGAACTGTCCATCGCCTCAAAGATCACCTTCGCCGAAAGCGCCCTTGAAGCCGCACGCGATGCCGAGGCGCTCATCATCGCCACCGAGTGGCCTGAGTTCGCCACCATCGATCTCGCCGAGCTACGCAACGTCATGCGCGCCCATTTGATCTTCGACGGACGCAACCTCCTCGACCCCACTGCCGCCGCCAACTTCGGCTTCAATTACCGAGGCATCGGCAGAGGCATCGTCGCCGCCCGCGACCCGCAGGTTTAGCGGCTCTCTTGGGAGGGGCGGTGGCGCTATGCACCCTGCGATAGCGTCACTTACATTCATCAAGACTAATCACCCCAAACATCCCGCGCCAGCAAACTACTCCAGCCCAGCCTCAACGAGTGAATTGAAGCGATCGACCGACGACTTTGTGCTCCATGCGATGCCGCGTAGAAGCAGAACGCGGAACAGCGCGTCATCAAACACGCTGCTGTAGTGCCCGCCTAGTGTCACAAAGATGCGACCACCCTGAGGCGTCTCCTGCGTCCACGCATGAGGCTGCTGCACGCCAGCCTCAGCCGCAGTGGCTATGATTGAGGCGGGCGCAGCGCCGACGAGATTCCAATACATCTCATCATTGAAACTCACCTGATTGAAGCCGCGCGCGATGGGGTGCGCGGCATCTAGCGTCAGCTCCACCATGCCGTGGCGGAACTTGGTCAGTCCATTTTGCGAGGCCAGCCCCAGACGCTGGGCGAGGCTCTCCGTCGGTTCCTTCGCGCCGCCAGCCAGTGACCAATGAATGAACGTGGCACCACCGCCGCGCGCGAGGAATGCATCAAACTCACGCGCCTTCATTTCATCCCAAGTGCCGCGCCGATTAAAGACCACCGCATCTGCCGTCTGCCATTGTTCCTCACTCGGCCAATCATCCGCCAGTTCTATGCTGACTTTTTCAGACAATGAGAAAAGCCGCGCCCAAGTCTGACGCCAGCGTGGGTAGTCATGCTCACCCGTGCCATGATCCTTTTTTCCACTTACCAGAATGATTTTCAAAGCCTTGACCTCATCCAAAAGCGCTGCATTCGCCATGACCGCATCGATCTCAGCGCGTGTACGTTTTACTGGGGCTGAATGCTCATTGTAAACCTGCATGAGCGGCGGCTCTGTGAGTAGGTAGGCCATCAAGTCACGAAAGTCAGATTCGCCGAGCAACTCGTCGAGATTCGGAATCATGAGGGAAGCTTTGAGAGCTTTTTGCGTGGCAATTTCATCACGTTTCATTCGCATCTCCACACCAGCACCGAGTCCGAGAACGACCTCGCCAGCATCATCACGCATCACGGCGGAGAACTGCCGCCCATCCTTCAGCGTGACTTCCTGTGTGAGGTATTCGGGATTCAGCGTGGCATTCGGATCATGAATGTCGCGCTTCACGCTGGTGTAGTCGCGGCTGGTGAGATTGCTCAGGTCTGGCCCGATCTTGCCGCCACTTCCACGCACCGTGTGGCACTTGGAGCAGAGCGCTTTGTCACTGTAAAAAAGCTCGCGACCATGCTGCCAGTTACCGCCTTGGATTTCAGGGCGTGGCAATGTGGTAATGGCCAGCGTCTCCTCCGGCCTGGCCCATGGCAGCAAGAAGCGCCGCAGTGGCAAGGCGCGATCTCGCGTGGCGTCACGCTTCGTGCGGTAGCTGATGCGGAAGTCAGGCATTTCATTCGCCTTGAAAGTGATTTGTAGATCGAGCGGCGCGTTCCGCTGCGGCGTGAATGTGTACATGACGTCATGCGTGATCTGGCCGAGCTGCGATGCGTTTTTAATACCACCGACCAGTGCTGTGAAAGGCGTGGTTGAGTTTGAAATCCAGACCGTGACTTCTTCAAGCTCGGGTTCGTAATCGAGTGCTGCTCCAGGCTGGATGGCCGGACGCAATAAGCTCCAAAGATCAAGACGGGTGCGCAGTGTCGTCTCATGTCCTGCGTGCAGACGCGGCATGTGATTACCGAGAAGCTCACGAGAAACTTGGCTATCGAGATGCGGCAGCCACGCCGCATCAAGCTCACCCGATGAGACCGCGACACCATTCAAGCTGGCCTCAATATCGAGATCAGAGCCGAGCTGCATGGCAAAGGTTTCCACCACGCTTTGAGGTGGGACTCGGAGCAGCAAATCTTCCGTTCGGTAGGTTTCTTTGACGATCACAGACGTCACGGGCAGTGAGCGCTGGAGTTTGATCACCTCGTATCCCGGCCACATCGTTTCAAAGCGATCTCCAGGCTTGGTGAAGCGCCCATGCTCGATCTTTGCCTCGCTGAAATCGCGCGTGAGCGGGCGATCAAATTTCACCTCAAAGGTGTCGGCAGCAGAAGAGTATGCCATCACCGGCAGCGGCACTTCTTTGTCACTCTGATGGATGAGGAAGATGCGGCCCATACCTGTAGGCCCAGTGCCCCAGTCAGGCTCGCCGCTATGCGTGGCCACGAGCAGATCGCCACGCGGCGTGACCGTGAGATCGACCGCGAGTTGATTCAGGCAGGCGATGATTTGATTGTGCGCCACATAGCCCGCAGGCGTTTTCACCAGCTTGGTGCGGTAGATCTTCCCGCGTGATTCGCCAGTGACGAGCGCATCACCGCGCCACCATGAAGGGCCAAAGTGCGGGCTGCCATTCACGCCTTCATTGAAACGAAAGCCGCAGGCGGACTGGTGCTGCGGGCCGTAATCAAACACGCTTGGCTCGTCGATAACTTTTGGCAGATGCTTCGGGTGATAAGGCGGGAAGCCGTAGTGCTTACCGCGCTCGATGAGCAGCAGTTCGTCGAAAGGATTCCCATTTGGCAGCCACGTCGCGCCCTCTTGATCAGTGCAGAAGAGATCCCCCATCGCATTGAAGCGAAGGCCGATGGGCCAGCGCACACCCGTGCATAGTTTCTCCCGTGATTTAAAGTCTGGAGCGATTCGTAGGATCGCGCCGCGCTCGCTGCTCAGGTCATTTTTCGGTTTGCCGAACGCATCAAACTCATACGCGTTGTTATAGACCTTCACGCCGAGTCCAAAGAAGACGGCTCCATCCTTCGGGTCATAGCACACGCTCGCCGTATCGATTCCCGCAAAGGCCAGCGGCCAACCTTCGGCGATGACTTTCTCCTCCTCCGCACGGCCATCGCCATCGCGATCCGTGACCATCATCACCTTGCCCTTGCAGGCGAAAAAAACGGCATCCCCATGCGGCGTTCCTTTTGGCGCTAGATCCATGCCGATAGGCGCAGTGATCTTGCCTTTGCCCTGCCAAAACAACGTGGCCTTGTCTTCGAGTCCATCGCCGTCCGTGTCCGTGAGTAGATGAATATCGCCATTGTAACCCAGCGCCACGAGCTTGCCGTCATGCCGATACTGCAAGTTCACGAGGTTCGTTAGTTGCACTGGCAATTCCTTCACCTCAAAGCCCGGCACCAGCATATGAACTTCCGCGGGTGCATCCTTCGCACGCTTCACGCGCTCCGCAGAAATGACAGAGGTAGCAGCGAAGAGAAAGACAAGGGCGAGGAATTTCATCCACCCAGTTTAACCACAGAGAGTCCCTAGCAGCCCATAAATTTTTGCATCAAACCCACATCTTCATTCCGCCATGGTAAGCCTTAATGACGCAGTCAAAAGCTACTGCGGCTGGCTACCGCTCACTGAAGGAGACACACAGTTCCTTTTTGCAGGCGCTCGTCACTTTGTCCTGTTCCTTCTCCATGAGGTCTCTCTGCAACACATCCACAGATATAGCCGAGCGCGGATAACTCTCTGCCAAGCGCGGCAGCTCTTTCTGCGCGTGCCCATCCATAAATCGCCTTGCATCATAGCATCGCCATGGATACCACCCGCGATCCGCAAGTTTAGCCATCTCTCACCCCACTCACCCTCATGGAAAAAAGCAGGCTCGAAGCCTTCAGCGACGGCGTTATCGCCATCATCATCACCATTATGGTGCTGGAAATGAAGGTGCCCCACGGCGTTGGTAGCGCTGAGTTCTCGGCGTTGAAGGAGCTGCAATGGGTCTTCCTCAGTTATGTGCTCAGCTTCATCTACATCGGCATTTATTGGAATAACCACCACCATCTGTTGAAGACCGTTGAGCGCGTCAATGGCGGCATCATGTGGGCCAACTTGCACCTGCTTTTTTGGCTCTCCCTCGTCCCTTTCGTTACGGGTTGGATGGGCGTCAATCACTTCGCCCCGCTGCCCACGGCCCTCTACGGCGGGGTGCTGCTTTGTTCCGCCATCGCTTACACGCTATTACAACTCGCCATCGTTGCCGAGCATGGTCGCGAATCGCTCCTCGCAAAGGCCACCGGGAAAGACATCAAAGGTAAGCTCTCCATCGCCCTCTACCTCATCGGCATCCCCACGGCGCTGTACTTGCCGAGCATCGCTAGCGCTCTCTACGTCCTCGTCGCCCTCGTCTGGCTCATCCCCGACCAACGTATCACCAAGGTGCTGAGCCAGCCGTAGGCCACTCGCGCTTCCTTATTGACCCTTCGTCTGGCCGACGCCAGAAAAGTCTAGCTCGGGCAGCGCATTCCCATCGGTGTGAATGTAGCGTTCGCCTTCGTTGAGTACGGAGCCGCGCACCCCTTTCGAGCTTGCGGCGTTGGGTTCGCCTAGGCTTGCAGGTACGCGGAAGGACTGCACTTGGCCATCCGTCACGGCGAGCCAGCGTTGGTCGCCGAGGCGGTAAATTCGGGTGCGGCGGGCGTCTTTGGCGATGCTTACGTAGTCGCGCACGGTGACGTGATTGAAGGGCTGAGTCTGTGCCCATTCGTAGGCGTCGGTGAGCACCTTCAGCGCGTCGGCACTGGCGGCGGAGTAGAAGTGGTAGTACAGGCTCACGGGCTTCAGGCGGCGCGGTGATTCCGTCATGGCGAAGGTCTGGAGCACTTGGCGGAAGCCGCCGTAGAGTGGCCCGTTGAAGCCGTTGGTGAAGACAAACTCGTTCTGCACGGGGGCGAATACTTGCACCGCACCATCCATAAAAGTGTCGCGCGGTGAGATGGCGGAAATGCCGGGTGTGCGGCGGGAGATCATGGTGTTGCCGCCATTCATGCACGCTAGGCCCAGGGCCTCGGCCATGCGGATGGTCGCGCCGTTGGGCTTGCAGTTGCCCGACCAGAGAAAGGTCTCCACGGGTTTGTCCTTGGGCGCGAGGATGGCGTTGATGTAGCGCACCGAGCCTTCTACCTCGCGGCGCAGGTCGATCTTGGGGTAGCGCTCGGGCTGGGCGAAGTCGAGCTTCAGCGAGGTGTAGCCCTTGGCCGCCTCGGTGTCTCCGGGGATCCAGACAAAGGGATGCGAGAAGCTATGCGAAGCCACCTGAACATTGGGCAGGGCAAAAATCTCCCGCGCCTGCGCCTCCCAGGCGGGTACTTCGCTCGTCTCTTGATCCTTCAACATGCCTTTGATCTCCGACTCTATGACCGAGACTGTCACTGGGACGGGGTAACGTTTCAGCACATGGTCGCGCATGATTTCGGCGCATGTTTTACCACGCTGCACCTTGCTCAGCGTGGTGAAACCATCGCCGTCGATATGGCTCAGAAACATTCGTTTGCCCTGCCTCGTCGTCGTGTCGGGCACGGGGAAGGTGCCGCGCGGCCAGAGCGTTTCCAAAAACGCAAACGGGTCAAACACCAGCCGCGCATCCTCGGCTGACGTGCGGAAGAAAAGGTGAGGATCCAGCGCCGCACCACCCCACGCTGCCGTGTACAGCGAGTCACAGCGGAAGGTGCCCTCCTCGCCTTCGCCAGTGATCGCCAGCCACACCTTCGAGCCCTGCGGCGCGGTGGCATTGCGCAGGCCATTCAGCCGGGGTGCGAGCAGCAGCTCGCGGTTCATCACCGACGTATCCAGCACTTCAAATTTAGCCCCGCGCACTTCCTTTACCTGCGGCCCGCCCGTGAGGCCTAGGCCAGCGAAAAGCCGCTCCAGCGTCTCCTCGCGGGAGAACGGGTAGTCGCCGGTGAAGAGCAGTTTCACCCCGCGTTTTTGGTTATCCAGCAGCCAGGCCAGGTACCACTCCTCGGCTTGGTAGGGCAGCTCCAGCCGCACGTCGGTGATGATGCCGCAGACCTCGCGCCCCAGCCGCTCGGGTGGCAGGCCCGTCGCTACATCATGGTAGGTGACCTCGTAGCCCATCCATTCCAGCGCCATTTGCAGCATCTGCCCGGTAAAGGTTTCTGGTGGCCAGAAGGGTGCCCGCGTCGGGTCGGGCTGGCCCACGCCGTAGAGCACCAAGATCGTGCGCGGCACCTCGCGGATTGGGGCCAGTGGCCCGGCGGCGAGGTCGAGCGTACCCACGCTGGGCACGGCACCCAGGCTCGTTATTTGCGCGGCCACTTGCCTCGCTACCGCCTTGTTCTCAGCAGGCACGTAGTCGCGCACCAGCACGAGTTTGCCCGTGGTCACTGCCGTTTTTAGCTGCGTGCGTAGTGCTTCATTCGTGCTTGGCGGCCCCACTCCATACGCCTGCGCCTGCATGTCATAGCCGCTCAGCAGACCCTCGATAAAGCAGCCATCGGTCGCGGCGGCAAGGCCCTCGGGACAGCTCTGGCGTAGGCGCAGCAGAATCTTCGCGGTGGGTGGCAAGGCCGTGCGGAGTTGTTGCACCAGCGCGGCCCAGGCAGGGGCTTGGGCCGCGCCCAGCCAGTCCTCACCACGAGCGGGGAGCAGCCCCGCCCCGCCGTCCAGCACCACGCCATCGAAGCCCCGCGCCACGGCTTTCGTCGCCACCTGCACTGTTGCCGCCGCGTGCTCTGGTTTGCCATCGAAGCCCACCCAAGCCAGCGCGACATGACCAGGAGCTTTGCGCTTCGTCAGCCCCGCAAGCACCGTAGGCGACCACACACAAACGGGGAACGCCGCCAAATCATCCGCCTGCGCCTCGGACCGTAAGTCGATGGTGAAGGCCGCGGGCTGGGCGCTGCTGAGAGGGCTCGATGTGGCCAGTGCCAGGAGCACGAGGGGCAAAAACCAGAGAAATGTGAAACGAGCCGCAGCCATGAATAGCGGGCGAGTCTTGGAAGTGACGCCACGCGAGAGCAACCGCAAAAAGTAGCTTTCCCCTCTCCACTCGACACCCGCCACCATTTCAGCTATGTAATGACATAGTGCATTCAATTCTCTCCACATCCGCTCCGCCCCGTGTCCCACGGCTCTCGGCTCTCGGCCATCGGTTAGGCTCGCCCCGTGGAGCGGCACTCATCCTCGTCCTCAGTGCGCTCGCGCTCATCTCCTTCCTCGTGCTCATGATGATGACCTTCATCCGCAGCGAGGATCGCAGCACCCGTACCGCCGCTGAATTGCTCGAACTCCGCACCCTCGCCGAGTTGCCCGAGAAGCTTGTTATTTCGCAAATCCGCCAGGCCACCTACCAGCTCGGCAGCACAAAAACCTGGGCCTCCCAGCCCGGCATGATCCGCCGCTACGATGACAGCGAAGATGGCGACAAGCCCCGCAACTCCGCTTCCGACTACTACAAGCTCTACTCAGCCTCCTTCATGCACCTCGGCAAGCGAGGTAGCCCCGGCGATGAATTCGCCACCGAGGCCAAGGCTTTCCAGGAATGGGCTACCTCCCCAGCCACCTTTGCCGACCTCAATCAGCCCATCCTCGTTAGCCCACGGCGCAAGCCCGGCGAGAGAGAAAGCAGCGTCCCACCCACGCCCATCTATCCCATCCTTGATCCTGCCGCGCACGATCTCATGCACATCGACGGCTTCGAGGTCACCGACCCCCACGGCACTCCCACCAGCCCCTTGCCCATGCCCGCCCAGTGGCTCTACGTCCTGCGCGACGGCAGCATCGTCGCCCCCGCCAGCATCACCGCAGGCAGCACCAAAATCGACCTCCCAGGCCCTAGCAAAACCAACCCCATCATTGGTCGCATCGCCTTCTGGACCGACGACGAATCCTGCAAGCTCAACCTCAACACCGCCACCGAGCCCGCCCCCTGGGCAGCGCCTCGCACCCACACTCGCACCGACGATGCCCACGCCCGTAGCCAACCCATCCAGGGCGAGCACTACCGCGACCCCAGCCACCCCGCCTACACCTCTCTCTCGCCCGTTCTCCGGCACTTCAGCGGCGGCACCCTCGCCTCCTTACCCAAGCGCGAGCCCGCCGATCCCCTCGGCAATGCGCCCGAGTGGTGGGAGTATCTCCGCTCCATGCACGGGCGGCTACCCCGCACCTTCCTGGATCAAGCCAACCTCGGCAGCAACGGCGGCACCCGCGAGACAACCGCCAGCAACGTCAGCGCTGCCGTCCTCACCAAGCGCCAACCCCTCTTCACCACCACCGACGAATTTTTCTTCAACCCCGAGCGCCAACTCAATGGCCGTGGCGTCACCTCCCCGCCCCTCGACATGACCCAGGACGACCTGCGCTACTCGCGCTTCTTCCTCACCACCCACAGCCGCGCCCCCGAGACCAATCCCTTCAACCGGCCCAAAATCAGCCTATGGCCTGTCCAGGAAACCCTCGCCGAGCGCAACAGCACCGACGAGCAACTCGCCGCCCTCGCCACTCTCGACAGCCACGCTTACTACTTCCAGCGTGCCAGCCTCTGGACTGGCAGCGGCACTAGCGGCTCCTCCCAGAGCGCTACCGATGACATCAACCTTGAGCGCAACCTCCGCCTCCTCGGCACCCTCCAGGAACTCACCGAGCGCGACTTCCCCGGCATCGGTCACAGCTTCCGCGACAAATACGGCCCCAATGGTCGCGATCACATCCTCACCAGCATGTTCGACTTCATCCGCTCGAACGCCAACCCTGGCAGTCCCCAGTCCACCACCACCGACACACCGACTGGCTCGGAATACAGCTACCTCCCCCCCGGTTTCGGCATCGCGGGAAACACCAGCGGCACCGCTGAATACTCCGCCGTCCCCACGCGCTTGCCTGACTTCATGCACACCTCCGAAACCACCCCAGCGCCCAGCATCCAGGGCTTTGGCAGGTTCCCCACCATCAGCGAAATCGCCCTCGTCTTCGTCGCTACGGCAGGAGAAAATAATGTCACCGACGCCTACCCCGAGTTCGCGGACAAAACCACTGCCATCCAGACCTTTGTCATCATCCAGCCCTACATCGTTGCCCCTGGCGTGCCAGCCACCTCTCCCGCCGTTTGTTACCGCATTCGAGGACTGGAGAACCTGCAAATTGAAAGCACCAGCCTCGGCCTTCCGGCGCATGTTGACGGTAAATATGACGCCTACAACCGAGCCGTCTTCAGTTCCTCCACGATGCTTCCCGCTACTGGTCAGAGTTGGAGCGGCCACAGCACCGCCTATGCCGCTCTCTGCGCCCCCTTCCTCACCCCCGCTGGCCAGCCCAAAACCCTCCTCACCTCTGGCACCTCCGACCCCGACGCCAACTACCCCTTCGCTGGCACCCTCACCTTCCCCACAGGGGCTGGAAAAGCCGCCGGGACAAAGCTCAAGTTCTCTGGCACCAGCAACAATGGCACCAGCAACGGAGCCTACATCACCGTGGATATTTTCCCCGCTGCCGAGGGGGTTCCCACCGCCAATGCCGCGCCCATCCAGTCCATCCAAGTCTTCTTTCCCGAGACCGAAATCCCCGTCCCTGTCCTCCCCGTCGATACCAGCGGAGCCCCCACGAGCATTCCTTTTGAAACTCGCCTCATCGCCCAGCAATCCGGTGCCACAGGCAGTGGTGCCCATTTAAACCTGATCCAGCGCGGCGATGTCGTGCGCAGCATGGCCGTGCAAGGCGACGACCGAGGTATCAACCTCAGCCTTACCCGAGGCGACATGCGCCTCCTCGCCAGCGCTCCCCAGCTTGTCCCCGCCACCACCGATCCTGCCGACCCCTCCAACCCTACAGGCTTGCCCCGCGTCCCCGACGCCTACACTCTCAACGGCCTGATCTACCACCACTTCGCCCCGACCTCAGTTTTAGTCGGCCCAGATCTAGTGCCATGGAACTCTCCCAATTTTCCCAATTCTATACCCCCCACCGCCATCGGTGCAGAAATGCCCGCAGGTTTTGAAGCCCACAGTCTCCGCGACGGCAACTCCACGGCCAACCAACCCGCCAGCCCCCTCAACACCAGCGTCGCCGATACCGCCAAACGCGCTGGCAACCTCACCGCCCGCCGCGATCCCACCAACACCAGCGCCACCCTCAGCGCCCTCGATTATGACCTCGCCAACACGATTGGCACCACCGCCCCCGCGATTCCGCGCGATCTCAGCGGAGCTTTCAACCTGGACAACCGTGCGGGCGACTTCGACAACGGCCCCGGCCTTATCGAAGACGGCCCCTACATCAACAAACCCGACTTCGGCAACGCCCTCGCCAGCGCCCAGTATTTCGACCGAGGCAGCCCCTTCGCCGCCGAGAACGGCCTCACTTACAACCCCTCACGCGGCCTGAGCAGCGCCCTCGCCTTTGGCTCTCTGCCTAGCGGCCTCTTTGGCAGTGGCAACGACCCATCCCCACGCCCGTGGCAGACGCTGCTCTTCTGCCCCCATCCGCCCTCGCGCCTCACCCCCGCCAGTGACGAGCCCGACTATAAAAAAACCGGCAACCCCACCGACAAGCTCGATCACTTCGGCTTCGCCAATCCTCGCGACCATCTCTGGGCCGAGTTCTTCTGGTTGCCCCACACCGATCCCCCTGGCCTCAGCGAAGGCTTCGCTACCGAGGGCAAGGTGAACATGAACTACCAAATGCTGCCCTACACCTGGATCACCCGCGCCACCGCCCTGCACGGAGCCTTGCACGGCGTCCGCCTCACTGCCATCCCATCTCCCGCCGCCGAAGCCGTGGGCACCACCAACCACTACAAAGCCAGCGTCGCAGGTGCCAACCCAGCCGCCAGCCTCTTGCAATTCGATTACAGCATCAACGCCAAAGCCACCCTCGAAGCCTTCAGCGACCGCTTTAAAACGGGCGACCTATTCCGCAGCCCCTCTGAAATCTGCGACATCTGGCTCGTCCCCGAGCGCCTCAATGACCACGACTATGGCACCCTCCCAGGCGGCCTCCCCAAGACCCCACCCACTGGCGATGGAGCCTATAAAAACATGCTTACGTGGTGGGAAGGCACTGACCTCACCAGCGCCAAAGACGGCTTTGAAGCCACGGGCGACAACACCCGCGAAGCACCCTACGCCCAGCTTTACCCCCGACTCACCACCCGCAGCAACGTCTTCACCGTCCACTACCGCGTGCAGCTTTTGAAAAAGAGCCGCACCACCAAAATCGATGAATGGGACGAAGCCAAAGACAACGTCGCCGCTGAATACCGAGGCTCCACCGTCATCGAGCGTTACCTCGACCCCACTCAAAAAGGCGTCACCGACTTCGCCGAAACCCTCAACACCAGCGAAGCCCTCGACGACTATTACCAATGGCGCACCGTGCGCAGAACCCAGTTCGCACCTTAGAGTAGGGAAGACGGGGAGACCATCAGACTATCAGACCATGAGATACTCAGACTCATATTCCACCGCAGCGCCAGGAAGTGTTCTCCGCGTCTCCCCGTCTCATAGTCTGATCGTCTCAAAGTCTCCTTGTCTGACAGTCTCCCCCTCCTCCCCCGCCTTCTCCCTCGCGGAATCCCTCTTCGCCATGGCCATTCTCAGCTTCACGCTTCTTACCCTCATTGGGATGCTACCCTCCAGCCTTAGCTCGCTCAAGCTAGCCGAGCGGCGCATTGCCGAGGCTCGCATCGTCCGCAGCCTTGCCACCGAGTATGAAATAAAAACGTGGTTGGAACTCACCCAGACCATCGGCCAGGAAGAAACCCGCTTCTACGACATCAGCGGCCTTAAAACCGAGCGCGGCGATGTCGATGTCGCCTTCGCCGCCCGCATCAATGTCCTCCCCGCAGGCACCATCCTTGCTGAGCCCAGCCCCAACTTCATTCGCCGTCTCCACATCGAAATCACCGACACGCCCATGAACCTCGGCAGCCTCAACGACGCCAAAAACCTCGCCAACCGCGACTTCTCCGTCCTCCTCCTCTGCCGTGAAGACAACCGCGAGGTGCCATAGGAAAGTTGTCCCCGTTTTCAACGCAAGCCCACGCCATGCATCCCCGCCCCGCCAGCCCATCCCCGCCCATCGGCATTCATCGGCGTGCCTCATTCCCCGCTCTCACCATCCTCGAACTTCTCGTCTCCCTCGCCATCTTCGCCAGCGTCATGCTCGTCATCGCCCAGGCCATCACCACCATCCAGGCCACTTGGATAAAGACCCGCGCCCGCGCCGATGGCTATCGCAACACTCGCATCGCCCTCGACACCATCGCCAGACGCATCACCCAGGCCACCCTCGCCTCGTACTGGATCACCCCCGAGGAACCCGCTGGCAGCGAGCCCCAGCGCCACTCCCATCTCCACTTCATCAGCGGCGACGCCCAGCAGCTCATCGGCGGCGAAACCATCGGCCACGCCATCTTTTTCCAGGCCCCCTTCGGCCAGAGCGCCAGCAGCGATACCACCAGTGCCAGTGGTGCTCCCGCGCACGAACATCTCACCGAAACCCTCAACGCCTGGGGCTACTTCGTCGAGTCCAGCAGCGACCGCCAAGACCGGCCCGACTTTCTCGCCAACGAGCCCGACCTCGCCCCGCCCAAAACTCGCTTCCGCCTCATGGAATTTCGCCAGCCCACCGCCGAACTCACGCTCTTGAAAATGCAGACCCTCGCCGGAGTCACCGCCCCCAAGCCGCAGATCGACAGCGAAGACAGCCCCCGCTCCTGGTTTGCCACCCCTCTGGGCAAAGTCAGCCCCAAGGAGCGCCACGTCAGCCTACTCGCCGATAACATCGTCGCCCTCATCATCCGCCCTCTGCCGCGCCCCAGCAAAAACCTCACCTTCGCCCCGGCCACTAGCTACGAGTACGACAGTCGCCCCAGCCGCAGCGACCTCAGCCCCCAGGCCATCGCCACCCGTCACCGCCTGCCACCCGCCGTCCAACTCATCGCCCTCGCCATCAGCGAAGACCACCTCCAGCACCTCGAAATCGACCCCGGCAAAGCCGCCGCCGAAGCCAGCCAACTGCGCAGCCTCATCCGCAGTAAATTCCAAGACACCACCCACATCGACGAAGATCTCACCGCCCTAGAGCGCGAGCTTACCCAACGAAAAATCCCCCACGCCCTCGTCACCCAAACCGTGCCGATCCCGGAGGGGAACTAGCAGTGATGAATGATGAATTGAAAAAGTTATGAAAACGGAACCACGACTCCTTCTTCCAAAGCCCTTCAGCCGACTCCGGCATTCATCATTCTCCCCCGCCTTCTCCCTCGTCGAGACGCTCTTCGTTGTCGCCATCATCACCATGCTCCTCGCCGTCGCTGCCACCGGGGCGAAGAAGAGCTGGCAGTCGCAGGAAATCAAAGGCAGTGCCCTTCGCCTCGCCCACGACATCTCCCTCGCCAGCATGACCGCCGTCAAATACAACGCCGCCGTCCAGCTCCGGCTCTACAAGTACAATGACCCGGCCATCGTCGCTGAGGAGCCCCAAATCCACGCCTACCAAATCGTCGCCCTCGGCAAAACGGGCATCCCCGCCGCCCTCTTTGAAATGCAGCGCCTCGAAGGTACCACCCTCGTCTCCAGCTCGCGCCGCTTCAGCAGCGCCCTCCCCACCAGCTTCACCCAGGGCAGCCTGCCACTCCCCATCGGCAAGTATGAGTATGCCAGCATCGAGTTTCGCCCCGACGGCAGCACCGGCCTAGAATCCACCGACGGCAAAGCCCTCACCCTCACCCTCATCCCCGTCCGCTACGCCGAGCGCATCGGCGAACTCCCCAAAGAATTCCAGACCCTCGCCATCTCCCCCGAGACAGGCAGCGTGCGGATTTATTAGCCCGAGCGCTACCGTCCTGAAGTGGCGTTTGGTCTCAACTCAGCACCACGTCCCACGCTGGGCGCAGATCGCCACCGACGCGCTCATGCGGCATCCAAACAATGCCCGTTGCGGTGCCTTGGATGTTCTTTTTCATGGGCGTGAGTTTGGTGGCGTCGAGCTTCAGCGTGGCGGTGTCATACTGGTCGCGAATCTTTTGCACTTGCTCCTCGGTGTCCTTCAACAGGGCATCGTGTTCGACCTTCAAGCGCTCCACTTCATCCTCGGCATTGCCTGCTTCTTTGCCTTCTTTCCAGGCGCGGGTCGCGGCGGTGACGGTGCTGCCTTTGATCATGCCAGCGGCTCCTGAGATGCCGCTCTTCCGCCCCAACAACGCGCCGAGGATGCTGCCGCCGATAGAAAGCACGGTCTGCAACTTAGCACTGCTGGCCTGAGCCTTCTGCGCGTCGGCAGCGGCGAAGGCTTTGGCTAATTTTTCCTCCATGGCCTTGACCGCTTTGGTGGCCTTGGTTCGCAATTCATCCACGGCAGCATCGCGCTGTTCGCGGGCAGTCTGAGTGACTCGGAGTTTGAAGGCTTCAGCGGTTTCACCGATGTTGCTGTAGGCCTCTAACAGTGGGCTGAAGCTGACTTCGACGCTGTGGTTGGCATACGTCCAGTCGATGAAATCCTTGGCGATGGTGGTGAAGGTCTTGGCCTTCATCGCGGCTCCGGGTAGCTCGCCATACTCGGTGTTGTCTTCGTCGCCTTCGCCGCTGCGGCTTAGTTTGGCGAGGTCGAGGTCTTTGGGCAGGTCGATGAATTTCTCCCAGTCCACCTTTTGCGTGGCGGCGTCGATCTCGTTGATGAGGGTGATGCTGCTACGGCCTGTGATCTTGCGTTTGGCATCGTCGAAGTTGACCACAGCGCTGCGGATCAGCGCGGGGACGTAGGCGAGGTCTTCGGAGTCAATGCCATCCTTCGCGGGGTAGAAGAGTTCGCTCACACCCTCAGGCAAGGTGGGCTTGTGGGTGTTGCGGATGATGCTGTCATCATCGGCAGCAGCCTTCTTCTTGCCCTTGGCGGAGGGCGGGGCAAAGCCATCGTCCCCGGCTTCTTCTGCGCCCGTCTCGGCATCGACCACTTTGCCTGCGGCCTTGGTTTTGCTGGGCTTGGGGCGCATGGGATCCATCAGCTTTTTGATCTCATTGCGCGATACGGGGCCGCGCAGGTAGCTCATCGTCCAGCGCACTTGCATGATCTCGGGGTGATCCTCATGCACGTTGTTCATGAGGAAGACACGGTTGCCGAGGCCACCGAGGATGCGCTCGATGTCGCTGCGCTTGAAGCTGCCGCCCTGACTGCTCACGGCTCCTTCGAGACCGTCGAGCACGCGCATTTTATCCCGTTCAGTTTGCAGGCGACCGAGCCACCAAGTGCCGATGTTGGAGAGCGCCTTGTAGTCGAGATCGACGGGGTTTTGCGTCGCGAGCAGCAGGCCGAGACCGAAGGCACGGGCTTGCTTGAGCAGGATCATCATAGGCTTCTTCGACGGCGGTGTGGCCGTCGGTGGCAGGTAGCCGTAGATCTCATCCATGTAAAAGAGTGCTCGCAGACTGGTCGTGCCCGACTGCGCTCGCATCCAGCCCAGCAGTTGATTCATCAGCAGCGAGACGAAGAACATACGCTCGGTGTCGCTGAGGTGGGCGATGTTGAAAATGCTGATGCGAGGCTTGCCCTCTGCGGTGTAAAACATGCGCTGGATGTCGAGTGGCTCGCCCTCCATCCATACCTGGAAGCCAGGCGACGCGATGAGGTTGTTCAGCTTCATGGCCAACTCGCCGCGCTTCTTCTCGGGGAAAAAGTTGTCCACGCTCTCGACGCCGATCTTGGTCATCGGCGGCTGCTGAATGAGGCGCACGAGATTCTCGATGGTGATGTTTTTCCCCTTGGCCCAGCAGTGGCCGATGATATTGGAGATGAGGATGTGCTCGACGGATTGCACGGGGTCGGCGTCGATGTTGCACAGCGCGAGCAGGCTGCTGACGGTGCTCTCGATGCGGTCGGCGAGCATCTCGCGGTCTTCCATCATCTCGATGGGCGGCGTCTCTAGTGACGATAAAATAGAGACGGGGATGCCAGCATTGCTGCCGGGTGTGTAGATGGTGATGTCGGTTTTCTCGCGCAGCCTGGCGATGCGTTCCTCGCTCTGTCCCCACTCGCCGAGCCCCTTTTTCCAGAGGTCGGCCTGGGCCTGGGCATAGTCCTCGGGGCTCATTTCTTTGCGCCGCGCATCGTCTTCGTTGATCCACGGGCGGAGCACTTCACCCGTGAGCTTGGGGAAGGTGAACATGACATTGCCGATGTCACCCTTGGGATCGACGGCGATGATGGGGATGCCATCTATCGCGGCCTCTTCGATGAGCGAGAGGCAGAGGCCCGTCTTGCCAGAGCCCGTCATGCCGAGGACGACACCGTGAGTGACGAGATCCTTGGAGTCGTAGAGCAGGAGGTCTTCTTTGGCCTTCTTGGCATCGACGTCATAGGTGCGTCCGAGGTAGAAGGAACCGAGCTTTTCGTATTGGTCTGGAGTGATGGTCATGGCGTGAAAAAGTAAGGAAGCGAAGCGGTTTTTGCGGAGGCATGTTGGCATTCAACGAATACTCCTGCCAGCGCTTGATGAAGAATTTGGCGATCTCACAGACAACGTGTCGATGGTTTTGCTGGCAGGAAAATTTTCCTCACGGATGACACCGCGTTTCGGCATCTTTTCTGCTAGAGTGCGATTCCCCAACCATGCCTGACCTCACTCCAGAACCCCTCCGCGACTACGGCTTCCAGCTTCTCGACACCGATCTCAAATTTCTCATAGAGGCCTTTGCCGCGACGCTTCGGCGTATCGGCGAGCCTGAGTTGGCCGAGCGTCTGCCGTGGATGAGCCAACATCTGAGTTGCCCCGCTGGGCCAGACCGCAAGCTGGGGCAGGCTTACTCGATGGCGTTTCAGTTGCTTAACATTGTCGAGGAGCGCACGGCTGCGCACGTCCGCCGCTTGCGCGAAAAGCAGCGTGGGCCTGAGTCTGAGAAGGGGCTGTGGCCAGACAACTTACGCGCCATGAAAAAGGCTGGCCTATCAGAGCAAGCTATGCTGGAAGTGCTGCGCAAAATCACCGTCGAGCCCGTGCTCACCGCGCATCCCACAGAGTCGAAACGCGAGACAGCACGCGAGCGCCATCGCGAGATTTATAGCCTGATGCAGCGCCACGACAATGCTGCCTACACGCCGCGCGAGAAGCTGCGATTGCAGCGGCAGATCGAGGTGCAAATGGAAAGCCTGTGGCGCACAGGCGAGATCCATGTGACACGGCCCACCATTGAGGCCGAGCTGCAAAATGCGCTTTATTACCTGCGCGAGGTTTTCCCGGAATCCCTGGCTCGCGCTCATACGCATCTGCGCGAGGCCTGGGAGGCTGCGGGCTACGTACCGAGTGCGCTCGATGAGCTGCCGCCGCTGGTGCGCTTTGGCACTTGGATCGGGGGCGACCGCGATGGGCATCCTTTTGTGACGGCAGAGGTCACATGCTCGGCGCTGCACGCGCTGCGTAAAAATGCGCTGCGTGTGCAGCGCCGCGCGCTCGAAGTCCTGGCCAACGAAGCCCCTCTTAGCCAGCTTTTCCAAGCGCCGCCTCCTGCGCTCATCGAACTGATCCAGCGCCTCACGACGTTGCTCGCAGGCAATCCTGGCGTTGATGTGGACTACATCCTAGCACGCAATCGCGAGGAACCCTGGCGGGCCGCAGCCTACCTCATGCGTGCCCGTGTGCTGCTCGCCATCGACCACCCCGACTCACTCGCCGCCTACAGCGAGCCTGCGCAGCTCGATGCCGATCTCGTCATCTTTGCCGACACGTTGCAAGCCGCCGGAGCCCATGCCTTGGTGAGCGAGCGCGTCGTCCCCCTGCGCCGCCAGCTCGCTGCCTTTGGCTTCCACAGTGCCGATCTCGATGTGCGGCAAAACTCTGCCTTCCACGAGAAGGCACTCGCGCAACTCCTCGCCGCCGCAGGCATCGAAGACGGAGCCAACTTCGCAAGCTGGAGCCATGATGCCAAGAGCACGCTCATGCAGCGCGAGCTGGCCGCGCCGCGCCCTTTCCTCGCGCCCGGCATGGTCGCGGGCCCCGAGGCCGATACCGTGCTCGCCAGCTACCGCGTGCTCGCTGAGCATCGCGCCAAGTATGGCAATGCTGGACTCGGCGCACTCATCGTCTCGATGACTCGGAACGTCGAAGACCTGCTCAGCGTCTATCTGCTGGCCCGCGAGGCTGGCTTGATGGAACTGGATGCCGATGGTCACATGCGCTGCCCCTTGCCCGTCACGCCTTTGTTTGAAACGATGGATGACCTCGAAGCTGGCCCCGGCATCGTGCAGGCATTTCTCGCCCATCCCATCACCCGCCGCAGCCTCGCGGCGATGCCCAAGCCTGCGCTGCAAATGATGGTGGGCTACTCGGATAGCAACAAAGACTGTGGCATCTTCGCCAGCCAATGGGCGCTGCATCGCGGCCAGGCTGCGCTCGCTCGCGTGACGCTCTCGCAAGACGTGATGCCTGTGTTTTTCCATGGGCGCGGCGGCACCGTAGGCCGCGGCGCAGGCCCCACGCATTGGTTCATGGAAGCGCTGCCGCGTGCCTCCCTCGCAGGCCGCATCCGCATGACTGAGCAAGGTGAAACCATCGCGCAGAAGTACGCGCATTTTGGCTCCGCAGTTTATAACATCGAGTTGCTCATGGCTTCCGCCGCCTCGACCACGGCGCAGCATCAACTCAAGTCAGCTCACGACGAAGCGCTCGATCCTGTGCTCGATCATCTGGCCAACTGGAGCCGCGACGCCTACCGAGCGCTGCTGCATCAGCCCGGCTTCATGACGTTCTATCGCCAAGCAACCCCACTGGATGCCTTGGAAAATGCCCGCATCGGCTCACGCCCTGCGAGGCGCACAGGGCAGGCCACGCTCGATGACTTGCGCGCTATCCCCTGGGTTTTCTCCTGGACGCAATCGCGCTTCTATTTGCCCGGCTGGTTCGGTGCAGGCTCAGCGCTGGAGAAGCTGCGCAATGATGACGCCGCAGGTTATGCCTTGCTAAGACAGCAACTGCCGAGCAACGCCTTCCTTCGTTACGTGCTCACCAACATCGAAAGCAGCATCGTCAGCGCCAACGAGGAATGGATGAAGCGCTACGCCTCGCTCGTCACCGATGCCACGCTACGCGAGCAGTTCCTCGATACCATTCTTACCGAGTATGGTCGCACTCGCGCGATGTTAGAAGAGCTGTTCCAAGGCACCTTCGAGGCCCGTCGCCCGCGCTTGGCTTTCACGCTTAACATTCGCGAGCAACCCCTCAGTGTGCTGCATGCGCAGCAGATTGAGTTGCTCAAAAACTGGCGCAACAAAGCGGGCACCGAGGCTGCCGAAGAGATGCTGCCGGATTTGCTCGTCTCAGTGAATGCGCTCGCCTCGGGGCTGCGGACGACAGGGTAGCGACAAGGAGTGCGGCGTTCGTACTAAACCCAGGTTCCCGCTGGGATGACCATGTCTTTGGGCACCACGACGATGCCGTCGCGGACGTAGCAGTAGGGGCTCTGGTAGTCGTCGGTTTTACCCGTTGGGGTGATGACGGCGTTGTCGCCGACATGGACGTTTTTGTCGATGATGGCGCGTTCGATACGGCAGTTCCGACCGATGCCGGGAGGCGGGCGCTCGGTGCCGCGATGTGAGGCACCGGGGTAGTAGTCGTTGCCCATGATGACGCAGTCGCGCAGGGTGGAGCCGCTTTCGATGATGGAGCGCAGGCCGATGACGGAGCGCTCGATGTGCGCGTCGCTGAGGATGCAGCCGTCGGCGAGGAGGGCGCGGCTGATGGTGGCCCCATTGATTTTGGTCGCGGGGAGGAAGCGGGCGTTGGTGTAAATGGGGGCGAGTGAGTCAAAGAAATTGTACTGGGGCTCGACCTCACAGAGATCGAGATTGGCCTCGAAGAAGGAGCCGATGGTGCCGATGTCTTCCCAGTAACCTTGGAAGTCGTAGCTGTGGACTCGCTGTTTTTTGATCGCGATGGGGATGATGTCTTTGCCGAAATCTTTGAAGTCATTTTCCAGGGCCTCGGCTAAGGCGGCGCGATTGAAACAATAGATGCCCATACTGGCTTGGTAGCGTATGGAGCCTTCGGGCAGGCCTAGGCGCTGAATGCTCTCTGGGCCGATACGCAGACGTTGCAGCACCTCGGCTTCCTGCGGTTTTTCGACGAACTCATGGATGCGTCCCGTGGCGTCGGATTGGAGGATGCCGAACGCTTTGGCAGCGTCCTCTTCGACGGGCAGGGTAGCGATGGTGATGTCTGCCTCGGTTTCGATGTGTTGTTTCAGCACATCGCGGAAGTCCATGCTGTAAAGCTGGTCGCCACTGAGGATGAGGAAGTACTGCCAACTGCCTTCGAGGAAGGTCTTGATATTTTGCCGCACGGCGTCGGCGGTGCCTTGGTACCACTCGTTGCCTTTGGGCGTCTGCTGGGCGGCGAGGATCTCGACGAAGCCTCGGTCGAAGGCATCAAATTTATAGGCGCGGTTGATGTGCCGATTCAGCGAGGCGCTGTTGTACTGGGTGAGCACATAGACCTGGTGGATGCCTGAGTTGATGCAGTTGCTGATGGGGATATCGACGATGCGATACTTGCCACCGAGGGGCACGGCGGGCTTGGAGCGGTCTTTGGTCAGGGGGAATAGTCGCGAGCCTGCGCCCCCGCCCATGATGATGCCTAGTGTCTCGCGGCTTAGGTACGCGGAGGTGTCGATGTTATTCATGGCGGGATAGGTCGTTACGGTTAATGGCAGGGCGATTGGCGGAGGGGCTTTATCCAAAATCAGGCAAGAACACATTATTCTGCACACACGGACTGTGCTGATTTTTCCTGAAACAACGAAGGTAGGCAAGCGTTTCCTCGCGGCCAATAGTGGGCTTTTCAGCTTCACTTCTGCGTGCCCCTCCGACCTTCCCTCTTCCGTTTTTTATGAAACATACCGCCCTCTTTCACCCTGCCCTTACCCTGTTTGCGGCGACCTTTTTTGCTGCTACGTCTCTGTTTGCCGAGGTTGGTTTTGAAAAAGAAATCTGGCCTGTGCTGCAAAAAAAATGCCTCGATTGCCATCAAGCGGCTCGCGAGGTGAATGGCAAGATGCAGAAGCCGAAGGGTGACCTGCGGCTCGACACGGCGGCCTTCATCACCACGGGCAGCAAGAATGGCGCTATCATCAAGCCAAAAGCGGCGGACAAGAGCCGCCTCTATGAAGTGGTGACGCTGCCCAAGGATGACGATGACTTCATGCCGCCCAAAGGTGATGCGCTCACGGCGGCTGAGGTCAAACTGCTGAAGCAATGGATTGATGAAGGGGCCAACTTCGGCGGTTGGACGGGCACGGGCGAACCGGTAAAACCAGGAGCCGCTGCTGCGCCTGCCGCTGTCACCGCCGCGATCTCGGTAGAGGTGAAACGCGAGCATGTGGATTATTACAAGGCGCTGGAAGCAGGTGTGAAGCCTGCCACCGAGGCTGCGATAAAGACAGCCAAAGATGCTGGGGCACAAGTCAGCCCGCTCACCGCGACGAGTCCGCTGGTGCGGGTGGACTTCCTCACAGGTGTCTCGGCTTGCACCGATGAGAAGCTCGCGGCGCTGCTGCCTCTGGCACCGAATATCGCCCAACTCGACCTGGGCCGCACCTCCGTCACCGACGCAGGGCTCGCGACAGTGGCGAAGTTACCGCTCCTGGTGCGTCTGGATCTGCGCAATACCAAAGTCACCGACAAAGGCTTGGAGTCGCTCACCGCGCTGAAGAAGCTGCAAAGCCTCAATTTATACGGCAGTGAAGTCACGGACGCGGGTCTGGCGGTGCTGAGCAAGATGAAGAGCTTGCAAAAAATCTTTGTTTTCCAGACCAAGGTCACCGAGGCGGCGGCAAAGGCGAGCATGGCCAAAGCCCCTGGCTTAGAAGTCGTGGTGAAATAAGGAGGTTGTGGTAGATGTCCTCTCACCATTCGGCTGTGAGGAAGTACTCTTGCCGAGGCTGACTCATCTTCTATGCGCTCTCGTTTTTTTATCCCTATCACCCTTTTTGCCAGCACCGCAGGCGCGTTGCAGAGTGCCGACTACTATGTATCGCCGAAGGGTGACAACGCCCAGGCAGGCACAAAACAGGCACCCTGGAAGACGCTGAATCACGCGCTCGCTCAAGTCAAAGCGGGCGATACGGCCCACGCGCTGGCGGGGATTTACACGGAAAAACTGGTCGTCGGCAGCTCCGGCAGCGAAGGAAAATACATCACTCTGAGTGGCGAGCCGGGAGCGATCATCAGCGGCAAGGATGTGAAGGGTGAAAACCTCATTTTGATCGAGAATCAGAGCTACGTGCGCATCAGCGGGTTCGAACTGCGCGACAACCTCGGCGTGCGCGATGGCTCGGCCATTCGTGTGCAGGGGGCCGGGAGTCACATCGAGCTGCGCAACTGTCGCATTCACGAGATACGCGGCAAAGATGCGATGGGCATCACAGTGTATGGCAACTCAAAGACGGCGGCCATCAGTCACCTCATCATCGACCGCAATGAAATCTACGACTGTGAGCCCGCGAAGAGTGAGGCACTGGTGCTCAACGGCAATGTGAGCGACTTCCAAGTGACCAACAACATCGTGCGCGATGTGAACAACATCGGCATCGACTTCATCGGCGGCGAAGCCTGGGCCAACGAAAATGCTGCTAATGTCACGCGCAACGGCTTGTGCAAAGGCAACAAGGTGATCCGCTGCCACTCCAGCTATGAGGACGGCTATGCCGCAGGCATCTACGTCGATGGCGGCAAAGACATCATCATCGAAGACAACATGGTCATGGGCTGCGATCTCGGCATCGAGATCGGTGCCGAGAATCGTCACGCCGTGGCCTCCGGCATCATCGTGCGCAACAACACCATCTACCGCAATGACAAGGCGGGCATCGTGTTCGGCGGCTATGAAAAGAAAGCGGGCCGGGTGATGAAGTGCCAGTTCACGGGTAATATTGTCTATCAAAACAACCGCCACAAAGAGGATCACAATGGCGAGTTATGGGTGCAGTGGGCCTCGGAAAATGTGGTCACGGGCAATAGTTTCATCACCACGGGCGACACACCGCTGGCGCAAGTGGATGCGGGTGGAGCCATAGGCAATCGCATCGACAACAACCGCTACTACACCGACGCAGGCGCAGGCGAGGCTTTCTTCCTTTGGCGTGGCGAGGATGTGACGGGCTTGAGCGCGTGGAAGGCAATTTCGGGCCTGGACGCAGCCTCGACCTTCGGCCCGGTGGATGTGCCTCTGCCATCGTCGAGGTAGGCGTGGTTCACTTGAAGCGCACCTTCCCAAGCTCCGCGCCTTCTCCATCTCCGCATGAGTCCCTCCCAATCTAGCACCGCCGTGCTGCACATCGCTACGCCCGAGGGTGTCAGCTTCACCCTGCCACTCGCTGGGCCGGCGACCCGGGCCTTGGCTTTACTCGTCGATGTCGCGGTAGTCTCCGCGATTCATAAGGTGCTGATGCTCGTTGTTGTCGCACTTGCTTTCCTTTCCCAGGATCTCGGTGGCGCGGCGGCGATGCTCATCCAGTTCGCCCTGCACTTCGGCTACGGCGCGCTCTGCGAAATGCTCTGCAACGGGCAGACGCTGGGCAAGCGCGTGCTGGGCCTGCGCGTCATGGATGAGCGCGGGCTCAAGCTCCGCCCCAGCCAAGTCATCATCCGCAACCTCGTGCGCATCGCCGACATGCTGCCGCAATTTTACGCCGTCGGTGGTCTCAGCGCCCTGCTCACCCGGCGCTGCCAGCGGCTGGGCGATCTCGCCGCAGGCACCGTCGTTGTTCGCAGTGTGAAAACTACCGCACCCGATGTCGAAGGCGTGCTGGGCGGCAAGTACAATAGCTTCCGCCAGCACCCGCACCTGGAGGCTCGGCTACGCCAAAAGGTCGCGCCCGAGGAGGCTCAGCTCGCCCTCGCGGCTCTGGTGCGCCGCGATGAACTCGACCCCGATGCCGTGGTGAGGCTCTTCGCCAGCATGGCGGAGCGCTTCCGCGAAGTGGTCAAGTTCCCCGAAGAAAGCGTCTTCGGCCTCAGCGATGAGCAGTACGTGCGCAATGTCGTGGATGCCCTCTATCGCAAGGCTGGCAACCGCAGCCAATAAAGCCGGCAAGTATAGAAAAATGACCTCGAGTGGCCATTTGAATTGACGGCTCACTCCCAATCTTGGGAGGATAGACAACGAAACAACCCGTGGTTCTGTCTGATACCTACTGCGGCCCTTCTTTCCCTTCCCGTTACGCACTTTTTTACCTGTATGAAAACGTCTCGCCACTCCTCTGCTACCTCGCACCTGCGCGGCCTCCGTCTTGCCCTGGGTATGGCCGTGCTGACAGCTCTGCCTGCGATGGGGCAACTACCACCCACCATCATCGGCAAGGACTGGACGTGGAAAAGCCCCGTTTCAGCAACGGCTGGCTCCTCTGGGGAAACACTCAACGCCGTTGCTGCCCGTGCCGCGATTTCAGGTCGATTCGATAACTTGTGCGTTGTCGTGGGCAACAATGGTGTCGCCGCAAGCTCCGTGGTGGGCACCGACACCTGGATTCCACGAGTCGCGGACGCTAGCCCATCCCCGGCTAACCTGAACGCGATGGCGTATGCGGTATGGTCTGGCCTGCCCGGTTCCCCAGGCCCTACGCCACCCGTTAACCATCCCGAGTACGAGACCTTCGTCGCCGTGGGTGAGAATGGCACCATCACCACCACCAAAGACGGCGTGACGTGGACGCTGGTGGACAATCCAGTGGGTGCCAATAACCGCACCGAAAACCTCATCCGCCTCGTCTGGAGCGGTGGCACCGGGATCGCGGGTCAATTTCTAGCCGTGAGCAGTGGCAGCAATCCCGTCATCTACACCTCCACTGATGCCGCGACCTGGGTGAAGAAGAGCATGGGGCCATCCTTGCCTGTGCGTGATCTGATCTGGTGTGACCCCAGTGGCACCGCGAATGACATGTACGTGGCGCTGTTTGACACAGGTTACCTCGTTTCGGCAAGTGGCACTACTTGGGCTTCAACCCCGGTTGCCTTCCCTGCCGATGTCACCAGTTACATAGATTCCTTCACTGCCGCCCACACCTTTCAGCCCACGGCGATCACATGGAACGCATCCCGCAATTTCACCCTCGTAGGCACTTCGTCAGGTTATCGTGCCATCATGAACTTGCCTTTGGCTAACATCACATCGGGTGGTTTGGGTGCATGGGAAGATAAGACGCCAACAGACCTCATTTTTCGTGCGCCCAGTCGTGTCTTCAGTCTCGCTATCCCCGGTGGTTCTGCCGATGCGATGATTATGTTTGACGAAGACCCCACCCACCGGGGAGCCATGTCGGTGGGGACATCGGCGGGGGTCTGGAATTTCCTGCCCAGCCCGGCTGATGTGGGGTGGAAGGGCGCGGCAAGGTTGCCAGGCGGCGTCGCGATCATCGTTGGCGAGGGTGGACGCATCATGACGACTCCAGACTCGACGCCCAATAACTTCACCAACCGCTACGCCACAGGCGGCGTCGAGGACATCACCACCGCCGTGTGGACTGCCGCGATGGTTGTCGTCTCCACGGATGGGAAAATACAGCGCTCGACCGATGGCACCTACTGGACAGCCGTCACGTCGCCCACCACCAATGCCCTGCATGACGTGGTTTACACAGGCACTCAATTTGTCGCTGTGGGTGATGCGGGGACGATCCTCACCTCCAGCGATGGGCGTGCCTGGACGATGCAGACCTCCGGCGCAGGCACCGACATTCTCACCTCCATCGCCTGGAGTGGCAGCGCCCTCGTCGCTGTCGGTGGCACCTTGGGTGGCGGTGTCGGTGAGGGCAGAACCTACCGATCCATTAATGGCGGCATCACCTGGACGCCCCAAAATCCAGGCGCCGACCCCATCACCAAAATCACCTGGACGGGCTCCAGGTTTATCGGTTTGGACGGCTCAGCCTTTGTCACCTCAAACGACGGCAGTTCCTGGCAAAGAACCGCCTACCCGGACAGTTTGATGTTCATCCTCACCGGGCACATCACCCCCTACTCACCCACTGAGAATGCCCTGTTGAAAAGCATCGTCTGGGATGGCTCCCGTTACGTCGTCGTCGGCAACAAGATCGCCGTCGCCACCGACTACGTCCCCACCAGCACTTGGACCGATACCACGCCTGCTGGCTTCACGGGCCTACTCACACAAGTCGTCCGCACGGGGCGCTCCAATCTGGAAAACCCTCTCGGCAGTGAAGTCGTAGCGCTGGACTCTAGCCCCGTGGGTTCGCTGATCCGAACGACGGCGACGAACAACGCCGCCTCAGCCACCACCGAGGTTACGGGAGCCTCGTCACAGCTCCGCTCGGTTTTGCGCATCGGCATCCGCACCATCGCCGTCGGCGATGGCGGCACCATCATGACCCGCGACGACGGCGTCGCCACCTGGGCTGTACGTGCTTCCGCCACCACCTCCAGCATCCAAGCCATCGCCAGCAATGGCCAGCTCCCCGACGGTGGCACCTTCGATGCCAAACTCTTCGCCTTCGGTGGTGAAGTCGTCACCACCTCGCCCCAGGGCAATATCTGGTCGCCGCTAACGCCCATCACAGGTCTCGAAGGCCCCATCACCTCCATTGTCTGGACTGGAGCTAATTATTTCGCCGTCAATTCCAAGGACAACGGCAGCATCTATACCTCCAACAATGGCAGTGCGTGGACTTCAGTATCTCCCCCCTTAAATGCCGACCAGTTCTATCGCATTCACCACACGGGTAGCCAGTTCATCGCTGTGGGTGACGATGACGAAGCTCACTCCATCATCCAGACCTCGCCGACGGGTGCCCTGGGTACCTGGACGGCTCGCACCGTGTCGGGCACTGTGCGCCTGCAAGCCATCGCCTCATCGCCCTCCATCATCGTCGTCGGTGGCCTGGGTGGGAAACTCTTCACCTCGGCCACAGGAGTCTCCTGGGCAGCGGCCACCAGCACCACCACTAGCCCCATCAAAGACATCGAATGGAACGGCAGCGTCTTCGTCGCCGTCTCGGCCAATGGCGACATCCAGACCTCCACCAACGGCACCAGTTGGGTGAAGCGGCAATCTCTTGCGGGCAGCGGCCTCAACACCGTCGTTTGGACGGGGGCTCAATTCGTCGCCATGGGCAACAAAGGCACCAACTTCGCCTCCTACAACGGCCAACTTTGGCGCGACAACACCATCAACACCGACGCCAACTTTAATGAGGTGGTCTGGATGGGCTCACGGCTCGTCGCTTTCGGAGATCGCGGTGTCATCATGATCAGCGAAGGCGTGGAACCCGTGCAACCCGCGCTCACCTTTACCTCAGCTAGCAGCACGGTGAATGAAAATGCCGTGACGGCCCAGGTAACCATCAACCTCCTGCCCGCTTCCCCGCTGCCGCAGGTGATGAATCTCACCCTCACAGGTACCGCCGGCGTGGCAGACTACGCCAAGACCACCGTCCTGCCGCTCACCTTCGCCGCGAACGAGACGACCAAGACGATCAGCTTCACCATCAAAGAAGACCTCCTCGACGAGCACACCCTGCCCACTCGCCCCGATGAGACCATCATCCTCAATTTCTCCGGCCTCTCCGGCGAAGCCAAAGTCGGAGCCATCGCCACCCACACCATCAACATCACCGACAACGACCAAGTCCCCACCTTCACCGCGCACCCGCAGCATCAACTCGTCGCCACTGGCAGCACCACCGCTCCCTTCGGCTACACTGAACTCGGTGGCACTGGCACCATCCTCACCAAATGGCGCAAAAACGCCATCGCCATTCCAGGCCAAACCGGCCCCACGCTCACCCTAGCCAACGTTAAGCTCACCGACGCCGTCACCTACGACGTGCAACTCTCCAACAATGTCGTCGGCGGCGTCAAAGACAGCCTCGACGCCTACCTCGGCGTCGTGGATGCCACGCCCAAGACCGTCGTCGTGCTCGAAGGCGTGGCCACCACCGCCTTCACCCAGCTCGCTGCGGGCAAAGAAATCGCCACCTTCCAGTTCCGCTGGAAAAGAGGCACATCGCCAACGGGCGTCCTTGTCACCGCCGACGCGACGCACCTCACCCCCACGACCAAGACCTTCACCATCAAAAATGCCACCGCCGCCGCCGATGAAGGTCTTTATTACTGCGACGTCAGCGACACCCACGGCCACACCGTTTCTGGCGGCGCGATCAATCTCTACGTCGTCAGCGCCATCCCTGTGATCAGCCCCGTCTCGAACCTCACTCGCTTTGTCAGTGAGCCCATCGACTTCACCCCTAGTGCGACCCACCACCCCACTCGGTGGACTGTCTCTGGCCTGCCACCCGGCATCAAAGCCAACCTAGCCACCGGGCGCATCTATGGCCACCCCACCACGGTTTCAAAAGTGGGTGTGCCCTACAAGGTCAAGTTTACCGCCTTCAATCCCAAGGGCTCCAGCGCCACCGCCCCTACGCTCCCCGTTGAAATGCAAATCACCGTCAACGCCCTGCCAGTCGGCATCGCAGGCACCTACATGGCTAAGGTGCTTCCCGAGCTGGAAGCCAACAATGACACGGGCGGTCGCATCGAATTCACCATCACACCCAATGGTGCCTACACTGGCAAGGCCTACCTCGCCGCTGGCATCCACCCCTTCACCGGAGCCATCGACACCGCCGCCAGCGGCACCATCCACACCAGTAATACGACCGTGCCTCGCGTGGGCAAGACTGCCCTGCCCTTGGCCTTCACCCTCGACACCAACGTGACCAATAGCGAAATCACCACGGGCAGCATCGGCGCGGCCACCATCCCCATCGGCTGGCGCTACTCGTGGACGGTTGGCGCACCTGCCACCGCCTACACCAGCCTTCTGAACTACACCTTCGGCATGATGCTCAAGAGCGCCGATGCCGCCGTGCAGGCGAATCCCAAAGGCGACGGCTTTGGCAGCTTCAAAGTGGCCACCACTGGCAAGCTCACCGCCGCCTTCACCATGGCCGACGGAGCCGCCGTCACCCAGGCGAGCTTCGTCAACGGCGCGGGCCGCATCTTCGTCTTTGCTCCGCTCTACAAAGGCACGGGCTCCGTGCGCGATGAACTCGTCATCAACAGCTCGACCCACTACATCACCGGCAACCCCGTTTGGATCAAGAAAGCCCAGTTGCCTGCCACGGTTGACCTTAAATACAAAAGCGGTATCGGCCCTCTCACCCTCGACGCGATGGGTGGCCTCTACACACCCGTGGGTGTGGCACCCGCCATCATCATGGGCCTCAATGCCACGGCGGCGAATCTAAACCTCGACTTCACCGAAGGCGGCCCCTCCACGGGCACCCCCGCCCCCGTGAGCATCCACCTCACCCCCACCGTCACCGCGCCTGCCAAAGTGGCCCCGATAACGCCTACAACCAACTTGCCGACGCTCATCTTTACCACCACGACGGGTAAGTTCACGGGTAGCTTCACCCTCAGTGATACCGATGTTTTCCGTCCCGGAAAATTCGTCACGCGCAAGGTCAGCTACTTCGGCCAGCTCTATGACAACGGCTCCGGCCAGCTTGTCGGCACAGGTTATTTCATGCTGCCCGAGTTGCCCGCGAGCCTCTTGGAGACAACCGCCAAGACCAAGCAAAACTCTGGTCTCGTGGAAGCAACCAAGGTGCCTTGAGGACGGCGCAAAGGCTGAGTTGCGAATAGAAGTTTGAATCCGGCAACGCCGGATCGTAGGATCGGGAGACAAAGCCCAGGCAAGACCACTGCCTGCTTGTCTTCTGTATTCATCACTCATAATTCATAATTCCCCCTCCCATGCCCCGCCCCTACCTCATCGCCGAGACCAATTGGAAGCACATTCGCGACACGCGCTACGACGTTGCCGTCCTGCCCTGGGGAGCCACCGAGGCTCACAACTGGCATCTGCCATATGCCACCGACAGCTTGCAAAATGAAGCCATCTGCGCCGAGGCAGGTCGCCTCGCTTGGGAGAAGGGGGCGAAGGTCGGCATCCTGCCCAACATGCCCTTTGGTGTGCAGACGGGGCAGCTCGATATTCCCTTTTGCATCAACATGATGCCCAGCACGCAGGCACTTGTTTTGGAAGACATCATCGCCTGCCTCGAAGGCGTCGGTGTGCCCAAGTTCGTCCTGCTCAATGGCCACGGCGGCAACGACTTCCGCCAGATGCTGCGCGAGTTACAGGCAAAGCATCCGCGCATCTTTTTGAGCACGGTTTCCTGGTATCAAATCGACTCGGGGAAGGGCATCTTCGACCTGCCCGGCGACCATGCCGACGAGCGTGAGACCAGCATGATGATGCACCTGCACCCCGACCTCGTGCTGCCCAAACAAACCTGGGGCGATGGCGGCGACAATGCTTGGAAGCTCACCGCCATGCGTGAGAAATGGGCCTGGGCACAGCGCGATTGGCAAAAAGCCACCAACGACACTGGCAGCGGCGACCCGCAGCACAGCACCGCTGAAAAAGGCGAGCGCTACATCAAGCTCCTCACCGAGCGCTTCGCCAGCTACCTCGTGGAACTGGCTGCGGCGGATGTGACGAGCTTGTACGAGCAGCCTTGAATTACTTCGCCGCTACCGCGACGAAGAACCCGAACTTCACCATGATGGGGATGATCAATATGGCGAGGATGTTCACCACTTTGATCATCGGGTTCACCGCAGGGCCGGAGGTGTCTTTGTAGGGGTCGCCGACGGTGTCGCCCGTCACAGCAGCGGCGTGGGCGAAGCTGCCTTTGCCACCGTGATTGCCTTCTTCGATGTACTTCTTCGCGTTGTCCCAGGCTCCACCAGCACCCGTCATGGCGATGCCGATGAAGAGACCGGTGACGATGGTGCCGATCAGCACGCCGCCGAGGGCAACGTGGCCGAGGAAGGCGACGCCGATGACGAAGACGAGGGGCAGCAGCGCAGGCACGATCATTTGCTGGAGCGCGGCTTTCGTTACGATGTCCACGCACTGGCGGTAGTCAGGCTTGTCGGTGCCCGTGAGGATGCCGGGGAAGGCAGCGATCTGGCGGCGAACTTCGCGCACCACGGCACCGGCGGCGTTGCCCACGGCATCCATGCTGAAGGCGGTAAAGAGGTAGGGCAGTAGGCCGCCGATGAACATGCCGATGATGACCATGGGATCATTCAAGTCGAAGGCGATGCTAGGCACATTGAGCGCGACTTTGAGGTCTTCCACATACGAGCCAAACAGCACCATCGCGGCGAGCCCGGCGGAAGCGATGGCGTAGCCTTTGGTGACGGCCTTCATGGTGTTGCCCACGGCGTCCAGTTCATCGGTGATCTTGCGCACTCCCTCGGGCATCTCGGCCATGGCGGCGATGCCACCGGCGTTGTCGGTGATGGGGCCAAAGGCATCCAGAGCGATGATGATGCCAGAGAGGCTGAGCATGGAGACGACGGCGACGGCGATGCCGTAGAGGCCAGCCTGGGCATAGCTGAACCAGATGGAGGCAGCGATGCTCAGCACGGGGAGCAGCGTGGCGTGATGGCCGACGCTGATGCCGGCGATGATGCAGGTGGCGTGGCCGGTTTCAGCAGCTTGGGCAATGCGTTTCACCGGGGCGTGCGAGGTGGAGGTGTAGTAGTTGGTGATGCAAACGACAAGCACGGTGAGCACGAGGCCGACGATGCTGCACAGGTAAAGATTGCTGCTGGGGATGGTCTTGCCCGCGATGGTGAGCGAGGCTCCGAACATGCTGGCGGTGACGAATTTAAACAGCACGGCGCTGCACAGACCGGAGACGATGACACCACCCATGAGGGCAGCGGTGGCGCTCTTCTGCTTGTAAAAGTTGACGTAGGCGATGCCGATGATGGAGGTGATGAGCGAGAGCGCACAGAGCACGAAAGGATAGATCAAGGCGGCGGCGTTGCCCTGGAGCGTGAGCGAGCCAACAAGCACCGCACCGATGAGGCTCACGGCGTAAGTTTCAAAAACATCGGCAGCCATGCCAGCGCAGTCGCCCACATTGTCGCCCACGTTGTCGGCGATGGTCGCAGGGTTGCGGGGGTCGTCTTCGGGAAGGTTCTGCTCGATCTTGCCCACGAGGTCAGCGCCCACATCGGCAGCCTTGGTGTAGATGCCGCCGCCGAGTCGGGCGAAGACGGAGATGAGGGAGGAGCCAAGCGCGAGGCCGATGAGCGACTCGATGGCGTCGTGCTGGTTGGTGATTTTGATCATCACGGCGTAGAAGCCAGCGACGGAGAGCAGGCCGAGCGCGACGACGAGCAGGCCCGTGACGGCACCGCCGTTGAAGGCAATCTTCAGCGCGGGATGGGCACCGATAGTAGCGGCCTGCGCGGTGCGGACGTTGGCACGCACGGCGATCATCATGCCGATGTAGCCTGCGAGCAGCGAACATACAGCACCGACGACGAAGCCCACCGCAGCGGCATTGCCACGCGCCCACCAGACGGCGATGACGACAATGACGGCGATGCTGGAGACGGCAGCAATCTGCCGACTCATATAGGCCCGTGCGCCCTGCTGGATGGCGTCGGCTATGAAGGCCATTTTGTCATTGCCTGCCGAGGCGGCGAGGATTTGACGAATCAAAACGATGGCGACAGCGAGGCCAACGAGCGCGAGTCCGATCGAGAGCGGAATGCCGTTGGTGGTAAAGAAACTGGGGGGCATGAGGGGGAGCTAGGGGGTGGTTGGTTTGAGCCAGAGGTAAAAGAGCCGGAAAGTCTAGCGGGTGGAGAAGGTGTGGCAAGATTGAATTCTCTCTTCGCACAGGAAGTTTATGCGCGACTACCGGTAGGTGGCGCACCGTATGAGCCTGGATCCTCTCGCAGGACTGAGTGGAAGTGTGCAGCAGCAGCGCGGGATTCATCGCTGCCGCCTTTGGACAACTCCGGCGGCTGGATGCAGTCGCTGGTGATGAACTCCGAGTGCTCCTCGGGTGGCAATGGCAGGCCGGGGGCGGTGATATTCTCTCCCGCTTTTTCCTTGGCGGCACAGGTGAGGTTGAGGGCGAGAAGGAAGGCGAGAACATCGTCCTTGGCCCCCATGCCGTAGGCGTTGCGCACGGCGGTATCCAAGGCGTCTTGGGCATCGCGCAAGGGATTGGCACCGGGCAGTTCCAGGGTGCGGTAAAGTTCGCGCAGAGACCAGCCGAGCTTTCGCATGGTTTTGTTGCGTAGCGCTCGCAGGGCAACGGCGGCATCCTTTACGGTGCGCAGTTGCTTAATTGTCGGCTGCTGCGGCCAGGGGAAGGTGTCGAAAACTGTGTCACTTGTGTAGCGGTAATCACCCTTCAAAGTGGAGCAACGGGCCTTGAACCAAGCAAAATGGATGCTGCTCTGGAGGACGCCAAACGAGTAATCATCGGCCAATGGGAAGACCACTAGAGCGGCATTCGGATGGATGGCAGGCGAGATGAACTCAAAGATGGGGCGTTTGGTGACTTGACCGCAAACGATGTAGCGAGGCAGGCTCGCGATCTTGCTCATCAGTTCCTCACGGCCATAAGATAAGCGCCACCAGCGCTTGAGAAAGTTGGCGTGATGATGATTGACGTGGGCCTTCGGATTGGCTTCGAGCACAGTCCTGTTTCTCTCTTCCTCCTCTTTCGCTGCCATCTGTCGCGTCGGTAGTACAGCCGACTGAATCATGGCGAACGCTTTGGCATGGGATTTGGCAGCGAAGACATCGCGGGTGCCAAAGTCGAGGACAAAACGAGAGGGCTGACCACCGACCGAGCCGATGAGTTCATCCGCTGTGAGAAAAGGGAAGACCACGTCCACACTGCGTGAATGTTTCTGGATGAGGTTTTGCGCCTCATCTATGTCGATGAGGAATCCCGCATGACCATGAGTTTGCCCCTGGTAGCAGCTCTGCGAAGTCATGTTGGTGCTCAACCTTTTCGCCCCTGTGACATCCTCGCCCAATGACAGCGCCGCATTGATGACAGGCACCATGAAGGTTTCCCACGGACTCTCTGCATCATCGCCATGCTGGAAGGTGAGACGTGGCATCCCAAGTGCCGGACTTTCTGGAATTTGCTTGATCCAGTTGGCAATAGAGACATGCACGACCGCTTCGCCACTCCACACTTGCGTGGATACCGCGTCCGTGATGATACCGCCATTCTGCACGATGTAATCGAGCCCGCCTTCGCGTGAGTAGTTTTGGCGAATGGTATTGGTGCCGACAAGCCCGGCGCGTTGGCCAGGCTCCAGAGCGTCGTGCGCCTTGCGAAACCAATAGACACAAAAATCAGCGCGGCCCGGCATCCCCGGATAGGCGGAGCGCAACTTGGCCAAGTAGTCAGCACCGAGTTCTTTTTGCGCTTTGTTTTTTGATTGGAAGGGGGGATTGCCAATGATCGCATCCGCCTTCGGCCACGGGGTAAACAACGCATCGGCGCACTGGATTTGTTTGTCGAGATTGTCCAGCGGCAGAGGCTTCTCGGGCAAATAAAGGCCATCGGCCTCACTGAGCTTTTCTGCCTCAATGATTTCGAGTTCCTTGGCGAGAGTGAGCGTCACACGGGCGATCTCCACAGCCGTCGGCAGGATGTCCATGCCGAAAATCTGGAGAGGACTGACGGCGCTGACGAGGTGCTCCTGCGGCTCGCCCGCATCGCGCAGGCGGATGAGGATGTCGCGCTCCAGGCGCTTCATTACGCGGAAGGCAATATAGAGAAAGTTGCCCGAGCCGCAGGCCGGATCGAGCACGCGGTAGAGGCGGAGATCGCGCAGGCAGTCGCGCAGCTTGGGGCGGCTCTTGCCAGCGGCTTCGATACGCTCGCGCCAGGGACGTGCGATGGTGGGTTCGATGACTTTGCTGATGTCCACTTCGCTGGTGAAGTGCGCACCGTGGGCGTGGCGTTCATCTCCATCCATGCTGTGCTGAAAGAGGGTGCCAAAGATTTCCGGGCGCACCTGGCTCCAATCCTGATCGGCAGCGCGACGCAGTCTTTCCAGCTCACCCTGTCTCAGGTCGATGGGCTCGATTTTGCTGAACAGACCGCCGTTGAAATACGCGACGCCCTTGAATCTACCGCCATCGGCGGGCACGCGATTGTTCATTTGCTGGAACAGGCCTCCGAAGAGATCGAAGCTGTTGCCCTTGCCATTGAGACATTCTTCCAGCAGTCGGGTGACGAGGTTATCAGGCAGCAGATTCAAGTCCTCCGAGACTAAGCCCACGAGCATTTGCAGGATGAAGCGCTGGGCACGGGTGCGCTCAATTCGCAGGCTTGCGGGGCGGTCTAGGACGAGGCTGTGGAAGACGGCGGCGAGGTGGTCGGCAGCTTGGCGGGTGACCTCGACACGGTTGTTCTCGAAGAGCGGTTTGACCTGATACTTGAAGAGGAAGCCGAGGACGTTGTAGCGCTGCGGCAGGTCGGCGAGGCGGATGCGATCCACCGGGTCGAAGAGCTGTTGGTTGAAGTCATAAATCCAGAACTCATCGAAGTTGCACAGGATGGCATAAGGCGGGCGTTGGGGGACGATGTGGCTCCAGTAGTTGAAGAGCTGGTCGTAGTGGCGCTCCAGCTTTTCACCGCGCGATTTCATTTCGATGACGACGCGGCCCGGCCATAGCAGATCGGCAAATTTCATGCCTCCCTTGGCCCTGGGTAGGGCAGCGAGGTCGTCGTCTTTGAAAAGGGAGAGCTGATTTGTGCCGGGCTTTTTCGCCACGCGATACTCGAACGTGGCTCCGGCCTGCTTGGCCCCGGCATGACCGAGGGCGCGGAACAGGTGATCGAGGAAGATTTGCGCCTCGCTCTTCTCATCGCCTGCCAGTGTCTTGGCAAAGTCGAGGAAGGGCGGGAGGAGGGCTTTGGCTTCGTCGGGATTCATTGTGTGGAGTGTTTTAGCCGAATGTGGCTGGATGTCCCGAATAACCTTCCCCACCGTCGTAAAGTTTGATAGAAGATGGTTGCCTCGGGACGCATTTCCCGGCGTCATCAGTGTCTTCAACGAATCTAATCCTATGAATACCCAATCTCCAACCTCTCCTGCGTCGATGAGTCGTCGCGACTTCATCATCGGCTCCAGTCAGCTTGCTGCACTCGGGGCGCTGGGCTCGCAGACCTCGCTCGTACAGGCGGCACCGGCGGCTACGGGCGAGACGCTCGTGACGCAGCTCTACAAGAGCCTCACGGAACCCCAGCGGGCGGCGATTTGTTTCCCCTGGGACAATCCTTTGAGGCAGAAGGTGGACAACAACTGGCACATCACCAAGTCGCCTATCGGCACGTTGTTCACGCCTGATCAGCAGGATTTGACCAAGCAGATTTTCACCAGTTTGCACAGCGAGGAGTATGGCAAGGAGGTGTGGCGGCAGTTCAATGAAGACAGCGGCAAGGGCGGCTTCGGCAGCGCGGCGGTGGGCTTGTTCGGCGAGCCGGGCACGGGCCAGTTCGAGTTCGTCTTCACAGGTAGGCACTGCACGCGGCGCTGTGATGGGGACTCGGAAAAAGGCGCGGCGTTTGGTGGCCCGATCTTTTATGGCCATGCGTCGAAGAGCTTCGATGAAGGCCCATCGCATGAGGGCAATGTGTACTGGTTCCAGGCGAAGCGTGCGAACGAGGTATTCCAAGCGCTCGATGGCAAACAGCGCGAAATGGCGCTGCTGAGCACGGGCCGTGAGGAGAAGGGCAACGACACGGTGAAGCTCACGGGCAAGGCCAAGGGCCTGCCAGGCATTCCCCTCTCGGAGTTGAGCGCGGATCAGCGCGGGCTGGTGGGCAAGGTCATCGGCGACTTGCTCGCACCTTTCCGCAAAGGCGATGCGGCTGAGGCGATGACGATCATCGAAGCGGGCGGCATGGAGAACCTGCACATGGCCTTCTACAAAGGCCAGGACATCGGCAATGATGGCACCTGGGATGTGTGGCAGATCGAGGGGCCGAACATGGTCTGGTACTTCCGTGGTGCGCCGCATGTGCATTGCTGGGCGCATGTGCGCTCTGCGGCGGCGTAGCTAAGCTAAGGCAGATCGGCACTTGAGTTTTGCGCAGGCTTTTGTTTGTATCCGGGTTTACCCCCGTTGCCAATGGAAGCCTTTCGCGAAGTTACACTGCTCATCTGGACGACCCCGGTCATCGTCTTCTGCATCTTGGCAGAACTCGTCTGGACGCACTCCCATGGCGTGCGTGCCTACACTTGGCGCGAGACGCTGACGAATGTCTATATGGCGCTGCTCAATGGCTCGCTGGACTTGTTGATGCGCGGCGTGGTGCTGGTGGCGATGATGTTTATGTATCAGCACTCTGGGTTCCACTTTGAGCGCGGCTGGCTCTACTGGACGGCGCTTTTTGTGCTGGAGGATTTCGCCTATTACGTGCTGCATTACGTGGATCACCACTGCCGGTTTTTCTGGGCCGTACATGTCACGCATCACTCTTCGACGGAGTTCAATCTCACCACCGGCTTCCGCTCTTCTGTATTCCAGCCGCTTTATCGCGTGCTTTATTTTGCGCCGCTGGCGTGGCTAGGTTTCCAGCCGCTTGACGTGCTGTTCATGTATGCGGTCACACAGATTTACGGCAGTCTGATTCATACGGAGTCGATTCGGAACATGGGCTTCTTGGAGCACATCCTCGTCACCCCTTCGCACCATCGTGTGCATCATGCCTCCAATGGCCCCTACCTGGATAAAAACATGGGCATGTGCCTCATCGTGTGGGATAAACTCTTCGGCACCTTCGCCGCTGAAGACCCTGCTGAGCCCGTACGCTACGGCCTCACGAGGTCTCTCGATGACCGTGGCCCGGTGAACATTGTCTTCCACGAATGGCGAGCGCTTTTCAGCGATGTGCGCACGCAGGCAAAAGACTGGCGCGAACGCCTGGGCTATATTTTGCACGGGCCGGGCTGGAAGCCCTAACGCTTCGGCGCATCCGAAGCGGCCAGCTCGATGAATACATCTTCCAGCGTGGGCAGTTGGCGATGCAGTTCGCGGATCTTCCATTTCTCAATCATCGCCAGCTCTTGCAGCGCCTCGCGCACATCGGTGTTGCTCTCGATGCGCAAAGAAAAAGCACGCCAGTCACCATCCGACTTCTCGGCTAATACCTTGCGCACACCGGGTAAATTCTCAAGCTTTTGGGTCACACCACGACCTGCTTGCAGCTCGACATACACGGTGCTGGAAGCACGCAGGTTGCGAGTCAAATTACGCGGTGTGTCGCAGGCTTTGATGCGGCCATGATGGATCATGATGACGCGGTCGCAGGTCTGTTCGACCTCGGTCAATATGTGCGTGGAGAGCAGGATCGTGTGCTCCGGGCGCAGGCTGCGCAGCAACTCGCGCACCTGCCGGATCTGCGTGGGATCGAGGCCATTGGTCGGCTCGTCGAGAATCAACAGCGCCGGGCGACTGATCAGCGCATCGGCCAGCGCCACCCGTTGGCGATAACCTTTTGAGAGGTTGTCGATGAGGCGGCGGCGCACATCCGTGACGCCGCACATCTCCATCGCCTCGCCTGTGCGAGTGCGCAAAAGTTTGCCGCTCAGGCCCTTCAGCGCCCCTCGGAAGTGCAGGTATTCCTTCACCCGCATGTCGGTATAGAGCGGGGCCATCTCGGGCATGTAGCCCACATTTTGCCGCACCTTCAGCGATTGATTAAAGACATCATACCCGGCCACACTGGCGGTGCCCGAGGTCGGGGGCATATAGCCGCTGAGGATGCGCATGGTGGTCGATTTGCCCGCGCCATTCGGCCCCAGGAAGCCGACGATCTCTCCCTGTGCAACGTCGAATGAAATGTCATCCACCGCGACGCGGCTGGCATACTGCTTGGTAAGGTGGGAGACGTGGATCATGCGGGAAAGCGCGGAGTATGGCGGAGCGCGGGGTGAATGACAAGACTAGCCTCTCTGCTGCTGAGCATTTGCGCTTTTACAGAGCGGAGCAGCGAGATGGCAATTTATTGGATGCAAAAGCCGGGCACTCCGCTTGATTCGCCGCCCATCATGCAGACCACGCCAATCACCTTCGACGACCTCCGCTCCTCCGTTATTTCCGTCCCACCCCTTGCACGCAACGCGGATCTCACGCTCAACGACGAGGCCAATACGAAGCTCATCAAGCATCTCGAAGCGGGCGGTGTGCGCACCTTTCTCTATGGCGGCAATGCCAACCTCTACAACATCGCCATCAGCGAGTTCCCCCGGCTGCTCGACTACCTCGCCAACGCCGTTGCACCGCAGAGCATCGTGGTGCCCTCCGTCGGCCCGTTCTACGGCAGCATCATCGACCAGGCGGATATTTTGAAGCAGTTCAAATTCCCCGCCGCGATGATCCTGCCCACGCTCTTCCCGAGCAAGCCAGCGGGCGTGCAAATCGCCGTGCGGCACTTCGTCGAGCGTGCGGGCATCCCTGCCGTGCTCTACATCAAAGATGCCAGCTACATCACCCCCGAGGCCGCCGCGCAGCTCGTCGATGAAGGCCTCATCTCATGGATCAAATACGCCATCGTGCAGCCCGACCCAGCGGTCGATCCCTACCTCACCAAGCTCATGACCTTGGTCGATCACAAACTGATCGTCAGTGGCATCGGCGAGCAGCCTGCCATCGAGCATCTGCGCGACTTCGGCATCACCGGCTTCACCTCCGGCTGCGTCTGTGTGGCCCCGGCGAAATCCATGGCCATGATGCATGCCATCCATGCAGG
>JANOAR010000268.1:0-6095 GCA_031411235.1 Verrucomicrobiota bacterium | reverse complement strand
CCTATGATTCGTCGTCTCACCTTGCCCGTCATCGCTTTAGCCGCCGCAGGATTTGCCACGGCCCAAGAAGTCCGCACCGAGATCGCTCGGCAGCCTCTCCCGCCGCAGTTGCGCAACCTTGGCCCTGTCGCTGCGCCCGAGCGCATTGGCACTCCCATCGCCGACCCTTCATCAGCCGATGCCGCCTCCGAATTCGGCGAGCAAGTCGTGCTCATCCGTCAGGCGCAATGGGATCCCTGGCGCAGCGACATCGGCGTCACCGGCTACTTCACCGATAACGTCGCCCTCGCCCCGCAGCGCGTGCAGGACTTCTTCCTCAAATACGACATCGGCGTCGGCTACTCCAACCGCATCGCAGGCAACTGGTCCACCGACCTCGCCCTCACCCAGAGCTTCCTCCGCTACGATCAATTCAACTCCCTCGACTTCGACCTCAGCCGCGCCGACGTCGGTGTCGCCTACAAGGCTGCCGCCCTCGGCGATGCTTCACTGTTCCTTCGCTACACCTTCTACCGCATCGCCAGCGCAGGCTTCGGCGACGAGATCCTGCACAACCACTCCGCCAGCCTTGGCATCCAAAAAATTTGGAAAGTCAGCCAGGGGCAGCAGCTCTTCTTTGGCCTCGCCACCGAGCCCAGCATCGACGCCGTGCCCGCCATCGCACGACGCGATGAGCAGTCCGCCTTCGGTGGCTGGTCGCTGCGACTTACCGATAAACTCGCCGCCCAACTCAGTGGCCGCATCGGTTATCACCAGAGCCTCGCCACAGATCGCGCGGATTGGAACTACGTCGGCCTCGCCAGTCTCACCTACGCCCTCACCGACCACGCCCGCCTCAGCGCCAGCGGTAGCCTCGCTTGGAATCAATCCAACCAAGCCATCTTCACCTACCGCAACGCCATCGCTGGCCTCTTCGTCGGCCTCAACTTCAGCTTCTAAGGCCTCCCGTCCCCATCCTGTTCATCCTGCAAATCCTGTCTCAACTTCACCATCGCAAGCCCATGCGCCTTCATCCACAGCTCATCCTTTTCTGCCTCGCCCTCGTCGCAGCCACCACCGCACATGCCGCCCCAGCGCTCGTCCGACTCGTCATCGGCAGCGCCTCGGCCAAGGCAAACACCCGCCTGCCCCACGGCAGCAACCTCAGCACGGCCAAGAAAAGCCGCACCGAAGTCTCCCTCTCCAGCGGCATCGTCCGCACGGGCAGCGACACCTCCGTGCAGATCACCAGCGATGACAGCCTGCGCCTCGCCAAAGGCATCGCCCTTGTCGCCACCAAGCCCCGGTTCTTCCGCAGCAGCATCAACATCAGCACCCCCGAGTGCGCCGCCAAAGTACGCGGCACCGCCCAGATCTACTACGACCCCGGACACTCCATCCGCATCGTCGCCCTCGAAGGCAACGTCACCGTCGCCCTCTCCTCCGTGCGTGGCGAATCCATCACCCTTAAGCGCGGCCAAGAACTCATCCTCAACCCCACCGACAAGCAATTGCCCACGCCCGTCGAAGTCGATCTCAACCGCCTCATGGCCACCATGGCCCTACTCGATCGCGCCACCTTCCCCGCGCTACCCAGCACCACCGCCCTCGACAGCAGCGCCGAGTTCCAGGAGCAAGAACTCACCGATGGCGAAGAACTCGACGCCACCGACCTCATCATGGAAAGCGCTGGCCCTGGTGTGAACCTACTCACCGAAGAACTCATCCACGACGATCTTGATGAAGAGATTGATGACCTCGACGCCGATGGCGACCCCGACGACGGCACGACTCTCTTTGACGAAGACGGCAACCCCATCGACCCCGATCTCGATGGCGACGGCGACCCCGCCACCAGCGAGGACGGCACCACAGAAAACCCCGACCAAGGAGCCGACAACTTCATCGACGAAGGCACCGGTGACGACTCTGGCGACGGTGACCCCGACCGTAGTGCCACCCGCAACGGCGGCAAAGGCAGCACCAAAGGTAGCAAGCAGCGCGGCGTCAATATCAATGCCCGCACCATCTCCGCCAACAGCGTCCGCCTCGGAGCCATCACCAAACGAGCCAACATCCAGATCACCAATTCTACCCAAGTCGCCGCCCTCGCAGGCACCCTCAAAGCCCTCGGCCAAGGCGGCAACATCCGCATCGACAGCTCCAGCTTAAAAGCTGCCACCGACATCATCCTCGACACCAGTGGCACCGCCCCCGGCTTCATCCAACTCACCAACGCCACCCTCAACGCCAACGTCATCAAAGCCCGCGCCTTCGCCACGGGTGGCGACGCCCTCATCATCGACGGCAGCACCCTCGACGCTGCTCAACTCATCTCGCTCTACGCCGAAGGCACCTCCACCCTACGCTTCCGCAATCAAGTCAACCTCAACACCCCGCAGGCCATCCTCTCCGGGCAGACCGTCGAAGTCGATGCCGGCGGCAACGTCAAGGTTACAGGCCGAGCCGACATCTACACCGACAACGCCCACTACAACCAAGCAGGCTATGGCAACATCAGCGCTGGCGGCGGCGTCACCACCCAGCCCCACGCCCATCGCCCTGGATTCTGAGCCTCGTTGTTGCGGCGTTCCGCGCTAATCCCGCCCCACGCCGACCAGCTCCGTCGCCGTCGCCCGCCAAGCCACCGCCTCCGCATCTGCGTCACCTTCTAGCAGCGAAAGCACCAGCCGCGCCTCCGCACGCGCCTCGTCCACCGCCTTCAGCCGCAGCAACCCCGCTGCAAGTCGTAGTCGCGCGGCAGCCTCATCGCGCTTCGACTCCGGCAATCGCAGCCGCCGCCCCAGCTCTCGGCGATACGCCTCCACCGCCTCGCTCAGCTTGTCTGCCGCCTCCAGCGCCACCCCGAGCTGATGCTCCGCCATCGCCGCCAGCCGTTGCCAGTCCACGCGCAGTGGCTCTAGCAGCGTCAGCTTCGCAAAGGCATCCACCTGCGCTTGGGCATCATCCACAGCCATCGCACCGCTGCGCACACTCGCTACATGGCCGTGTGCCACGGCGGTGCCAGCGATCAGCTCCACATCATCCGCAGCATCCGCCAGCAGCGCTGACCACAGTGCCAGCTCGCGCTCGAAATGCTGCGCCGCATTCGCCCCATCCACCGCCCCCAGTTTACCCGCCAACACCGCCAACCGACGCTGCACCACGCCGCCCCCAGGCAGCGGCTTTAGCAAGGCCACACCGCGCTCATACGCCACCCGCGCTTGCTCTACATCGCCACGCTTTCGCGCCAGATCACCGAGGCGCTCGTAGGCCACGGCTTGATCCTTCAACAGCGCAGCCGCGTCCGCCGCTTCACTCGCCTGCACATGCTCAAACACACGCGCCATCTCCGCATAACTCCGCCCCGCTCCCGCATCATCCTTCAGCGCCTCCTGCGCCCCACCGACTCGCTCATACGCCAACGCCAGATCGTGCAAACGCTGCATATCCTTGGGCCGTTCCATCGCCCGCGCTTTCATCATGGAAAGCGCCTGCGCAAACACCTTCATCGCCCCAGTCGCATCGCCCACGGCTAACAAAATGCTGCCCCGATTCAGCAGCATCGCCGCCCGATTGCGCCCCTGCCCATCGCTATCTTCGCTCGGTGGCACCGACTCAAAATAACCCTGCGCACTGCTCGACACCTGCTCCAGCAACCGCACTCGGCCCAGCGGCTCCAGCGCGTCGCGCAGCCCAAACAGCATGTCATTGATCAACACCTCCGCCCGCCCACGAGCCGTATCCGCCACCGCTCGCGAAGCCTCTGCCGCCTGCCGTGCTAGCGCCTCAGCATCCCGCGCCGCCGCCGCCACATCGCGGGCACGCATCGCCTCCCGCTCGCCCATCATCGCCTGCTCGCGACTCGTCTCAGCCTTCGCTCGCTGCACCGCCTCGCGGCCCAGTGCCGCCTTCTCTCGTTGCAGTGCCAGCAAGGTCGAGCCCAGCCCCAGGCACAGACTTGTGGCCACCGCCGCCATCGTCGCAAACGCCAGCCGATGCCGACGCAACCACTTGCCGCAGCGATACAGCGTGCTTGGCGGCCCCGCCGTCACCGGCTCATGCGCGAGGTGGCGACGCAAGTCTTCAGCCAGCGATGCAGCGCTCTCGTAGCGCCGCTCGCGATCCTTTTCCAGCGCCTGCAGCACGATCCAATCCAAGTCCCCACGCAGCGCACTCGTCTTCGTCCCCGTGTCGGCGATGCGCTCGCTCGGTCGCGTCGGATCGCTGTTGCAGACGTGCGAGGCGATGGCTTCAAAGCTATTGCTGCGAGCCAACTCATCGGGCAGCGGCAGCTTGCCCGTGAGCAGCTCGTAGAGCAGCACGCCGAGCGTGTAAATGTCCGAGCGCGTGTCGATGTCCGAGTGCCCACGACTCGCCTGCTCAGGGCTCATGTACTGATACGTCGCACACGGCAGATCACCGAGCTGCGTCTTGAAAAATGGATCATTCAGCGCCGCATCCGTATCATCGAGCGCCTTCGCGATACCGAAGTCGATCACCTTCGGCACCGCCTCGCCATCCACCTCGGCGACGAGGATATTCGATGGCTTCAGGTCACGATGCAGGATGCCCTTCTGGTGCGCGTGATGCACCGCATTGCAGATCACGATGAACAACTCCAGCCGCTGGCGCACGCCTAGCCGATGTCTCGTGCAGTAAGCCGTCAGCGGCTCACCACGCACCAGCTCCATCACGAAATAAGGCCGCTCATCCGGCAGCGTCCCCGCGTCCAAGATCGCTGCGATGTTCGGGTGATTCATCCGCGCCAGCGCCTGCCGCTCCAGTTCAAATCGCGTGATCACCTCCGCGCGGAAATGCAGCCCCGGCTTGGTAAATTTGATCGCCACCTCCCGCTGAATCGGCACCAACTGTTCCGCTCGCCACACCACGCCCAGTCCGCCCTCGCCCAGCTTTTCCATCAACCGATACGGCCCGATCACACTCGCCGACCCCATCGGGCTGCTCGCCAGTTCCTCGCCCAAGCCAATCGCAAACAGTGCCCCACCATCCTCAAGCCATGAGCCAGCGGACGGTGCAGAAGCCTTGGAAGATGAAGATACGGAGGCTGGCATGGGCTTACTTGGTCTATTCGGAAACGCACTCGCAGTGTGACAACTCAACTTGTCATCACCGCACGCAGCACCTGCAACTCTGCATCTATCTGCGCCTCCGTCGGTTCGTCCAACGTATCCGCAATCGTCTCGCGCAGCAGATCTCGAAAGCGCAGCCGCAGCCGCCGCACCGTCTGGCGCAGTGCCTCCACCGTCATCCCCGTGCTTTGCGTCAGTTCCTCGTAGGCCGCCGCACCGCCTTCACCCGTGATGAGCGGACTGATCACCGCGAACAAGCTGCCCTTGCCGGCTCCCGCGCATTCTTTCTCCAAGGCAGCCCCTGCTTGATCCAACACACTGCGCGCCCAGGCGCGCTCGAAGTTACGCTCATGCGAGTCCGCACTCGCGGGCTCGTCTTGAAATCGGCGCTCCCCATCCTCGAAATCGAGCGACAGCACCTCCACACCACAGCCGCGTTTTTTTGCCTGTGATTTATCCCATTCATCCGCCATGTGCCGCGTGAATGCCGTCAGCAAATACGTCCGCATCCGTCCATCGCCCGCCTGCGCACCCGCAAAAAAATTCCCCCGCAACACCTTCGCAAAGAACGCCTGCGCTAAGTCCTGTGCATCCGCTTGTGCCTGCCCCTTGCGCCGTGCGAAGGCATAAAGCGGATACCAGTAAGCTTGGCAAAGATCGCTCAGCGCCCGTTGTCCCTCCGCCGATTCAGGGTCAACGCGCAAACGACTCACCTGCGTCCAGCGAGTCACAGGGAAAAGCGCAGACCGCGAGGCTGGCGATAGAGTGGGAGGGGCATGGCTCACGAAGCCATAGAACCCGAGCATCCACAGTGGCTCAAGGGCAAACGCAGATGCATTCGCCATGTCTGCGCATGGCCGTATAACTTTGATCGTATAAAAATTCGTCATCTCTGTCACGCCGAGTTACCCGCTCCCGAAAAGACTGTTGAACGCGCTAAACTGCCATTCTGACACTGCGGCGTGAACCATCCCAAACCATCCATACTGCAAACCATGAAAACGAAACTCTGTGCCCTCATCC
>JANOAR010000267.1:0-3089 GCA_031411235.1 Verrucomicrobiota bacterium | reverse complement strand
CTTACAGAGCATGCCAGACCGCAGTCAGGCCTCTTTGAGGTTGGGCAAGACGGTCAAAAAATAGTTTTTTCGACCACCAAAACCCTCTCCAAAAAATACCCCCTATCCAGAGGTGCCCTCGACACCACGGCCACCTTTTGCCATGAAGAGGCGGGCCAATGGCGCACGGACTGCGCACGCAGCGTGCGGGAGATGATTTCTGAAGTCTTCAGACGCAGCTCAAACGAAGACTACACGCTTTTGCTACGCCTCTGCGGCATCGACCAGCTCAACACGAACTTCCTGACCGCCGAGCGGGGCTTCCCTGGCACTGCATTGATGCGCGGCTACACGGCCGACCGTCCTTGGAGCTATGTTCAAAAAGAAAAGCAGCGTGTCATTCTCCATGATGGCGCGGAGTCCACACCTCGCAGGGTGGAGCACCTGTGGTCAGGGCGCGACTACGGTGCTGAACGGGGCATCACCGTGCTGTTCGCAGAAAACGGCAATGTCACCAGCCCGCGTGTGCTGTGTGACTGTCTGCGCCGCGTGCTCTTTCACACCGAGTTGCCAGAGAGCGCGCGCTTTCGCATCCAGGACGACCAAGCCCGCTTCCTGAAGGAGGGCAGCCCTGGCGGCTTTCACGGGCTGGAAACCAAGATCGGGGGAAAGGGTCCCACCATCTGGCAAAAAGCCTGGGCTGAGGTGTTTCCCAAGGCACGCCACTTTCAGAAGTCCGGCCTCATCAGCAGCTACGCGCTCGACCTCTGCTGCATGGACGACCGACTCCAAGGCGGACCTTGTGTCCTGCTCTGTGCGGCCATCAACGCGGGCCACGCCACCAATCCCACCGACGGCGAACAACTCGTCAGCCAGCTCACCCGCGCCATTGCGCTGTGGGTGCGTGACCGCTGATCCATCTTGTCTTGCCGCTCACTGCCCGCCATACAGTCATGCCCCCACCGCCGACGGCGGCAACGTGCTCTGAGGGCATGGCCAGACAGCGATCAAAGAAGTGCTGCTGTTGATGCGAAAGGAGAAGTGGACCTTCTCCGCCGGACCGGAGCGCAGCGCAGGTAGCCAGCCGCAGGCTGCCCGCAGGGCGAGCGAAGCGAGGCAAATCACGGCCTCAGCCTGGGCCTGCTGAGGGTGTCCCTGCTGCTTCTGCCTTGCGTGGATTCGATGGATGGGCTGCTCCTGTCAGAACGGATTCGGCGCGGTGGCGGTGGCTTTTGTGAAAAAATGAACACATGCCCGTTTCCCATTTCCATTCATTCCCGTAGAAGATGACGACGGAATGACACGTTGTGTGAAATAATCATTGAAATTTGGTCCCAGTCCCCCCATAAACCAGCACATGAAACTTCAACTTCCAAAGCGCAGAAAGCGCGAAGTGCCCGTCACGAAGGAAGCAAACTCTGACATTCGTGAGGGTTTTGAACTGCTCGGCATCAAGACCAATGCCCAGCCCGAATACCCAGGAACTCAGAACTTTGCGAGACGTTTCGTGCGCTGCTCACGGACCAAGTTCACGCAGGTCACCTACTCGGCAAGTTCATCCTAGCCAGCTATGCCAAACTGGGGTGAGGTTCTAAAGGAGATCCAAACGTGCGAGTATCGCGATCCGCTGGACCGCATTCGGCGGAAGTATCTGACGTTGTTGTCTGAGAAGACGGGCAGAAATGTCATCGCCTACTACTCCGGTTGGCTACAGCACCCAGACGTTTCAAACACGGCAGTCGGAGACGACGACAAGAATGCGCTCATGGCTGCGGTGCATGGATTGGATCGAACAAAGGGCCTTGATCTCCTGCTCCACACGCCTGGCGGTGATTTGGCCGCGACAGAATCGATTGTTGATTACTTGCACAAGATGTTTGGCGGAGATATTCGAGCCATCGTTCCCCAGCTTGCCATGTCAGCGGGAACTATGATCGCTTGCTCGTGCAAAGAGATCATCATGGGCAAGCAGTCAAACTTGGGGCCAATCGATCCTCAGTTTGGAGGCATTCCCGCTCATGGCGTGTTGAAGGAATTCGATGAAGCGATTGCGGCGGTAAAGGCCGATCCAGCAAGCATTCCGATTTGGCAAGTCGTTGTGGGGAAATATCACCCGACGTTCATTGGCGAATGCCGTCATGCCTTAAAGTGGTCAACTGAGATGGTTCAGGAATGGCTCGAGCGCTCCATGTTCAAAGGGAAGAAAGGCTACAAAGCCCTGGCATTGAAGGCTGTGGAATACCTCGGAGACCACGACCACACAAAGAGCCACGCTCGGCACATTCCTGTGGAGGAAGCAGAAAAGCTGCTGAAAATTATCCGGCTGGAAAAGGACGACGAGTTACAAGATTTGGTGCTCACCGTTCACCACTCGTTCATGCATACATTCGCAAATAGTGCTGCCGTCAAGATTGTCGAGAATCAGAAGGGGAGCGCCCTCATGTCCATGCGGGCCAAATAAGGGACTCACAACGGCATCAGCCTGGACCTCGCGGGTGTCCTTGCTGCTTCCGCTTGCGGGGATTCGATGGACGATCGATTCAAGATCAAAACGGGGGGATTTGAGGCCGTCACAAAATGTGACCACCTCAGCGGCTCATTTGTGATACTCCTGCAACGCCCGCACCTGCACCTCGCTGCCTTGCAGTGACTTGATCGCTCGCAGGGCGGCATCAGCACCACGGAGCGTCGTCATGATCGGAATGCGGTTTTGCATGGCGGCGGTGCGGATTTTGACTTCGTCTTCGCGGGGGTTCTTGCCGCTCGGGGTGTTGATGACGAGGGCCATGTCCTTGTTCTTCATCAGGTCGATGACGTTGGGGCGCTGGCCGCTGGCGAGTTTGGGGAGGATGTTGACGGGGATGCCGGCCTCAGAGATGACGCTGCCGGTGCCGCTGGTGGCGTAGAGGGTGAAGCCGAGGTCGGCGTAGCCTTTGGCGATGCGGACGACGTTGGGGCGGTCGGTTTCTTTGACGCTGATGAAGACGTTGCCCTTCGTGGGCAGGGTGCCGCCGGCGGCCATCTGGCTTTTGGCGAAGGCCATGCCGAGGTCGTAGTCGATGCCCATGACTTCGCCGGTGCTCTTCATCTCGGGGCCGAGGATGATGTCC
>JANOAR010000266.1:0-9808 GCA_031411235.1 Verrucomicrobiota bacterium | reverse complement strand
GATAGTGCGAGAGGGGCTCTGGGGGAAAGAATTTGCTGTGCCGGAGACGGCCCGTGGAGTTATTCTGCACGCATCCCTCCACCCACTCGTCACCTTATGAGCCCACGCAGCATCGTCTCTTTCGTCGTTGGCCTCTGTGCTATCGCCGCCATCCCAGGCGTCGCCTTCGCAGCCGATCGCTACGTCACGCCCACAGGCCTCGCGGGCAATTCAGGTACCCTCGCAAGCCCGTGGAGCCTGACTAAAGCTGTGTCATCGACGGGTGCCAGCCCTGGCGACATCGTTTACATCGGCGGCGGCACTTACACCTCCCGCATCTCCATCGGTGTGAGCGGCACCGCGAGTGCTCCCATTGTCTTCCGCGCGGTCGAGGGCGAGGTGCCTATATTGGATCAAAATGGTGTCACGCAACCCACGGGTGAGGCTGCCGTCATCACCATTTCAAATCGTAACTACGTGACCGTGCAGGGCCTTACGGTCAGAAATTGCCGCACCGACTTGGAATCGACGACGCCCATCGGCATCAGTGTCCGAGGCACCTGCCAGGGGGTGCAACTGCGCGACAATATCATCCATAACATCGAGCAGAATAACCCTGACTTGGGTAACTTCTCCGCCAACGGCCACGGCATGATCATCAGAGGCAGCTCGGCCACGGCACTGGATGGCATCATCATCGACGGCAATGAACTCTACAACCTGCACCTCGGTGCCAGTGAAGCGATGGCCATCAATGGCAACGTGACCAACTTCCGGGTGACGCGCAATCTTGTGCATCACTGCAACAACATCGGCATCGACCTCATCGGATACGAAGGCTCCCTCCCCACCAACCTGGATCGCGCTCGCAGCGGACTCGTCGCCGAGAACACCGTCTATGCCATCGACTCCTCCTACAACCCCGCCTACGACGGCGATTTGAACACGGGTGGAGGCAATCGCTCGGCGGCTGGAATCTATGTCGATGGCGGCACCGACATCATCATCGAACGCAACCAGATTTATGATTCCAACTTCGGCATCGAACTAGCCAGCGAGGACGGCGCAGGCTTCACCGACTACATCACCGTGCGCAACAACCTCATCCGCCACAACCAAGGCACAGGACTGACCATGGGCGGCTATAATGTCAACAAAGGCTCCACCGAGCACTGCACCATCACAGGCAACACCTTTTATCAAAACGACACCACAGGCACGGCGGGTGGCCAGATTTCCTTCCAGTTTTACGTGAACAACAACACCTTCAAAAACAACCTCCTCTGGGCCCAGCGCGGCAGTCGGCAGATGGTCATGCAAACGACAGGCAACAACGCCTCAGGCGGTATCGGGACGGGGAATATCTTCGCCTACAATCTCTACTTCTACGAAGGCGCAGGTGGCTCTCCCACACCGCAGTTCAGGCTCAACAAAAGTGGTGCCAATACGACCTACAACAGCCTCGCCACCTGGCAGGCCTCCTCCGGCATGGGAGATGCTGGCGCAACCTTTGCCAACCCCGCCTTCGTCGTTCCCGTCCCCTCGCCCGCCTCGCCCGTGATGGCCTACCAGCCCACGAGTGCCTCGCCCGCGATCAATACGGGCGATCCCACCTTTACCCCCGGTGCCAGCGAAAAAGAGTTCTTCCAAAAGTCACGCATTCTGGCTGGTCGAGTGGATCGCGGGTTCAGCGAGGACTGAGCTGTGGGTGTAGCCTTGCCCGTGAGGGCGGGGTGAAGCAAGGCGAGCGGATCGAGGCTGAGCGATAGCCGCCCGCAAGCATTGAAGAATCAAGACCTGCGGCTTTTTTAAAAAGAAGCGAAGAATATTGAAACGGCCCCGCAACCCGTGCGTTAATGCCGCACATGCCATGTGTGGGGCAACCCTCCCATCGTGTGGTCAAACAAATCGAAATAGCCGCTAAACAACAACCATGAAAATACTCACCACCATTCTCGCAGTGCTCGCCATGGGCGCTTTCTCCGTCAACGCCCAAGCCCCTAAGGGTGAAAAGGCCAAGATGACCCCTGAAGATGCCTTCAAGAAGAAGGACGCCAACAGCGATGGCAAGCTCTCGAAGGAAGAGTTCTCCAAGAACAAGGACGCCGCCAAATCCGAAGCTGCGGCCAAAGGATTCGACGCCAAGGACAAGAACAAGGATGGCAGCCTTGACCTCGAAGAGTTCAAAGCAGGCGGCAAGGGCAAGCCCAAGGCTCCCAAATAAAGCCTGACTGACGGCTCGTCCGTCGCTCTGAAAACCAAAACGCCGCATCCACGACTAGTGGGTGCGGCGTTTTTTATGGGGCTTCGTTCGAGATGGACTAAGGCACCACTTCGCCCGTGCCTGTGTAAACCCACTTGGCCACCTTGCCAGCTTTGATCTGTGCCTGGGCATCCGTCTCGAATTTACCAAAAGGCGTCGTCGCTTCGAAGGTCACAGTGACCGTCCATAAATTTTCACCGTCGATTTTTTCCTGCGCGGCCTCACCCCACTTCTTGATGTTATCGAGCTTGATCTCCGTCACCTCGCCCGACTTCATGCTCGCAAGCAGTAGCGGATAGGCACCATCTTTGTCCTTCTCGGGCTTGGCATTACCACCGCTGCTAGCGCCACCCGTGGATCTTTTGGGACTGGCATCGGCCATTTTCTTTTGCTCGAACTGGCGGCGCAGACCCGCGACACGATCCACTTTCCAGGCCTCGTAGGCATTCGTCACGATGGCCTTCAAGTCAGTGTCATCGAGCGCCACCAAACCACGAAAAGGCGAGGTCGGAGCAGAAGCTACAACGATATTACTGCCTTCCTGCGACAAGGCATAGAGCGTGCCGCCCGCAGGGATTTTGGTGCCCCCAGCCTTGCTTTTCACCTCCACCTCCTTGGTGCATTTGATCAGTTTTGGGGTGGTAAAGACCGACTTGGGAATCGCCAGCCAGTTGCCCACAATCGTCTCAATCGTGCCAAACTCAGGCGGCACGAACTCATCAGCCTTGGGCTTCACAGGCTCGGGTGCTGGTGGTGGTGGCGGGGCCATCGCCACCTCGGGCTTCGGCTCGGGTTTGGGCTCTGGCTTGGGAGCCTCCACAGGTTTCATGTCCACCTTCGGCAGCTCGACCTTCGTCATGTCGATCTTCTCCTCCACAATGACCACGGGCAGCGACAACGGCTTGTCGAGACCAAACTTGGCCGACAGTGGCGGATACACGTATTGGTAGGAAACGAAGGCGATCGCTACCGCGAAAATGAGCATCAAAAAGGCTTTCATGAGCGGGGAGTGTAAGCGGGAGTGAAAGCATTTCAACCCTGGTGAGCGAGTCTTGGGGTTAGCCGCGAGGTAGCTGTCTTTACATAGGCGGCAATTTTTTACCATTGGCCTCCATGAGCTAGCTCGCCAGCGTCCGTGCTCCTTTTCCCTGCAAACGCCATGAGCCACTTCGCCACCCACGCCAAACTTATCAATCACCTCATCCGCCTCGGGTTCCAAGGCCTTGGCTTGGCGACTGTCATTGATCCCGGTTTGGGCCGACATCAGACTCGCCGACTTCTTGCTTCAAGCGAAGCTCTCATCGCATAACCTCATGAACTATTTCGATCATCACGGCATCCTATTGTTATTCTGTTTGGCGATCTTCCCGCGCCTTACTTTGTTGCTCGCGTCATTCGCGTCAGGGGGTTTTCTCTGGTGGCTTGGCTGGCTATTTTGCCCTCACTTTCTTGTCGCGATTTTAGCGTTGCCTTACTGGCACTCGAATCCAGTTCTGGTTATAATTGCTTGGCTGTTCGCCATTGGCGGCACCGGCGGAGAAGGTGCCTACGTCAACAAGCGATCGGTGCGCGATTAAACCTGCTGCAGGCGTTGTTTTTGCGTGGCTTGCCCTCTGGCTTGTTCACCATCGTTAATGAACTGAACAGCCCTCTATGGGAGGTGGTTTCGACCCACGGGCTTGGTAAGGATGTTTCAGAGCCCATTCCAAAATTGCCCCAGGTTTAGTTATTGCGCCGTTATATGCTGCCGCTAACCATCGCGCTGCTTTTTTCCCTCGCCGCCATGAGCCTCTTCTCCACCCACGCCAAACTTATCAATCACCTCATCCGCCTCGGGTTCCAAGGTATTGGCTTAGCGGCTGGCATTGATCCCTTCACCTCGGGAGCTTTTGGCGAAGGCGTCGTCGCTTGGCGAGAGGATCGCGAGAAAAAGCAGGACAAAGAGCAAGAAGACCGCGAGCGCCAGGCCGATCTCCTCCGTGCCTCCATCGCAGCGGAGAAAGCAGGCGAGCAAGTCGCCCAGCACGGCTTTGCCGAATATGCCAAGCTGACGCCAGCCCAGCAGGTAGAGGCCATCCAGAGCCTCGCCCAAATCGACGACCCGCAGCAAATCCTCGCCCAACCCGAGATCCAGGCCGCCCTCGCCGCTATGCCTGATGACCGCAGCCGCCAGCTAGGCGAGGCCTACGTGCGCGCCCTGCCAGCGCAGGCACGGCGCACGCAGATGCGCCCTGCTGATCCCGAAGGCCGCACTGGCACCGCGCAGACCGTGCCGCACAGCCCGGCAGAGTTGGGCAAAGTTTTTGCCGCCGTGCCATCCATGCACCGCGTCGGCGATGCCGTGCCGCACATGCCCGGCTGGCAGCTCGCTCAGCAACTTGGCGGTGGTGGATTCGGCGAAGTATGGCTCGCGACGAAGCGCCAGCTCCGCTGTGCCGTGAAGTTTTGCAAAGGCGGCCTCAGCACGGCCAACCTGCGCATGGAGCGCGATCTCGTCGAGCGTCTCATGGCCCTGGCCAAGCGCACACCCGGCATCGTGCAGATCGAGGATGACTTCCTCGACCACAGCCCACCCATGCTCTGCTATGAGTACGTGCCCGGCTGCACGCTGGAGGCCCTCATGCTGGAGCGCCAGCGCGCAGGCCGCAGCTTCGCCTGGGGCGAGGCCCTGGGTATGATGCAGGAGCTGGTGCTAACCATCGCCGTCTGCCACCAGCAGGTTCCTGACGCCATCGTCCATCGCGACCTCAAGCCCGCCAACATCCTGCTCGACCTCAGTGACAAGACCAACCCCAGGCTCCGCATCACCGACTTCGGCATCGGGGCCGTCCTGGACTCCGCCACTGGCACGGCCATGCTCGGATTCACAGGTGGCCTCGGCGTCGGCACCAACATTTATGCCAGCCCCGAGCAACGCGCGGGCAAGCCCCAGAGCCCTAGCGACGATATCCACGCCCTCGGCATTATCTGGCTCCAGCTCCTCACCAGCGACTTGGACGAGGATCAGCTCGACGAGCCCACCCGCGACGGCTTGCTCGCAGAAGGCCACCCCGAGGCATTGCTGAAAGTGCTCGGCTCCTGCATCGCCAGCAAAGCCGCCAACCGGCCCGCCAACGCGGTAGAATTGCTGGCAAAGTTGCGCCAAGCCTACCCCCCGCAGCCCCCCCCGCAGCCCCCCCCGCAGCCCCCGCCGTTGCCCAGCGCTATGCCAGCAGACGTAGTCCCGAGCTTTAGCTCGCCAGCGCTATCGCCAACTCCCAGCGCTCTGCCATTGCCAAGCGCCAGCGGGCTAAAGCCCGGGACTACTTCTCCCGGCTCGCTGCCACGCAGTGCTGCCGTGCGCCCGCTCACCGTCGAAGGCATGAGCAAAGGTGAGTTTGAAAAACTCCCCGCTTACGCCGCCTCGCTGGAAGGGCAGGGCCGGGTGGAGGCCGCCACCTTTGCCTTTGCGCCCAAGAGCTACAATTCCAGCACCAGCCTCTACCCACTGCCAGCCAAGATCGACTGGGCCGAGTTCATGACTGCGCAGCATCGGCCCACGGGTGGCCTCGCACTGCGGGCCGATGAAGACCTTGCCGCCGATGCCTGCAAGCAATACGCCGCGCAGCCCCTCTACGCCCGCCTCGCGGCCAATGGCGACACCTACCGCACCCACGAGTTCACCTTGCTCATCAACGGCCAGCATCACGCGCTGCTTGATTCCGCTGCCGAGGCTCGACGCGCTGCGCTAGAGGACATCATTGCAGCGATGGTGCCGATAAAACTCGGCACAGTGAAGCCAACAAAGGGCAGCTCCATCACCATCGACAAGCCCTACTCCATGTGTGCCTACCCTGTTACGCAGGCGTGGTATGAAGCCGTGATAGGCAGCAACCCCAGCCAGTTCAAAGGCGATACCCAGCGCCCGGTGGAGATGGTCAATTGGAGCCAAGCCAACGACTTCTGCACGCGCCTGACTACGCAGTGCCACGCGGCTGGCCTGTATCTTGACAGGAGGTTCCAACTGCCCACCGAGGCGCAGTGGGAGTATGCCTGCCGGGCGGAGTCGAAGGGCGATTTTGGCCTATTGGGCAAACGCGGAGCCGATGGCAAAGTGCAACCCGTGGGCCGCGAAGGCACGGTGGATGAGATGGCATGGTACGGCCAAATGGGGGGAGCGACGACCAAACCCGTCGGCACCAAAGCTCCGAATGCCTGGGGGCTCTATGACATGCACGGCAACGTCTGGGAGTGGTGCTCTGATGCTGTCGAAGGCTCGTCCCGCGCGTATCGCGGCGGCGCTTGGTACGACCCCGCAGGGCACTGCACAGCCGCCATCCGCTACTGGGGCGTCCCGAGCGACGCGGACTACAACCTGGGCTTCCGCCTCGCCTCAGTTCCAGCGTAAGGGCGCGGAGCGCAAAGGAGCGAAGCCAGGGGCAGAAAGTGCAGGGAGGGACGACCGGAACGAACGCCCCTGGCGCAACGAGTGCAGGTGGGTGAAGGAGGGGGCATAACAACACCGCGAAGCGGTCGTTTTATTTTACAAATCAACATGGCCTATCAAACCTTCAAACTCCCCTGCGACGCCACTGCGGCTGCGTGTGAACTCGTCAATGCCTTCCTCCGCTCGCACGCTGTGCTGGGCGTACAGAAGGAGTGGGTGAGCGCGGGGGATGCGTCCTTCTGGAGCTTCTGCGTGCAGTATCACGAGGGGGGCACTGCCACGAGTATCAGCGGCCCCTCACGCGCAGGCATGGCCAGCAAAGTGGATTACCGCGAGGTGCTCAGTGCCGAGCAGTTCCACCTCTACGCCCGCCTGCGCGACGTGCGCAAAGGGCTCGCGGAGAAAGCCGGGCTGCCCGTCTTCGCCGTCTTCACCAACGAGCAACTGGCCGAGATGGTGAAGACCTCGGCGCACACGCTGACGGATATCAAAGCCATCGCTGGCGTAGGCGACGCCAAGCTGGAGAAGTATGGCGAGGCAATGGTTGTGGCCCTAGCTACTGTCCTCCCAAGCACTGCCGTCAATGCGTAGCGCTGGCCATCTGCTCGTCCGCATCCCCGAGCGGGAGAACCTGCTGCTAGCGCTGTGGAAGGCGCTGCGTGGCCAGCGGCACAAGCGTGAGGCGCGGGCCTTCATCGCGAGCCTGCACGAAAACTTGAATGCCCTCGCCCAACAGATCAGCGACAGTGCGCTGGAGGTAGGCCACGCCACCGAGTTCATCATCCATGATCCCAAGCAGCGCCTCATCACCGCCCCTTGTTTCGCCGAGCGGGTGCTGCACCACGCGATGATGAATGTGTGTGAGCCGGAGTTCGAGCGCCACCTTATCCACCACAGTTACGCCTGTCGCAAAGGGCGCGGGCAGTTCGCCGCGCTCCACGCCGCGCAACATTTCGCCGCTGGGCACGGCTGGTTCATGCAGATGGATGTTCGCAAGTACTTCGACAGCATCCCCAAGGCGTTACTGCTAGCACGGCTGGGCCGGATGTTCCGCGAGGGTGGCTTGGTGGGCCTCTTCACTCAGGTCATCCATGCCTATCGCCTCGGCGAGCCAACGGGCCTGCCCATCGGCAGCCTCATCTCGCAGCACTGCGCGAACCTTTACCTGGACGCCATCGACCGCCACATCACCGAGCGCTGTGGCCAGGGGGCCTACGTGCGCTACATGGATGACTTCGTGGTGTGGGCACCTGATTGTGCGGTGCTGCAACAAGTCGCCGAGAGCACGGGCGAACAGCTCACGGCGCTGGGTCTGGAGTTCAAGCGCGAGCCCGTCATCAATCGCACGGCTCATGGCATGGACTTTCTCGGGCATCGTATCTTCCCCCACCACACCCAGCCCAGCCGCCGCAGTCGCGCACGCTACGTGCGCAAGCTACGCGGCCTCCACGCTGCGCTGCACGAAGGGGAGATACCGGAGCTAGAAGCGCAGCAGCGGCTGACTTCCGTGAGTGCCTTCGTGCAACATTTTACCCGTGCAGACTGGCGTAATCGCGCTATGGCAGCAGCGGGGTGCGAGCCATAGGCTCGAACCGCGCGTATCGCGGCGGCGCTTGGAACAACACCGCAGAGAACTGCACAGCCGCCAACCGCAACTGGAACGACCCAAGCAACACGAACAACAACCTGGGCTTCCGCCTCGCCTCAGCTTCAACGAGACAGTGACAAAAGTCAGCCCCTCCTCGCTGAAACCGGCCCGCATCCCGCCCCTGCGACAGCGCAGGGCTAACCCAAAGCACCACCGGACGTTGGTAGCGCGAAAAAGGGCAGCAGCCCCGAGCGCGAAGACTGCCGGTGGTGCGAAGGAAGTTGCGGGCTAGCACAAGCCACTTGCCCCATTTGCCCATCTCGCCACACTCCCAGCCTCCTATTCTACGATCATGTTTCACTGCGTTTATTTCTGGCTCAAAAAAGACCTCTCTGCCGCCGACAGGCAGTTGTTCCAAGACGAACTCGCCCTCGTCACTCAGCTCCCCTACCTCGGCCTTGCCGTCATGGGGCCAGCTTGCCATGAGGCCCCCGCGCGGCCTGTCACGGATCGCAGTTGGGACTGGAGCCTCATTCTGAAATTCAACAGCATGGCCGATCACGACTTCTACCAAGGCCCCTGCCTCGACCACCAGCGCTTCGTCAACACCTGCAAGAGTCTGTGGGACAAGGTGGTGATCTACGACACGGCGGCCTAATTCCCAAAATCAGGATTCATCACTCATCATTCATCATTCATAATTCCCCCTGATGCTCCCCTCCCTCTACCGATCTTCCATCGGCAAAAAATTCCTCGTCGCCCTCACGGGCATGGTGCTGGTCGGCTTTGTCCTCAGTCACATGATCGGCAACCTACTTGTTTTCATGGGGCCTGACGCCATCAACGAGTATGGCAACATGCTGCACGAAATGGGGCATGGGATGCTTATCTGGGTCGCTCGCGCCGTCATTTTTGGCAGCATCGCCCTGCACATCATCCTCACCGTGCAGCTCACCAAGGCCAACCGCGCCGCCCGCGAGCTAGCCTATGGCAAGCAGCACACTCAAGTCGCCAGCCTGTCCTCGCGGACGATGATCATGAGCGGGCTGACGATATTGGCCTTCTTCATCTACCACATTTTACACTTCACCGTGCGAGCCTTTAACACCTACAACGACCCCGCCAAATACAGCTACGACCTGCACGGCGAGACCGTCCACAACGTGTATAAAATGCTCATCGACGGCTTCTCCTGGCTACCCGCCAGCGCCTTCTACATCCTCGCCATGTGCCTGTTGTGCAGCCATCTCAGCCACGGTGTGAGCAGCATGTTCCAAACCCTCGGCCTCAGCACCGAGAAGACACGTCCGCTCTTCAACCTCATCGCCAAGGGTTACGCCGCGCTCATCCTCATCGGCAACTGCTCGATCCCCATCGCGATCTACGTCTTCCACTACGGCAAGTGATTCCCGAAATCCTAATTCCCGAATTCCCGAAATTCTGATCGCCCACTCGATAGCACAATAACCACACTCTCCCGTTCACCCCAAAGCCCTCCCCATTCGGGAATTAGGGAATTAGGATTTCGGGAATTCCCCTCCTCTGCCATGTC
>JANOAR010000265.1:0-46811 GCA_031411235.1 Verrucomicrobiota bacterium | reverse complement strand
GTTGAATTACACCTTGATGCTCATCCAAACTAATAGACACGGAATAACACGGAGGGAATGCCTTTGATGCTGCAAAGCCTGCAAAACCAAGAATCCAAGCACTTTTCCCTTGACGGTGTTTTTTCAGAGAAGGCGAATCATTTCGCAAGATTCCAGTAATTCAATGAACCGACGTAGAATAATGAGAATCAGGCAACAGGATTCACATGCCCCCTGTTACGCAGAAAAGCAGGAAAGGCACAGGGGCGATTCTTGACAACTCAACAGGAAAGCCTCCCAGCCAACACCTTGCACCTCCCCCACCTACCGCCTGGAGGCCAATCAGCCATCAAACCATCAACGGCTGGTTTTCGGATCATGGGTTGAAGATGATGTCGTCGGCGGTGAACAGCTCTTTGTCGGGGCCGCGCGAGCGGATTTCCATTTTGAAGCCGGACTGCGGGTGAAACCAATAGGGGCTGCCCCAGCGGTCGGTGAGCTGGCCGTTGCGGATGGCGGGGCTGTTGGGGGGGAAGACGCGGCCTGTTTGCCCAGCATTGCCCGTGAGGGCGGCGGTGATGTCTTCGTTCTGGCCGATGGGGTTGCCGCCATAGGCGGTGCGGTAGATGCCGATGAAGTCGGTGACGATTTGCAGGTCGTCCTGTGCGGTGCGGTCGGGGGCGTTGAGTTGGTCGGCTTTGGCTAGGTTGGTGGGGTCGATATAGACCTTGCTGGGACTAGGCTGAGTGGTGGCAGGGCTGGAGCCAAAGCCGGGCTGGGAGGTCTGCGCTGCGGGCTTCGACTTCTGGGTGGGTGCGGGGGCAGCAATCTCGGGCGCGGGGGTGTCGAGGAGCAGGTAGCCGATCACCACGACGAGGATGACCAGCGCGGCGATGATGAGCGGGCGGGGACTTGTCGCAGCGGGCATGGCGGGGAGCTAGCTGGCTCAGGCTCCTTGGACGGTGTAGTCGATGATGTCGAGGTTCTTCGCGACGAGTTCGCTGGTGCCGATGCCGTTGGGCATGAAGCGACCGAGGTTGGGGAAGACATTGCCGAGTTGACCATCGGATACGCCAAACCACTTGGCGATGAGGGCGGCGTATTGATCGACGGAGGTGCTGGGGATCCAGCGTCCGCTGGAGCCGGTGGCGTCGATGCCGCCATTTTTGGTGCAGTCGGGGAAGCGCCCGTAGATGTTGCGGCCTTTGACGGCCCCGCCCATGATGAAGGAATGGCCACCCCAGGCGTGGTCAGAGCCGCCTGTGCTGTCGTTTTTATTGGGGTTGAAGGTGCGGTTGAAGTCGGAGGCGGTGAAGGCGATGACGTTGTTCCACATGCCGAGGGCATTCATGGCGTCGTAGAAGGCGCGCAGGCCACGGGAGAGTTGGTTGATGAGGCCGTAGTGGCCAGCGGTGGTACTGGTGCTGGGGATTTGCGAGGTGTGGGTGTCCCAGCCGCCGAGTTGGACGAAGAAGATTTGGCGGTTGTTGCTCAGAAGGGAGCGCCCCGCGATCATGCGGGCGACGGTTTTCAGCTGGTTGCCGAAGTCGGTGACTTGGGGGTTGAAGAGGTTGGCGGGGAACCAGTTGTTGAAATGGGCGTCGAGGGTGGGGTTGGGGGTGAGGGTCTGGGCGAGGGCTCCGCCGACGAGGCCTTCGGTGACGCGGGCGTTTTTGGGCACGTCGTTGTAGGTTTGGTCGAAGAGGTTGCTGTGGCTCATGGCGAGCACTTGCTCGATGGCGCGGAGGCGGTAGCCAGCGGCGTTGTTTTGGTAGTTGGTGCTGGCAAGGGGGTCGCTGCTGGTGCCGAGGGGAGCGAGGGGGTTGTACTTGGTGGCTCCGAGGGTGCCAGGGTTGGTGTAGTCGGGGTTGAGGGCGGTGTTGCGCAGGGCGCTGGTGTAGGGGGAGCCGTAGCCTGAGAGGGAGGAGACGGAGCCCGAGGAGGACATGAAGTAGGGCTTTTCGTTGAGGCCGACTTGGAAGCTATTGACGCCAGCGATGGAGACCGAGAGGGAGAGGTCGCCGCTGTTCATACCCGTGAGGAGGTCGGCGACACGGCCACCCCAGCCGCTGGTGAAGGGGCGGTCGGGGATGGAGGATTGCCACTGAGTCTGCTGGTCGGAGTGGGAGAAAAGCTGCGGGGGCTTGGAGGTGGCGGCGCTGCTGAAGTTGGCTCGGGTAACGCTGGTGCCGGTGAGGGTGCCTATGTTGGCCACGACGGCGAGTTCGCCTGCCTCAAATAAGCCCGCGAGGGGGTAGGCTCCGGGGTGCAGGGCCATGTTGCCCTGGGTGTAGTTGGTGCGGTTGGGGGGATCGAAGGCGCTGGCGGCGTTGGTGCCGAGGGCTCCGTTTTGGGCGTTGATGACGGAGGTGACTTGAGCCTGGCTGACGGTGCTGCCGTTCCAATAGCCGTTCTGGGCGTTGGTCGGGGTGTAGGTGAAGAGGCTGTTGGCGATGGTGAGGGCTCCGCCGCCCGAGATGTCGGTGCCGCTGATGTTGCCGCCGCGCCCATTGAAGTAGTCGGTGCGAGCGGCGCTGGAGCCACCTGCGGGGACGAGGAAGTTGTTGGAGTCGTTGCCGCCGTTGAGGAAGACGCAGACGAGGGCTTTGTAGTCGGTGGGGGCAACCTGAGCAGAGGCAGCACCGATGAGCTTGAGCTGGGAGATGGTGTTGACGATGCTGGTGATGCCGAGTCCAGCAGCGGTGGACTGGAGCATGAAGTCACGGCGGTTGGGCTTGCTGCGGTCTTCAGTTTTGCGGAGGAGCAGATTCATGGCGGAAATGAGGAGGGATAAAGGTGAAGGATGAAGGCCGGACGGGTTTTAATGGGCGACGATGCCGGGGGTGCAGACGGTGAGGAGGTAGGCGGCGTAGCGAGCACGGTCGCGGATGTCGGTGTTTAAGGTGTCGGTGGGCGGGGCTTTGGGGTCGAAGGCGACTTGGGCGGAGTAGCGGGTGGTGCTCGTGCTGTTGGTGGCTCCGTTGAGGTAGTAGATGGCTTCGAGAATGGTCTGGCGCGGGTTGTTCGCGGGGAGCGGAACGGGTGGGGTGACGTTGGGCTCGACGAGTTGGGCGTCGGGGTACTTGGCTTTCATGCTGCCGCCAGTCCACCAGAGATCCATTTGGTTAACGATGGCCTTGGTGGCGGCCCAGTGGGCAGTTTGAATTTGAGTGCTGCCGGGGGTGCCAGGGATGGTGCCGCCGTACTGGGTGGTGAGGCTGGCGTAGAAGGTGGTGCGATAAAGGACGATGGACTCGGTGTAGTCGAGCACGATGCGGTCTCGCTGCTGGTTGCTACCGCTGAGGTCGGTGGTGTAGTAGCCGACTTGCTTGGAGTAGAGGGGGATGGGGATGATGACGGAGGGGGCGACGAGGTTGACGTCGAGGGTGGTGCCAGCAGAGGGGGGCGCTGAGAGGGAGATGGTGAAGGTGTCGGTGGCTCCGCCCTCGGTGACGGTGGTGTTGCCGCCCGATGGGGTGATGATGATTTGCGGGCCATCGTTGTCGAAGATGCTGGCGCTGAAAGTGGCGACCGAGGCGTTGGCAAAGAAAGGATCGAGGCTGGCGACGGTGTGGACGATGTTGGTGGTGTGGATGTTCTCGGTGGCGGTGTCGTCGATGGCGGTGACGGTGATCGTTTGTGGGGTGCTCCAGTCGGCATTGGTAAAGGTGAAGGGGCCAGCGGGGCTAAAGGACGCCTGAGTGTTGGCAGCGAGGGTGACGGTGACATCGGCGCTGGGCTGGCGGTTAAGGACGATGGTGTAGGTGTCGGTGGCTCCGCCTTCGGCTAAGTTGGTGCTGCCGCCCGAGGGGGTGAAGAGGACGCGGTAGCTGTCGTTGTCGGTGATGCTGGCGGTGACGGGGGCGATGGCGATGCCGCCGTAGTTGCCATCGGTGCTGGCGGCACTGTGGGTGATGGTGCCGAAGTGGGGAGTAGCGGCGATGAGTCCACCGAAGTGAGGGCTGGATTCGACGAGTGAGTCATCTACGGCACGGGCGGTGACGGTTTGGGCGACGTTCCAGTTGGCTGTGGTGAAGGTGAGGGTGGCGGGCGAGACAAGCATTTGGCTGTTCGGCGTGAGGGTGACGACGACGTTGGCCGTGGGGAGTTGGGAGAGGACGACGGTGTAGGTGTCGGAGCCGCCGGCTTCGGTGACGACGGTGCTGCTGCTGCTCTCGGTGATCTGGACGCGGTTGCCTGCGACGCTGTTATCGTTGTCGGTGACGATGGCGGTGACGCCCGCGATGTTGAGGCCAATGTAGCCCGCGTCGGAGTTGGCGGCGGCGATGCTGTGGGTGATGGCTCCAAGGTGGCGAAGTTCGGCGACGGTGTCGTTGATGGCGGTGACGGTGACGGTCTGGGGGGTGCTCCAGATACCTGTGCCCGAGGGGGTGAAGTTGAGCGTGGTGGTGGCAGCAGCGGTGCCGCTCGTTTTGTTGACATTGACTTGGCTGTTGCCGGTGACGAGGACATCGACGTTGCCCGTGGGAGCTTCGGTGAGGACGACGGTGTAGGTGTCGGTGGTGCTACCTTCGGTGACGTTGGTGGTGCCGCCGCTTTCGAGGATGCTGACGCCTGGGTTATCGGCTTCGTCGTCTTTAACGGCGACAACGATGGGCGGGGCGCTGGTGCCGTTGAAGTAGGCGTCGGCGCTGGCGAAATTGAGGTTGATAACGCCGTTGTGCGGGGTGGCTTCGTTAGCGAGGTCGTTCACAGCGGTGACGGTGACGGTCTGGGCAGTGCTCCAGATGCCTGTGCCAGAGGGGGTGAAGGTGAGGACGCTGGGGTTAACCGTGGTCTGGGCGTCGGGGACGAGGGTAACAGTGACGTTGTTGCCCGTGCTGGGAGCGCGGGTGAGGACGACGGTGAAGGTGTCTGAAACAAGGGGGGTGCCAGTAGTGCCAACGGCACCGCCTTCGGCGACGGTGGTGAAGCCGTTGGTATGGGTGATGGTCGCTGGCAGTTCATTGTCGCTGATGGTGGGATTGACGATGGCGACGGTGCTGCCGCCATAGGTCACATCGGTGCTGGTGACGGTATGGGTGACAAGGGTCTGGGCTTCCGTCTCGACGGTGGTGTCGAAGGCGGCGGCGACGGTGATGGTCTGGGGGATATTCCAGTTAGCGGTGGTGAAGAGGATGGGGCCAGCGGGTGTGACGGTGACTTGGCTGCTCGGGGTGAGGGCGATGCTGACGTTGGCGGTAGGAAGCTGGGAGAGCACGAGCGTGTAGGTGTCCGTGGTGCCGTCTTCGCCGACGACGGTGGAGCCACCGCTCTCGGTGACGATGACTTGGCTGCGGTCGTTGTCGATGATGGTGCCTGTGAGGGTGGCTCCGAGGTAGCCGTTGGTGCTGCCGTAGTTGTAGTAGTTGGCGTCCGTGCTGATCGAGTAGGCGATGATGCTGCTGTTGTGCAGGCCTTCATAAACGAAGTCGTCCACGGCGGTGACGGTGACGGTTTGAGTTGTGCTCCAGATGCCCGCGCCGACGCCAGCGGGAGAGAAAGTGAGGACGGAGGGATTGCAGAGGAGTTGGCTGGAGCCGAGGTTGACGGTCACGTTGCCTGTGGGTGCGGTGCGCAGGCGGACGGTGATGGTGTCGGAGAGACTACCGCCTTCAGCGACGCGGGTTTCATTGCCACCGACGTGGGCGAGTAGGATGCGGTTGCCTGCGGTGGTATTGATGTCGGAGATGGTGGCGACGACAGGCTGAATGACCATGCCTGAGGTGTAGCCGCCTGCGGTGGTGCCGATGGTGTGGTTGATCTGAGCGGTGTGGGTGCCCTCATGGGTGCCGTCGTTGTAGCCGCGCACGGTGATGTTCTGCGGCGTGAACCAGTTGGCGGTGGTGAAGCTGCGCGTGACGGCGACTCCTTGGGTTGAGAAGGTCGTGGGCGCGGCAGCGGTGGTGCTGAGTGCGAGCTGTGTGCTGGCGGGCGTGACGGTCACGTTGACGGAAGCTGAGGGGGCTTTGGTCAGCACGATGGTGTAGCTGTCGATGTCGGTGCCTGAGGTGGCTGCGGTCTCTACGACGGCGGTTGCAGCCGGGGTGCCGCTCTCGGCGATGAGGACGCCGTAGCTGTTGATACCATCGTCGTTGTCGATCACGTTGACGGTGAGCGAGGCCGTGGTGAGGCCGTTGTAGTTGGCAGCGGCGCTGGTGGTGGTGAAGCTAACAGCGTCATTGGCTGCGGCGGCTAGCTCGCTGGTGGCGTCATTGACGGCGGTGAGGGTAACGATCTGAGGCGTGTTCCAGTTGGTGTCGTTGAAGTCGAGCGAGGGGACAGACAGGGTGACTTGGGCACCGACGGTCATGTTGACGGTGACGGTGGCTCCGACCATGGGCGGGGCGCTGAGCATGACGGTGAAGGTATCCGTGATGCCGTTTTCCTGCACCCAGGTGCTGCCGTTTGTCTGGGCGATGACGAGGCCTTCGTTGATCAGATCGTTTTCGTTAATGGTGATGGCGGTAGGGGCCACGGAGACTCCGGCGAAGGTGCTGGTGGAGCCGCCCAAGGTGTACTGGATGCTCCCGACTAAGCCGAGGCCGAGGATGCTGTTGTTGTTGGCGGTGACAGTGACGGTTTGCGGTGTAGCCCAGTTGGAATCATTGAAGGTGAAGGTGCCTGCGGAGAAGCGAACGGCGGGAGTGGCGTAGCCGTTGCTGAGGATGAAGTCGGCAACGTTGCTGTCCGTGCCTGGCTGCGTGCTCATACCAACGGTGTTGGCCCAAGTGTAAGTCCAGAGCCAATTGATCTTGGCGACTTCGGTGGACTCGGTGGAGATCTGTAACTCGGGGGCGAAGAGGCCTGCCTGGGCCATGGGGCCGGGGACGACGTAGTCAGGGAGGAACCAGTTGAAGACACTGGGTGGGCGTTGCGGTCCTTGGCCGATGTTGCCCGAGGTGTCGCCAATGCGGAAGCGGAAGGGGCCAGTCGCCCAGCCATTGGGCAGGGAGGGTGGGTTGGGGTTAACGAGCTTGTCGAACTCGGTGGCAGGGTAGGCGGCGGCGAAGGGTGTATCGGAGGGGCTGAAGGGGGGAGGATTGTCGCGCAGGATGGAGAGCGGGGCACCGGAGAAGGCTTTGAGGGCGCGGAGGACGGAGACGAATTGCAGGATGGGCTCGCGGACTTTGCCAGCGGCGATGGAGGTGTCGGCGAGTTGGAGGGAGCGGGCCTCGTAGTCGAGAAGGATTTTTTTCAACACGGCTCCGAGGTTGCCATTGGTAGCGGTGTATTCACTGGTGACTCGGTAGAGATAGCCCGCACTGGGGTTGGAGGTGACGAGGCGCTGGATGAGCCAGCGGCAGATGTTGACGGGAGTATTGGGGTGGCCGTTGTAGGAGTTGTTGGAAGTGGGGTCGCCAGCGAGGCAGTTGTGGGCCAGGGTCATGTCGGTGACGGCGGCAGCGTGAGTCTGGGCGTCAGTCATGCTAGTGATGGTCTGCGCAGGGACGACGATGGAGCCTGCCTTTCCGGCAAAAAGAGTCTTCGCCCCGAAGTCGTGATAGGTGGTGGTGCTGATGCGGCCGAGGAGCTTCATGGGATACATCCAAGGAGCCTGGAAGAAGCGATGACCACCATCTTGAGCCTGCTGGGTGTAGGTGGTGCCGTTGTACTCAATGGTGGTACCCACGCGCTGGTTTGAGGTTGAATAGGCAGTGCCACTCCACTGCGGCACGGCGGTGTAGGTGTGGCGTGCGCCGTGGGTAAAACCCGTCATGACGCGGGCTAGCTCGGTGATGTCGGTCTGGTCGTAAGTGGCGATGGGCAGACCGTCGATGTCGAGCACGAGACTGCCGTCGGGGTGGCGAAGGATGAGGCCGACGGAGAAGAGCTGCATGATCTCGCGAGCGTAGTTTTCATCGGGGCTGACCATGAGCCCGCCGCCTGCATCGTAGGTGGCGCGGTTGGAGATGTGGCTGAGGTAGATGCCCATGATGGGGCTGTAAGTGACTTGCTCCAGCAATGTGCGGTACTTGCCGAAGGCTCCTGCGGCGAGCATGTCCCAGTACTTGGCACAGCCGTAGTGGCGGTCGTTAACGGTCTGATCCACTTCGGAGATGACGACGATCTCACTGAGGGCCATGGCCATGCGCTGGCGGACTTGGTCTTTGCTCTGGGAGACGAGCGTCCACCATTCGCGGCGGCGATTGGCGGAGGTGTTCGGGTAGTTGTTGTTGATCTGGGTGGTGTTGGCAGTGGTGCTGATGGAGGGCTTGCCATTGGCATCATAGGTGACGGAATAGGCAGAGGTGAAGTACTGCGGATCGACGTTGTAGGTGACGGGGCGATTGCCACGCGTGGCGAATTCTTCGTTGTCCGCAGCCATGACGAGGGTGGTGAAGTCGGCACTGGGCGTGAGCGTGGGGTTGTATTGTTTGTCGAGCCAGTTGGAGTAGCCCGTGATGGCGTTGCCTCCAGCAGCGGTGATTTCAGCGAGCACTTCATCATGCAGGGCGGTGGTGGCTCCGAAGGTGCATTGCCCGAGGAAGCGATAGATGTCGCGGTCGAGTGCTTCACCCGTGGGGGCTTGCCAGTTGGTGGTGCCGTAGTTTGGCGCGACGAGGCTGGGGTTAGCCGAATCGAAGGTGGTGGAGCCCGTAGCTTTGTTGAAGTAGCCAAAGATTTCCTTGTTGGGGTAATTGGCGCTGGAGACGATGATGTAGAGGTTGCCCTGTTGCAGGGCGTCGAGCATGGCTTGGTCAGTGAGCGCGAATTGTTTGGCACGGATTTGCCAGGTTTCGCCAGCCACTTGGCCGAGTGGCAGTTGCAGGATTTCGAGGTCATTGCCGATGCGCAGGTAGGCCGTGTTTTGCGTGGAGCTGAGGTTACTGAAAGTCAGGCTGATGGAGGCGCTGTCGTTGTCGCCATTGGCCAAGGCGGTGGCGATGCCGCTACCTGTTGAGTTAGTTCCCGCTTCGCGTCCCAGGTAGGCGACGTAGAGCTGGCGATTTTCTGGGTTTGTGGGGTCGGCGTCTTTGACACTGACGACAGCGCTAGCGCCCGTGGTGCCAGTGGAGGCACCGACGGCGTTGAAGGTAACCTTGAGCGCCTCAGGCACTTCGACGTCGGCGTCGGCAACGGGGCTGACTTTGACCACGTCATAGGGGCTGGCTGGCGTACCTTGGTTGGCGGGGATGACGACGGTATTGGTGGTCACATTGGCCATGTTTTTGAAGACATAATCCGCAGAGGCAGCGGAGGCTTTATCCCCATCTGTTGCCCCGGCAGCACCACTCACGGTGAGCGTTAATGGCATGGTGCCGAAAGAGCGCTGCACTTGCACGGTGGCGGCGACGCCTTCCTTTTCAAAGGCGGCAGGGACGCTGCCAGGAGCGGCAGTGAGGGAAAGGATGGAGTGCAGGGTATCGCCGTCATTGGCGACGCCGCCGGAGGCATTACCGGGGCTGGTGCCGACGGTGGGATCCATGCCAGTCTTGCGCTCAGCCCAGTCAGAGACACCGTCGCCATCGGCATCGACATCCAGAGTTTCGAGCTTGTAGAATTTGCGGTCGCCAGCGGGCTTGGTGATGGCGATGGTCTGCGCGGCATTCTCGGTGCTAGGCACGAGTGCGGAACCCGCGACGAGCGTCCAGGTAGGCCCATTCGGCGCATCAGAGCTGACGACTTGATACTTCTTCCCAGCCTCGCTGGTGAAGGTGAAGATGACGTTATTGCCCGAGAGAATGGTATTACCTACCCTCAATGTATCGCTGGGGTTGCGGGGATCGGTGCCTGCGATGGACTCCACGAAATTGGTGCCGCCGTCTTTGTCTTCATCGGCATTCGGAGCAAGCCCCCAGCCATTGTAAAGGGCCTGCCACACGTCGCAGAGTGTATCGGGCGCACCTACCCCAGGAGCGGTGCTGAAATAATCCGTGCCCGCTCTCAGACTTGTCGTCAGGGTCATTAGCACGAAAACGAGTAAAGCGACAAGCTTCGAGATTTTGCGAGGCTGTATGGATTGCATGGTTGGTTGGAGAATAAGCAGGGAAGTTGCGCCACGGATGAAGAGCCTTGATAGACGCTTGTGGCCTCAGGGGGAGGCATGACCAGCGAGCCCTGGAACTCTAATTTTTGACCGCAGTCGCTCAGGCTACCCGAAATGTGTCATTTGGGTCAATACTTTTCTATTGACTGCCAACGAAGAGCGCGTTCACCCCCGGCTTTGCTATAAACCGTTAGGCGCTCCGCTCAAAAGTTCTTTTGCAGGCAAGAGGAAGCGGTTCGCGAGTAGATATAACTCACGCCATGGATCACGCTGCGGTGGCCGTGGCACTACTTGGCGGGGGCTTGCTTGGCTTTCTGTTGCTGGTAGGCACGGCTTTCTTCGATGAGTTTGTCCGTATCGGATTCGATGACTTTCTCGCGCTCATGCTGCGCTTTTAGGAAGTCGGCCTTCAAGGCTGCCAGTTCCCTCTCCATGCGCTGGATGCGGGCTTGCTCGACGATGATCCATTGATCGAAGCTCTGAGCGATTAGTTTTTGCAAGTCGATGCGCAGTTGCGCTTTCTCTGCTTCATCCGTGGCCGACACGAGCTTGTCGGAGACGCTGATGGCGCGGAAGTCGATGACATACATTTTCACAAAGGCAGCGGCAGCAGCCGTGTCGCCAGTGGCTAGTATCTTGGCGTGATCGGCGGCTGCTTGGCTGGCTTCATCCAGGGCGCTGCGATAGTCCATGTCGTCAGTCGTTTGGAGTTGCAGCAGCCGTGAGTGAACCTCGGGTGCGTGCTGCTGCACAAAGGCTAGCGCATCGACAGCATGGCTGGCTGGCGTTTGACCAAGAGCGGCGGTGATGATGACGATAAACGTGATCGCCAGCGGGAGGAGTAGCTTTTTCATAGGCGTGAGTGGAAGTGTCCGTAGCGTGTGCGTGGGTGACTGTGGCGAGCGGCGCTGAGTTCGTCCTCAAAGGTGTCTAGCCTTGCGGACAAGACGACTGTGATGCGTGAGGAGGGCTCCTCCATGCTAGCCACAGTGATGGGCTCGGGAGCAGGTCGTAGCATGATGAAGCTAATCATGACGGCGGCGGCAGCAGCGAATGCCCACAGTGGCCTGATGACGCGACGACGCTTGTGGGGCAAAACTAGAGCGATGGCCTGCTCAGCAAAATCGCGCGGAGCTACTGAAGCTAGAGCGATGGCCTGCTCGGCGAAATCGCGCGGAGCCAGAGCGGCCATTGGCAATTCTCTTTCAATGAAGCGGGCATAGTCCGCAGCTTCTGAATCGGCTGCGAGGGCACTAGCGAGCGCCGTGCTGGCAGCCGCAGATAGCTCGCCACTGCTGCGCAGCAGCACATCGCGCTCCCTTTGTTGGCGTTGGGTCTTATTCATGATGAGGCTTGGGTTATAGTCTGTCGTAGCCGACGGATGGCGTTGTGCATACGCCCCAGCACGGTATTAAGCGGCGCACCGGTGCGCTGGGCGATGTCGGTAAACTTCATGTCATGATCGAGGCGAAGGTTCACCACCTCACGCTCAACCATGGGCAGGGCAGCCACCGCCGCACGAAGCTCTGTGGCGCGATCCGCCGCAGCGAGGTCTGCGGAGGCGGAATCGTCGGCAGCAAGAGCTTCTAGTTCTTCCATCTCAACACTCGTCTCGCGCATGGCGACACGCTGGCGACGAGCGGCGGTGAGGGCCGCCTGATTGCGGGCGATGCGGAAAAGCCAAACGCGGAACTCACCGCGATGCTCATAGCCGGGCAAGCCTTTGACGGCTCGAATGAACGTCTCCTGTGCGGCATCCTCGGCATCTGCACGATGCCGGAGCGTGGCAAGTAGGAAGCCAAAGATGGAATCATTCCACGGCGCAAGCAGGAGGTGCATGGCGGCGCGATCTCCACGCTGGGCTGCGGCGACGAGTGCCGCGTCAGGGTCATCAGTAAGTGCTGACGATGGCAGCACGCGCAGAACACCAGCTCTCGGGTGAGAGCTGGTGTCTGCATGGGCGCTGGGATCACTTGTTTCCACGAGGGCCGGGGTTCGCGTGAGGTCATCTGCAAGTGCTTAGCGTGGCTGCTGCTGGGTCACGCAATGCACCATACCGCCATTGATGTAGAGGTTGCGGCAATCAATGCCTACCACAGTGCGCCCTGGATACTGCGCCTGGAGGATCGTCTTCGCCGCCGCATCATTCGGGTCATTGTAAGTGGGCATGAGCACCACTTTATTTGCGACGTAGTAGTTGATGTAGCTGCCTTTGAAGCCGACACGCGCCCCATAAGTGGTGACCACATCACGCGCGGTCAGTGGCAGCAGAACTTTTGTGTAGCGCACGCCAGAGGCATCCGTAGCGGCATTGATCGCGGTAATGTCTGCGGCTGGCACGCCCCAGTAGCGCAAGTTGGCATCGCTCATAGTCACCAGCTTGCGGCCCGGTGCAAAGCTGACAAAGCCATCTATGTGCATGTCGGTGATGTCATCCTGGCCACCCGGCGCACCAGCGAGCCAGATGAACTTCTTCACCCCCAAGGAATCCCGCAGCTCTGTCTCCAACTCAGCCTGAGTGAGCCCAGGATTGCGATCAGGCTCAAGAATAGAGCTGCGCGTGGCGATGAGTGTGCCCTGCCCATCAAGCACCACCGCACCGCCTTCGAGGATGATGTCATTGAAGTCGAAACGACTGAGTCCCCGCGCCGCCGCCACCGCAGCCGGGATGGCATCGCAACGTGTGAATCGCGTATCAAAGCCCCACCCATTGAAGCCCCAATCCGTAATGATGAGCTGGCTTGCGCTGTTGCGGACGAAGACAGGGCCATTGTCACGCACCCAAACGTCATCCGTTGGAGCAAGTATGAAGTCCACGTTCGTGAGCGGTACCTTGGCGGTGCTGAGCAAGCTGGTGATGCGAGTACGCTCGGCTGCGTTGTAAGCGATGATGTGAACCTTCTCACCACCCACGAGCGCCTGGGTCATCGTCACCCAGGTAGCATCGAGTTGGCTGCGATAGGTCTTGCCATAGGTGTAGTGGTGTGGCCATTGCAGCCATGTTCCCTCGTGCGGCGCAGCCTCATCAGGCATTGAGGTCGTCTGGGCGCTGGCCAGCGAATTCATCGTCAGTGAGGCAAGCACTGCAAACGCAGCGATGGTGGACAGCTTCAGCGAAGCCGACAGCAGTGAGTTGGGGTAAGTCTTCATAGTCAATATAGGAGAGGCTCTCCACGCGGGCTAATCACTGGCGCGGCAGGATTATTGTCATGCCGAGAAGTTTTTTTGGAATTCTTTTGTCAGCACTGACTTTTTCCTTACCGCTCAATGGGTGGCCACGATGTCCTTTTCCATGAGGAACGGCTCTCCCAGCGCTTCATAGAATAGCGCCTTTGTGATTGACCCTGCGGAGTCCGTTCGTTTCAATGCGTTCCTATGTCCCGATCCATCCACTCCATCATCACATCCTTGATCCTCTGCACCGCCGCTGGCGCACAGGTGAGCTACGAGTTCGCCCCCAACTTCATCCAACCGCCGCCGGGGAAAGAAACCATCGGCGATGGTCACGGCGAAATCGCCTGCGACGCCGCTGGGAATTTTTACGTGAGCGTGCAGGAGGAGAATGCTGGCATCCAAGTCTATTCGCCCGAGGGCAAGTTTGTGAAGGCACTCCAGCTACCGAAGTCGCTGCATGGCTTCGTCATTCGGAAGGATGGGGCCGAGGAGTTTATCTTTGCGGCGGTGCTCGGCGAGCAGCGCGTCATCAAAGCCAAGCTTGATGGCACGGTGGTGCTGGAGATTGCGAAAACAGCCTTCCCAGAAGAGCAGGCCAAGCCAGGCCTGAAGCTCACCAACTGCGATGTGGCCCCCAACGGCGACTTCTTCGTGGTCGATGGCTACGGCAAGAGCTGGATCTTTGTCTTCGACTCAACAGGCAAGTTTAAGAAGGTCTTCGGTGGCCCAGGCGAACCTTTGAAACTGGCCAATACGCACAAGATTTTCATCGACCGCCGCTTCGAGCCCGCTCGCATCTTCGCCTGCGACCGTGGCAACAACCGCATCCTCCACCTCGACCTGGATGGCAACTTGCTCAGCGTCATTGCGGACAAAGGCCTGCGTCGCCCGAGTTCGGCGAGCTTCCACGGCGACCTCGTCTGTGTGGCCGAGATCGCAGGCCGCGTGAGCGTCTGGAATAAAGAAGGCCAACAAGTCGCCGAGCTGGGTGTGAATGACACCGCAGGCCAGACCAACACCCCCAAAGTCGAGCCCAAAGACTGGCGCGTCGGCACCGTGACCTCGCCCCACGGCATCACCTTCGACAACGCTGGCAACATCCTAGAAACCGAGTGGAACAAGTTCGGTCGCGTGCTGCGCTGGAACAAAAAGTAAGTCGCCGTTTTAGCCGTGTATCTGCGCTAGCTTGCGCAGATACACGGCATACTCGGTTTTGCCCAGCTTGGTGGCCCAGGCGAGTAACTCATCGCGAGTGATCCATTTTTTGGCATAAGCGATCTCTTCGAGACAGGCGATTTTCAGTCCTTGGCGATGCTGGATGACCTTCACATAGTCCGTCGCATCGGCAAGGGCGTCGGGGGAGCCCGTGTCGAGCCAGGCAGTGCCTCGGCCTAGGGTCTCGACGCTGAGTTCGCCTTTTTCGAGATAGACGCGATTGAGATCCGTGATCTCTAGCTCACCACGCGCACTGGGTTTCAGGGCTTTGGCGAGGGCGACGACTTGCTCGTCGTAAAAGTAGATGCCGGGGACAGCGTAGTTGCTCTTGGGCTGCTTGGGCTTTTCTTCCAGGCTGATGGCTTTGCCCTCGGCATCGAATTCCACGACGCCGTAGTCCTCGGGCGTGGCGGTGTAGTAGCCAAAGATGGTCGCCCCGTGCTCTTTGTGGGTTGCGACTTCAATGGCTTTACGGAACTGCGAGCCATAGAACAAATTGTCACCGAGCACCAATGCGGCTGGGCCACCCGCGAGGAATTCTTCACCAATAAGGAAGGCCTGCGCGAGGCCCTCGGGCTTGGGTTGTTCGGCATACTCGAAGCGCACGCCAAACTGCGAACCATCGCCCAGGAGCTTTTTGAAATTGGGCAAATCATGCGGGGTGCTGATGATGAGGATGTCGCGAATGCCCGCGAGCATGAGGCAGGAGATGGGGTAATAGACCATCGGCTTGTCATAGACGGGCATGAGCTGCTTGCTCACCGCGATGGTCAGGGGATAGAGCCGGGTGCCGGAGCCACCAGCGAGTACGATACCTTTGCGTGTCATGGGAGGAGAGAGGAAGGAAAAAGGGATAAGGAATATGGAACAAGGAGAGCCGAAAGGCTATGAACTAAACAAGGCTAGTGACTCGGGAGCTTGGATGCCAGCAGACTTTAGCTTGGCCATCGCGGCTTTTTTAAACTCGTTGAGCGATGACTTAACGACATCGCGCACCGGGCGATCGGCGGGAATGAGGACGCACGACGCCCTGCTGAGGGCGGGCAGCGTGGCGAAGAGATCGCGGCATTGTTGCAGGGCGCTACGGCTCTCGAACTCATTGGGCACATCCCCGCGAGCACGCACGCGGTCGAGGCCGATCCCTACATCGGCGTCGAGCAGGAGCACGAGATCGGGCACGGGGAAGTGCATCTCATTGTACTCAATGACCTCGATCGGATCGGCTCCGCGTGCGCCCTGGTAGGCTGCGGTGCTCCAGTAGTAGCGGTCGAGAATGACGATGCCGCCCTCGGCTAGCGTTGGCCCGATGCTGTGGGCGACATGGTCGGCGCGATCTTTGTAAAAAAGGTCAAGTTCATCGGCGAGGCTCAGGCGGCCCGTGCTCGCAGACTTGCGCAGTAACTGGCCCCAATGGCAGCCCGTGGGCTCCTTGGAAAAAGTGCAGGCGAGGCCGCGCTCGCCGCACCACTGCGCCAGCATAGCGGAGACACTCGTCTTGCCGACGCCGTCGATGCCTTCGACAGCGATGAGCAGACCACCGGGAATGGGGCGCTGGAGACGAGCTGCGATCATGGTTGGGCGACCTTCTGTGCGGCTTCCCAGGCAGCTTGAGCAGCCGCTTCTGCGGCCCTTGCAGCGGCGCGAGCGGCAGCCCGCGCTGCGACGCGCTCGGCTTCTTCTACATCAAAGGTCGCTTTATCCGGGAGCGACTCGATGTCCGGCTGGATGCCGCGTTCATGGTACTCAGCGGGTTCCATGACCTGCTCGAAGGAATCGAACCGAGTCATGGCGGCTTGGATTTTGCCGCTCACTTGGGAACGGATGGCGTAGAGTCCGATATACATGGTGGGTGCTAGTAGGGAGTCGAGATAAATGCCATGGGGCGGCAATGGGAGGCGGATTCTAAAGGCGAACCCAAGCGAGACAACCGCGAAAAGGCAAGTGGCTAGAGCTGCGCAGTTTTTGAACCGTCGGTTGACGCATCCTCGCCACGCGTAGATTTACACCCTGTGCAACGCATCGACATCCCCCGCAAATCCATCTACCGACTCAGCATCTACCAGCGCTGCCTGTCTCGCCTGCGCGACAACAACGTCGAAACGGTGTCCTCCGAAGCCCTGGCCAAAGCTGCTGGGGTGAAGCCCACACAACTGCGCAAAGACCTCACCTACTTTGGTCAATTCGGCACCCGTGGGCTTGGCTACGGCGTCGAGCAGCTCAGCAAGATGATCGGCGACGTGCTCGGGCACAACAAACTGCAACCCGTGATCCTCGTCGGTGTCGGCAATCTCGGCTCGGCTCTGTTGCGCTACGGCGGCTTCAAAAAAGAAGGCTTTGAAATCACCGCTGCCTTCGACTCACACCCCAACACCAGCCGCATGGGCGAGCTGACCATCCCCTTGCTTGGCATGGATCAGTTTGCCGCCTTTGTGCAAGAGCATGGGGTGAAAATGGCCATCCTCACCGTCCCCTCCACCAACGCCCAGGCCGTGGTCAATGAAATGGTCAAAGCCGGCATCCAGGCCATCTTGAACTTCTCCCCCATCGTCCTCGAGGTGCCTGAAAACGTCATCGTCAACAGCGTGGATCTCGCCGTGGAACTGGAGAACCTCAGCTACTTTATTCGGTAGCGACGCCCCCGCTTCCAGCCTATTTCCGCCCCATGTCCGCCTTGCCCGCCCTCGCCCTGCTCCGTGCCCACCTCGACCAACGCGCCAGCGCTGGCGAGCGGCTAGTCGGCCTCAGCAAAGAAGCGCGCACCGCCATTCGCGCATTGATCCAAAACCCCATCGCGAGACGCGGCGATCCATCGGCCATGCCTGCTTCCGTTGCCGCCTTTGCCGACGCCTTCGCGCCTGAAGCCCCCACACCTTCCGTAGCCACCGCTGGCCCCGCGACAGCCGCCGCCTTTGCCAGCGCCTTCGCACCCGTAGCCGCGCCAGCTTCACCCGCTACCCACGCCCCCGCGTCACCGCCCCAGCAGCGCATTCTCGAAGTCGCAGGCACCACGCTGGAGGAAAAACTCGCCCACCTCGCCGAACTCGCCGAAGCCGATCCTGTGCCGCGTGCGCTCGGCTCACTACGCCACGCCATGGTCTTCGCCACCGGGTCACCGCGCAGTGCCATCATGTTCGTCGGCGAGGCCCCCGGTGCCGAGGAGGAGCAACAGCGCCAGCCCTTCGTCGGCCCTGCCGGCCAGCTCCTCACCAAAATCATCGGGGCGATGGGCTTGAAGCGGCCCGAGGTTTACATCAGCAACATCTGCAAATTCCGCCCCTCCAGCGGCCCCGGCCAAGGCACCTCCAACCGCGCCCCCACCCCCGAGGAGATGCAGGCCTGCCTGCCCTACCTCATGACTGAGATCGACCTCATCAAACCCCAGGTGATCGTTGCCCTCGGAGCCACCGCCGCCACAGGCCTAGGCATCGAAGGCCCCGTGGGCAAAAATCGCGGGCGCTTTCACCCCATCAGCGGCACGCAAGTCATGGTCACCTACCATCCCTCCTACCTCATCCGTGAAGAACAGCGTGACGGCGGACTCAAAGCCAAGCGGCTCGTCTGGGAAGACATGCTCGCCGTCATGGAACGCCTCAGCCTCCCCATCAGCGAAAAGCAGCGCGGCTACTTCCGCAGTGCGGGATAGGCGGCTAGCAATACTCGCGTATGCTGGGGCCGCGCTGGCCTGTTGTGCTCTGCGCGGTTCCTCTATCCATCCAACTCCACCACATGAAGCAACGTCTCCACGTCCTCCTCCTGCTCGCGCTTTCCTTTGCGCCTGCCCTCTCCTCAATCGCTGCCGATGCCAAGCGCGTGCTCGTCTGCACGGTGACCGCTGGCTTCCGCCATAGCTCGATTCCCTTTGCTGAAAAGACGCTCGATGCGCTCGGCAAATCCTCCGGTGCCTACACGGTCGTTGGCTTCGTGCAGCAGCCGGACATCCAGGTGCCTCAGGCTCCTCGCAAGCCGAAGGACATCCCCGCTGATGCCGATGAGAATACCAAGAAACGCACCGCCAATGAGGTGAAAAAGTACCTCGAAGAAATGTCCAAGTGGACACCCGAAGTGCAGGCCGCCGCGAAGACTGCCAAGGAGCAATTCGACGTCGCCATGAAGAAAAACCTGGAGCGCCTGAGCCCCGCCAACCTCGTTGCCGAGAAGATCGACGGCGTCATCTTCGCCAACACCACCGGCGAGCTGCCGCTGCCCGACCGCGATGGCTTCATCAAGTGGATCGAAGACGGCCATGCCTTCATGGGCATGCACAGCGCCAGCGACACCTTCCACCCGTTCCGTGGCTACATCGAGATGCTACAAGGCGAGTTTGAAACCCACAAGGCACAGGTTCCCGCCGACCTCATCGCTGGCGACGCGGCGCATCCTGCGAATGGCGGCATCGGTGCCACCTTCGATCTCGCCCAGGAAGAGATGTATTGGATCAAGAGCCAGGATCGCAGCAAGGTGCGCTCACTCTGGTTCATGCGCCACAATCCGAATGATGTCGCCGAGCAAAAGTTCTTCCCCGTGTCGTGGTGCCGCAAGGCAGGCACAGGCAAGGTCTTCTACACCAGCCTCGGCCATCGCGAAGACTTGTGGAGCGACTCTACCGACATCAAAGACCGCAAGAACTCCGTTGAGACGAGCAAGAAATTTCAGGCCCACATCCTCGGCGGCATCAAGTGGGCGCTCGGCCTCGTCGAAGGCAGCTCGGAGCCGAATCCCGAGGTGAAGTAAGGCTGTATGATGAAGGCGGGATGCCAAGCGTCCCGCCTGACATCTCGGCAAGGCGTGGGTTTGTTCGGGTGGTGTCTAGGCGGCAACCACGGATGAACACGGACGATCACGAATATTGGAGGCACTCCGATGAGAGAGCTGTGACGAACGTTCGCTGGATTGCCTTGTCCCCTGGGCATTCAGGATTCGTGCCTGTCCGTGTTCATCCGTGGTTGCCGCAGGAATAACCTGCCGCATTGGCTGCAAAACTTAGTAGCATGAGGCGGATCGCCTGCGCTACGTCACGCCATCCTTTTCATGCTTCGTTCATCCACACTCGCCCTCTCATTTATCGCCAGCCTCGCCGCTGCGCAGACATCCATTGTCATCACGCCCGACTCGCTGCCGACGCTGCGTGAGCAGCTACGCACCGCGCGAAAGGCTGATCCAAAATCAGCGATTACGATCACGCTTTCTGACGGGCTTTACGAACTTGCGGCCCCCATCACACTCGAAGCGCAGGATTCCAATATAACACTTCGGGCAGAGGATGGAGCCAAGCCAAAGTTCATCGGAGCCAAGCGTGTGTCAGGCTTTACCAAACACACGGGCAGCATCGTTAAAGCCGACCTCTCGGGCTTGGCAACCAAGGGTGCCAAGTATCGCCAAGTGCTCTGCGATGGCGAGCGACTGCCGCTCGCTCGCTGGCCGAACTTCGACGCCGCTGATCCGCTTTACGGTGGCTGGGCTTTTGTCGATGCCATCCCGCAGAACAAGGTGGAAAGCCATGCGTGGAAGACCACGATGTATCTCAAGCCGCAAGACGTGCGCACCTGGGCGCACCCAGAAGAAGTCGAGCTGAACATCTTCGCGCAGTATGGCTGGTGGAACTTCATCGAGCCCGTGAAGAGCCTCGACACCGCCACACGCACCCTCACGCTGGCCAAGCCCTGCGGCTACGATCTGCACCCGCACAACCGCTTCATCTTCCAGAACGCACTCGAAGAACTCGATGCACCCGGCGAGTGGTACATCGACCCACGCAGCAGCACCCTCTACCTGTGGCCAACGGCAACCGTGGAGCAACAGGACATTCGCCTCGTCACGCTCGATGGCTTCATCAAAGTGCTGCCAGGGGCGACACACGTCGTCATCCGAGGCCTCAGCTTTACAGGCTGCAATGGCACCGCTGTAACGATGGACAAGACCGAGCAGTGCAGCGTCGAGAACTGCACGTTCAGCAACGTCGGAGGCTTCAGCGGCTCGGCCATCGGCATCGGCGGCGGCAACAAAAACGCAGCGCGCGGCAACGTCATTAGCGGCACGGGCAGCAACGGCATCAGCCTCAGTGGCGGTGATCGCAAGACGCTGACAAATTGCGATAACCTCGCCGACAACAACCACATCCATCACATGGGCGTGTTCAACAAAAACGCCTGCGGCATCGGCATTGGCGGCTGCGGCATCACGGCCTCGCACAACCTCATTCATGACGGCCCGCGCATGGGCATTCAGTTCAGCGGCAACAACATCATCCTCGAATACAACCACATCCACCACGTCGTGCTGGAGACCCAGGACGGCGGCGCGATCTACACCGGCGGGCGCGATTGGATCAGCAGTCGTGGCAGCGTGTGGCGCTACAACATGATCCACGACGTCATCGGCTGCGGTCAGGAGAGCGATGGGCTTAAACATCCGTGGTTCACCTTTGGCCTCTATCCCGATGACAACACGGGCGGCATCGACATCATCGGTAACATCGTCTTCCGCTGCCCCACCAGCGCCATTCACCTGCACAACTCGCGCGACTGCATCGTCGAGAACAACATCTTCGCGCAGTGCGGCAAGTATCAGTTCGACCTGCATGGCTGGCACACCTCGCAGAACTTCTACAAGAACCATATCGGCACCATGACGGCAGGCTGGGACTCGGTGCAAGACCAGCCCGCATGGAAAAAAATGCGCGGCATGGAGCTAGACCCGCGCAACTCCGTGCATCCCGATGGCACCATGATGGCGGGCGACCGCGTGCAGCGAAACATCATCTACACCACGCTGCCGGGCAGCGACTACGCCAACCTGCGCCACTGCGGCCCCGAGTGGAATAACATCGACAACAACCTCGCCTGGGGCGGCGGAAACCCGTTGCGCACGGGCTACAGCAAGGTGGGCAAAAACATCGGCCCCGATCTCTATGCGGGCGGCATCGGCAGCTTCGACAACACCGAGCCCGGCAAAACGCCGAAGGGTTGGGGGTTCATCAACAACCCGCGCAAAGGCTTGAAGCTCATCGTTCAAGATGGAGCCGTGAGCATCGAAGGAGCGCAGAGCCCCGACCCGAAGAACGCCCACAGCGCCTGCCAGAGCACCCCCGTGCCCATGCAGCCTGGGAAGAGCTTCCGCGCCACTATGAAGGTGCGCTGCGATGTGCCCGAGCGCAGCGCGAGCATCGGCTTCATGAGCTACCAGCCCGGCAAGTACTGGGGCAGCCAAAACAAGCGTGTTCCCCTCACCACCGATTGGCAAAGTGTGGAAGTCACCGTACGACTGCCTGCCCCCGGCGAGCCCGCCTTCAAGCCCGAGCTAATCGACTTCCGCCTGCGCATCGACTTCGATAGTCCCGATGGCCATCTCTTCATCGACGACATCACATTGAATGAAGCCGATCCGCTGAGCGACTGGGCCGCTTGGCAGGATGCTGGCTGGGACAAAAACAGCCTCGTCGCCGATCCCATGTTCATTGATGCCGAGCACGATGACTATCGTCTGAAGCCCGAGTCACCCGCGATCACAAAGCTCGGCTTCAAGCCCATCCCGGTGGAGCTGATCGGGCTGCGGAAGTAGGCTACTCAGCGCGTGAGCTTGCCGACTTCGTCCAGGGCTACCTCGAAGCGCTGGAGCTGGGCTCGCCTCGCGGTGCGCTCCTCGTTGTTGATGACGAGACTTTTTTTGATGGCGTCGCGGCCTTCCTGAAAGTGCCCGAGGGCAACTTTGATGCTGGCGGCGTTGCCTTCCATGAGCCGCGTCTGGCCTAGCTCCCAATGGCAGGTGGAAAGCACAGCCAGGGCGCTGGCGAGGTCGGCCTGTTCGACTTGGTTGCCAGGGTCGGCGTCAGCAATAGCTTGGCTACTTTTCACAGCGGCGGCGAGCAGAGGCAAGGCGTCAGCAGCTTTTTTGGCAAGCAACAGTGTCGCGCCTTTGGCCTGGAGGGCGATGGCTTTGGCTCGGCGAATCCGCACATCAGTGGCGAGGGCAGCGGGCAAACGATCCAGGAGGGCGAGCTGTTGGTCGAAGTGCGGCAGGGCTTCCATCGGCTGGTTGAGGGCGCGGAGAGTGGTGCCCATTTTTTCATGAGTGGTGGCGAGGGCGCGAGTGATTTCAATACTCGTGGGCTGCTCGGTGCTCAGCTTCTCCAGCACTTCGAGCGCCTGTTGATAGTGCGGCAGGGATGGCTTGCTGACGTCGCCGAGGTGCTCGTGGGTGGTAGCTAGATGCAGGCGGTAGGCGGTGGAGTCAGGCTTGGCTTTGAGCAACGTTGCCACGATGGCTTGCTCTTGCTGATACTCATTTTGGGCGGCGGGGAAGTCGGCTTTGGCTTGGTAAGTCATGCCGAGGCGGTTGTGCGCGAGGGCGAGGTCGCTTTGTATTTCTTCACTCGCAGCGGCTATTTTAGCGCGGGCTTGGGCGATGGTGAGAAAGGCTTTGAAGGAAGTGAGAGCGGCGGCGGTCTTGCTTTGAGCCAGCTCGATGAGGCCCTTGTTTTGATACATGGCGGCGCGGTTGCGAGCCTGCTCAGGGTTGTCGCCGAGAGTGGTGGCCTGGGCAGTGAAGTAGGCTTCCGCTTTGTCGGCGATGGTGGCTAACATGGGGGAACGGTTGAGCGGCTCCAGGCGGTCGCGCATGTCGTAGAGCATGAAGTTGATGAGATCCTCGGCCTCAGCACGGGCGAGGTCAGAGGCGCGACGAGCGCGGGCTTCCTGCTCGCGAGCGGCCTCGGCTTTGAGGCGCTGATCTTCGGCGAGGGCTCGTGCTTTGGCCTCCAGATCACGGGCTTGCTCGGCTTCTTTTTCCCGAGTCTTGGCGAGTGCCTCCGAGGTCTGGGCCTGCTGTCTCGCGATGACCTCGGCGGCGTTGGCATTCTCCGCATTTTGGCGGGCGGTGGCTTCGAGATTTTTTGCCACGAGCGCCTCGTTCCGCTGCCAAGTGGCGATGCTACCGCCCGCGATGATGGAGAGGAAAACGAGGGTGGCGGCGATGGAGGTGACTTTATTGCGCAGATAAAATTTGCGAAACCGATAGCCGAGTTGCGGCGGGCCGACGGAGACAGGCTCGTTATTGAGATGCCGCTGGAGGTCATCGGCGAGGGCGTCGGCGGAGCGGTAACGATGGGTGCGATCCTTCTCCAGGGAGTGCAGGATGATCCAGTCCAAGTCTTCGCGCATTTGCCGACTGATGCGGCGCGAATCCTTGCCCATGGACATATCCAAGCTGTGGGTGTGACTGATGCTGGCATGGAGCCAGAGGGTGCTGGGCAGGGCGGGCTCGTGCTTGATGATGAGGTTGAGCAGATCGAAGTGGCCGCGCTGTTTGGCGAGGTCGGCAGCGCAGATGGGAGGCTCGCCGACGAGCAGTTCGTAAAGGATGACGCCGAGGGTGTAGGTGTCGCTGGAGGCGTCGATGCTGTTGTCGCCACGCGCCTGCTCGGGGCTCATGTACTGCGGTGTGCCGAGCACGTAACCGACCTGAGTAACGGGGAAAGTGCCCGTGTCAGCGCGGAGGATGGCATGGTCTTCCGTGAGGGCTTTGGCGATGCCGAAGTCGATGACCTTGGGCACGGGCTTGCCGTCCTTCAGCGTGACGAGGATGTTGGATGGCTTGAGGTCGCGATGCAGGATGAGCTTGGAGTGGGCGTGATGCACGGCACGACACACGGGGATGAATAACTCGACGCGCTGCTTCAGGCTCAAGGCGTGCTCCTTCACATAGGTGGTGATGGGCTGCCCCGGCACATACTCCATGGCGAAGAAGAGCTGCCCTTCGTGCTCGCCAGCGTCATAGACGGTGGCGATGTTTTCATGATCCATCATGGCCAAGGCTTGGCGCTCGCGCTCGAAGCGCGAGATAACTTCGGGCGAAGCTTTGTCGGGGCGGACAAGTTTAAGCGCGACCTCGCGCACGACGGGCTCCTGCTGCTCGGCTCGCCACACCGTGCCGAAGCCACCATCGGCAATTTTTGCGATCAACCGGTAGCTGCCGATGATGCCGCCAGGCTCTAGCCGTGGGTGGGCAGGCTCCTCGGAGAAGATCGCGGCTAGGCCTTCCGCACTGCTGCCGAAGAAATCGAGGGCTCCACCTCTGGGCGTAGGCGCAGCGACTTTATCGGTGCCATCATCGTCCATTCCTAGACTGACCGACGAGAGGTAGGTGGGCGCTGGAACCATAACGGCAAACGCGTCGGTTTCGGGCTCAGGAAAGTTCGATGAGGTAGGCATAGGCCAGGGCTACTTGATGGATACCGAACCAACGGAAACTAACTGCGCTGTTTTTGTGCCTTTGCTGATGTCCTGCAACGCACGATCTTCGGGAGCGTCGGCAGCAGCGATCTTGGTTCCAGGGCCGACTTTGCCGAGCGGCACATCGAGTTCATAGGCGGCATCGGCGACACGAATGTCATCCGAGACGACGCGAGCGAAGGCGACAACGGATTGGCTTGTGGAAGTCTTCATGGGCACAGCAAGCAGTCCGTTGAGCTTTGCCGCGACTCGACGCGCAGCCTCGGCGAGCAGCTTGGCCGAGAGATCGGCATCGGCGGTCTTTCGTGCGGTGGCATCGGGGATACGGCTGATGCGCTGGCGCTCGGGTGCGCTGGCTTGCTCCAGTTTCCTAACCTCCAAGGCCACCAGTCCATCGAAGTGGCGGCGCACGGCAAGCTTGATGAGGGCCTTCTCAGCGGCATCGAGATCGCGGTAGCGACGAATGACTTTGGCGATGGCGACGGCGTCACGGATTTTGATTTCGCCCGAGGAAGGGCTGAGGGCGAAGGTGGTCGCACCACGCGTGCTGAGCGGGAGGTCTAGCTCGGTGGTATCGAGCGGTGCCGTGCAAGACGCGAGAGCGAGCAGGCAAGCGACGCGGAAAGGGAGACTGAGGGAGATTTTCACGCCCAACATCGTAGGGACTAACCGTGGCAATGCAAAAGGGATGAAAAGAATCATCCATCCCGCCATCCCGCCATCCCGCCCTCACTCCATCTCCCCATCTCCCCATCTCCCCATCTCCCCATCTCCCCATCTCCCCATCTCCCAGTCTCCCAGTCTCCCCACCCCCCCTTCCGAAGCGCCAGTCCCCCACCCCTCCCAGCGCTCCGAAAGTCCACCTCCCCCCCTACGCCGCCATGCGTTGCACCACCGGGCTCCACTGGCTCACCCCGTTGCTGCCGCCGATCGACGCCACACGGAAGGCATAGTGCTTGCCAGGAGTCAGTTGTTTGGCCAGATGGCTCAGCTTGCCACCCATCGTCACCTGCACCCACAGCAGTTCCTGCCCAGCGATCACCTCCGCGCATTCCAGCACGTAGCTCTTCGCCCCGGCCACCGTGTTCCAGCGCACATCCAGCTCGCCGTTGAACGTGGTCAGCTCCACCCGCAGGCCCAGCGGCGGCAGCAGAGCCCCCACCGGCGTCGGAGGATTGCGGATCGACAGGCCAGCGCTCGCGATCACCTCCGCATTCGAGTTGCTCGCCGTCTGCACGTAGGCCCGGCGTTGGGAGAAGGCGAATTCAAACTCCTTGCGCGCTTGATCCTTTTCAAAGGTCAAGTTCTTCGCCTCCACACGCAGATTATCCAGCGCCGCCAGCTTCGCCTCAAACGCCGCCAACTTGGCCTCAAACACCTCCGCCGTAGGCACGGGCGTAAGGAACCAGACATTGCCCGTCATCGCCTCGATATGGCTCTCGCCAAACGCCGCTAGAGCCGCGTCCGTACGCGAGCCCATTTCCAGCTTCACCGTGGCCGTGCCCGCAAGGGGCAACGGCACGGGATCGGCGACAAAGTATCGTGCGCCCTGGTCAAAACGGGTGCCGTCCCCGTAGCGTACAGGAGGAGCACTCGCCGCAGCAGCCGCAGCAGCCGCAGCAGCCGCCCCAGCCTCCGCCGCCCTGCGGCGTTGTTGGCGCGTCAGCGGCTTGGGTGCCGCCGCCGCTACCTCCGTGCGGGTCTTCGCCGTGGAGTGGCTCGCCACCTTGGTTCTTGATCCTGGCGTGTCCTTGCTCCCCGCGATGTCATGCGGAGCCGAGATTTTTGCCCCATGCGAGGCACTTGGGTTGGAGCGCTTCGCAGCGCCTTGTGTGACTGTGGTTGGGTTCATATCGGTGTGTTCTTACTTATTATTTTTCACTTTCATCGGTTTCGCTCTTCAAGAAATAAAGAGAACATCCATAATTACCATATTTTATGAAATGAACGCAAGATATATTTCAGAAATTCTTAATGCATAAATGATGAACCCATTCCGCTAGCCCATTCATACCACTACACCCAAGCTTTCTGCCCCCGCAGGCTTCGTAGCTAGCCATGCAATCAGGCCCTGCGACTAGGTATCAAGACAACCCACCAAAGCCTCAAATGCCATGCCGCCTGTAAGCGCGAGTGGTGGGAGCGCGTGCGCAGGGGGAAATCAACCCATGGCAATACACGTTGTGGAGTCGCGTGGTGTCAGAAAAGCAAGCGAGCAGGGTGTGCCGACGGGACAATCCGAGGCTGGTAAAGCAACAATACGATTAATGCTGATCCCACGAATTTACCTTGGCAAGGTTCTACCAATTTGATAATTCAACTTGGGTAATTGCATGCATACCATGAAAAAGCCAAATCCCCTACCTTGCGGCGTGCGAATTGCCTCCTGAGCCAGGTCAGAGGACGCATCAGTCACACAGCGCTCATCGTTGGACTTATTGCCCTTATTTTCTCCCCCATGCGTCTTGGTATTGGGGCTTGGATCGATACCGATGGCAATGGCCTAGCGGACTCCTGGCAATCCTTGGATGGTGCTACACTCACAAGCTTGGCAGACATCCAAGCCCAAGGTGGCGATGCCGACTACGATGGCCTACCCGATGATCTCGAACTGAGCGAGGCCACCAATCCCTACAATCCAGACACTGACTACGATGGTATCCTCGATGGCGAGGAATACTCCATTGTGCGCCCAGCCATGAGCCTCATCGGTGAGTCTATATCGCTCCATTCCTGGGATAGTGATGGCGACGGCTACTCCGACTTCCATGAATTTCATGGCTGCTACTCGACCCCGTACGCCAATGGCCAATTACCAAACTACGCAGGTGCCACTTTCTGCGACTTCGATGGCGATGGCCTCCTGAATTTCATCGACGGCTACCCCGCCGACCCCACCAACAATGACAGCGATGGGGATGGCATCAACGATAGCGTTGATCCAGACACCACCACTTCTAGTGCTGCGGACAACTACAGTTCCGCCAACGGCATAAGCTGGTATGGCGATGCCCTCAGCGATGCTGATGGCGACGGCATCTTAAACTATTATGATAATTCCCCTTATCCGGAGCCTGGCGATCCTGAGGATGTTCCAAACCCCGACCGCGATGGCGATAGCATTCCCAACGAGGACGATCCTTTCCCAGACAATTTAGAAAACTTCAGCCCAGAGAATGGCATCTACTGGTATGGCAGTGTTTTAGGTGATGAGGATGCCGATGGCAGCCCCAACTATGAGGATGCTTGGCCCTACGACGGCAACAATGGCAACTCGACAACGAACGAGCCCGAGGGAGGCACCGACGGAGACACCGATGACGATGGCCTGCCTGATAACATTGATCCTGCCATTGAGGACGACACCAACGCCAGCCCTTTCAATTCAATGGCTTGGTACGGCAGCGCTCTCGCTGATGATGACCAGGATGAGATCAACAACTTCAATGACCCCTACCCGACGGATACCTTCAATGAGATCCCTGACTTTGATAATGATGGATGGCTCAATGCAGACGACCCATACCCGAAGGACAATTCCAACACCAGCCTCATCAATGGCACTCCCTGGTACAATGATCTTTTTGCTAACCTTGATGGCGATGCCTACCCGAACTGGCAGGATACATTTCCCAACGACCCCTACGACGGAAATCCCGACGTAGATAACGATGGCCTCTTGAACGCCGTTGACCCCGCCTTACGAGACCCGTTCAATATCAGCGAAGCCAACGATATATCATGGATGAGCGGAGGCTATGACGACTGGGACAACGATACCACGCCCAATTTCTATGACCCCACACCCTACTTCGCAACTGCTACCAATCTCGACGGCGACCCGTTCTCGTACGGCGACGATCCTTATCCCGAGGATCCCACTAACACCAGCGATATCAATGGCATCGTCTGGGGCAAAGACGTCAACAAAGACGCTGATAATGATGGCATACAAAACTATGCCGATGAGTTCCCTTACGATCCCTTCAACAACATTGCTGACTTCGATCACGACGGCCTTTTTAACAGCACAGGCAATGATCCTGCCCCTACCGACCCCACCAATTACAGCCCGTACAACGCTGAGCGCTGGCACGGCTTTGCTATGCATGATCTTGATGGCGACGGTATTCAAAATTGGTATGACGCCTTGCCTCGTAATGGCTGGCGTATCACCGACCGCGACCACGACGGCATCCTAAATCTCAGTGATCCCTACCCCGACGACGCCACGAACCTCAGCATGGTCAACCACATCCGCTGGGGGGCAGCCGTCATCGCCGACAACGATAGCGATGAAATACCCAACTGGACAGATCGCTACCCAGAGGACGCGACCAACGGAGCCAATACCGACCACGACCAAGATGGGCTTAATGCAATGCAGGAGCAGGACTTCGGCACCAGCGACGCCCTTGTCGATAGCGATGACGACGGACTGACCGACTACGAAGAAAAAATCCTCTTCAACTCCGATCCCCTTGATCCCTACTCACTGAGCAAGGCCAGGAGCAACGCCACCCACATTCACAAAGACGGCACTCTCGCCGACCTCACCGACAGTGACGGCGACCTCATACCCAACAAAATCGAAATCCTTTATGGCCTCAACCCCAGCAACCCAGACGACGCCAACGGCGACCTTGATGCCGATGGCACCTCAAATCTTGTCCAGTACAACCTTGGCATTGCCCTGGATGCCCACCTTGACGCCTACGACCATGACCACGACGACATGTCCGACCTCTACGAGGACTACTGGGGCTTTAATAAAGTCGATCCCAGCGATGCTGTCCTCGACCGCGACGGCGATCATGTGCTAAACTTTGAAGAACGCCGCCTGCGTCTCTCACCCGACAATCCAGACACCCTGCACAGCGGCCACCTTGGCGACTGGTTGCTCTGGCTTCAGGCCAATATCGCCCCCGAACTGCAAACCAACACTGCCGATGCCAACGCCAACGACATCCCCGACTGGCTAGACAGCATACTAGCCCCGCATCCTCCCGCCTTTTTTTACCCCGCAAATCCTGACGACTGGGACAACGACGGCCTCCCGGACGCCTGGGAGCACCTTTACGGTCAGTGGCGCTACCCCAATGGCATCAACCTGCGTACCCCCGACGCCGACCTAGATGGAGAAAGCGGCGGCGGCGACGGCCTCTCCAACCTCCTCGAATACCAACTCGACCTCAGCCCCGTGCTCAGCGACAGCGATGGCGACGGCACCTCCGACGCGAATGAAGACTGGGATGAGGATGGCCTCACCAACCTCCAGGAAGTCAACCTCGGCACGAATGCCAAACTCAGCGATAGCGATGGCAACGGCATCAGCGATGCCGACGAAGACACCGACGGCGACGGCCTCACTACCGCCCAAGAACTCAGCCGCGGCCTCAATCCTAGCCGCTACGACGACAGCGATAACGATGGCGTACCCGACGACTGGGAGTGTTTTTATGGCTTTGATCCCTTCGACGGCACCGACCTTGGATCCGACGACGACAACGATGGCGTCATTACCCGCGTTGAGTACTCCACCTGGAAGACCAACCCCCGCAACCCCGACACCGACGGCGATGGCATCACCGATTTTAACGATGGAGCCCAAGCCATCCTCAACGGCCTAGACGCCTACGCCAAAGCCAATGACAAGGATTTCGACGGCCTTACCGACACCAACGAAGCCACCGCTGGCACCGACCCCGAAAAGCCCGACACTGATGGTGACGGCCTCCTCGACAGTTGGGAAGTAAGCTACGGTTATAATCCCCTCAGCCAGCGCCCTACCCGCGCCGAGGTAGAAGCTGCTGCCAACCGCCACGATCTGCTGCCTCTGCTCGATGACATCGAAAGCAATGAACTCACACTCGCACAGACGACCGGTACCCTTGCCACCAGTCCGAACGCTTGGGATATCCTACGCAACCGCGCCAACGCCTACCTAAAGCTGGGCCGCTTCGACGAAGCTCTCGCCGACTATGACCGCTACCTCTTGGCTAGGCCCGCTGACCTTGATGTGCGCAATGACCGCGCCGTAGCCCGAGCCCGCACAGGGCTGGCCAGCCCCGCTGCACCTACCACGACTCCCGCGCCCGTCCCCACCGTCGGCTACGAGGGTGCCCTCGCCGACCTCGACAAGCTACTCATCGCCAAACCAAGCTGGATCAACGCCCGTCACAACCGCGCCCTCGTCCTTATCCAGCTAGAGCGGTATGACGACGCCATCGCGGACTATGACACCCTCCTCAACACCGACCCCAACGATCCTCTTGCCAAAGGTCGCAAAGCCCACGCAACCAAGCTCCTCGCCGACACCACTGCGGCCACAACGGCAGAAGAGCCACCCACCGCCACTACTCCCTCTATTGGCGGAGCCCCAAGCGGCCACAACTTCAAACCCAACGACCTCACCTGGACGCTCGAAGGCATCGCCAACCTTACCCCCTTCATCGGCCACCAAGTAGCACTTCTCACCGACAACACTCCCGCCATCCAGGGCCTCGACCACGCGGCCAACCTCAGTGACTACTTCACCACCTTCCAGAGCGATCCAGCCGAGTTAAAGTCGAGTCCTCAGGCCAGCCCAGGGCAAACGGGTGCCTCGACGACTGGCACCGCGAGTCCCCTTTCATACCCCCGGCCAGACACCCTCCTGCACCTCACAGAAGCAGACCTCGACAGCGACGGCGACCACCTCACCAACGAGCAAGAGCACGCCACCTACCAGCCCTACGCCGACCCCACCACCACCCTCCATCCCCGCCAAGCCCTCGATGCAGACGGCGACTTACTCCCCGACGACTGGGAAAGCTATTACGACCTGCATAACGGCCCCAACCCCAGCCCTTCATCAGTCACAACCCCACCCGTTACGACCCCATCGGCCCCCGTTCCCAGCCAGGATCACCCCACCGACGACCCCGATGACGACGGCCTCACCAACCTTGAAGAATACTTCTGGACCAATACCAGCCCCCGCGAAGCCGATACCAACCACAACGGCTACACCGACGCACAGGATCAAATGCGCTTCTTCAAGGAGCAACTCCAGTCCTTCAGCGACACGGACAATGCCGGGCAAGTAAACTCCATCGGCCTCGGCCAGGATGCCGCCACGACGTGGGTGCAAAACCAGCTCCACATCCCCAGCAACAACAGCAACAGCACCAACCCCAACTCCCCCGCAAACGCCAACGACCTGGACGGCGATGGCCTCAGCAACACCGACGAAACCCTCTACGGCACCCGCCCCGACCTCGCCGATACGGACGGTGGCGGCGTCAGTGATGGCGCTGAAGTACAGGCCTGGAAAGCAGCAGGCAGCAAAACCGGCCACGACCCACTACTCGCCAGCGACGACTCCGAGCAGGCCGACAGCGATAAAGACGGCCTCACCACCGCCGATGAAAAGAAGGAACGCACCGACCCCAACAACCCCGACACCGATGGCGGCGGCATCAATGACGGCGACGAAGTCCGCGCCCGCAGCACTGCCCCCAGAGACGGAGCCGACAACCCCATCTTTGGCAACCCCCTTAAAGCCAGCGACGATACTCAATCTGACGACACCGATAATGACGGCCTCTCCAACGGTGAGGAAACCGCCGAAGGCACCCTGCCCAATAACCCCGACACCGACGGCGGTGGCATACAAGACGGTGCCGAGGTTCACAGCCGCACAGGCCAGAACCACTGGGAGCCCTTAATAGACTCCGACGATGACGACCAAACAGACACCGACGGCGACGGCATGCCCGACACCTGGGAAAACAGCAACAACCTTGATCTCAACGACCCCACCGATGCTACCCAAGACGCCGACGCCGACGACCTCAAAAACGTCGAAGAGTACCGCAATGACACTGACCCCAACAACGCCGACACCGACCAAGGCGGCATCGAAGATGGCGTGGAAGTAAAAAATAAAAAAGCAGGCCAAACCGACCCGCCTTTACCCACCGACCCCCTTGACCCCCAGGATGATCAAAATCAGCCCCAGTGCGCCTGTGTGGATATCAACGGCGTTGCAAATCCAGATGCGACCTGTTTCTGCGGATCCACTTGGGTTGATAATCCCGAGTATCTTTCTGGCAGCAGCAATGACCCCGGAGAATGGGTGAGTAACTGCCACTGCGGCCCCTGCGACTGCGACTACCTCGGCGCGGGTGGCCCATCTGACGCTACCTACTGTGGGGGGCAGGGCGGCTGCGGTCACGACGACTGCGGCTGCGATGATGCCTGCAACTGCGCTCCAGGCACCGACGCTTGTGGCGGCAACAAAGGTTGCCGTGCCAATGCCTGCATCTGCTCCGCCCCCGCCCCACCCGGCCCTGAAGATTGCGCTTGCGCCAACAACGACTGCGCTGGCAGTGGCACCTGTGGTGACAACTGCTCTTGCTCCCCCCCACCCTGTGGCTGCCCCACCTCCGCCTCCTGTGGCGGCCATTGCAGCGACTGCACCTGCGGCGACTGCTCTGCCTGCGGCTGCAAAGACGAATCCGCCGCCAGCACCTGTAGCGTCGCCTCCCCAGGCACCTGCTCCTGCCAGGCCCCCGGCACCGATTGCGACGCCTGCGGCTGCAACGGCATCCAAGGTGCCAACTGCACGGGCCATTGCACCTGCGCGGGTGCCCCACCCCAGGAATGCAGCGACCACTGCGGCTGCAACGGCACCGGAAGCTGCTCCGATACCATGACCGACTGTGGCTGCACCCCGCCGGATCACTGTGCTGGCGGCGACCCCAACGGCAACCGCTGCTGCACCTCCCCCAACGCCTGCTCCGGCAACTGTAGCAAAACGGGTTGCGCCTGCACCCCGCCCCCATGCTCCAGTTGCGGCTGCAACGGCACCCCCGATACCAGCACTTGCGGCGATCCCACCCACTGTGCCTGCACCACGCCCGGCACAGGCACCCCACCAGGCGGCGGTGGTGGTGGTGGTACTCCCCCAGGAGGCGGTGGCACTCCGCCGGGCGGCGGCGGTGACGGTGGCACAGGAGGCACCACCCCCACCCAACCGACGCCCAAACGGCCCGATAAGCCAGAAAAGGCACCGGGCACTGCGGATGCCCGGCACAGAGCCCTCGGCGTCGGCCCCTGGATCTATGACCCCACTCTGCCCAAAGATTTCGCTGATTGGCTCGTCAGGCTGTTTGAAGACATCAAGAACGGCAAAGTCAAACCAGGCGAAGCCCCCAGCGAGGAAGCGGCTGCCGTTATCACGCGTATTGCCGAGGAAGTCGCGAAGGGCAAAGCCACGTTTGAAATTCTCCCAACCAGCATCAAGCCCATCATCCAGAAGGGTCTCGATGCAGCGAAGAACAAGGACATCAAACCGCCCCTGCCGCTGCCCCCCAAACCTTCGCTCATAGGCGAAATCGCTGGCTGGGTGCGAGATCTCTTCAAATCCGAGCCTAAAAAACCGACCCTAGATGACCAACCGCCAGCAGAGCCCGACGACGAGGGTGCTGACTGGGAGGTTAACGGTATCACAGTCCACCTCAACGACCCGCGTGTGGTTGATGAACTCAATCTCTATGCCAAACTGCTAGAAAAAGCTGCCACTGAGCAAAACCCACCGCTCAACGAAACCGAGCAAAAGCAGTGGGTCGAAGATCAACTTAACAAAGTCGTCGCCTTCATCGACATCAATGGCCCTGACAGCATCGTCATCAATCCTGGCGGCAACGGTTCCAGTCTTGGTCAAATAGATGGCGACGGCGACAAGCTCAAAAACACCATCAACATTGGCGGTGGCCTAGATGCGCTCACCGCCGCCACTGAAATAGGACGCCTAGTAGGCAAAGCCTTCCAGGACGACGGCGAGGTTCAAACCCGCTGGCTCCTCTATGCAGGCAATGATCGCGACGCCACAGAAGTCATGGAGCAGGTAACCAGCGCCGTGCAAGCAGCTTCGCGCCAGTTCTGCAAAGACATCGTGGCCGGGCTGAAAACGGGGGCGTCGATCCTCAATGAGGGGGCCGACATCGCTATCTCGCTCAAGGACGCCTATGATGGTGATTACTGGGCTCTCATTGGCCTGATTCCGTTGATACCTGGATCAGCGCGCAAGTTAGTAAAGCTCACCAACAAAGCAGGCGACGTGGTTAATCTAGCTCCAGGGGCCACCACCAAGGAGATAGCCGAAGCCCTGCTCGATTGCGCTGGCCTCTGTTTCACGGGCGACACCCCGGTTCTCACGGCCACCGGGCTCAAACGCATCGACGACATCCATTTTGGCGACCGCGTGTGGGCGCGCGATGAAGCCACGGGAAAAGAAGGCTGGCAACGCGTGCTGGACACCATTGCCACCCATCCGAGCGAATTGGTTCTTCTCACCTGCCAGTTGGAAGACGGCAGCCGCCACACCGTGCGCGGCACCGCCAACCACCCCGTGTGGTCGCAGACCCAGCAAAAATTCATCGACATGGGCCAACTCCAGGCCGGCGACCATCTGCTGCTCGCCCAGCACCATGGCACCGCCACCGTCCAAGCCCTCAGCTTCGAGCCCGCCCCACCCGGCACCACCTTCACCACCTACAACCTCCATGTGAACCAATGGCACACCTACTTCGTCGCCCTCGGCGAGGGCGCCACCGGCAAAGCCGGCCCCCCGGCCTTCTGGGTGCATAACACGGGGAATGGCTTGTGTGCCGAAGGAAAAGAATTGCTTGGCACTTTGCTCGACTCTTCTAAAAGTGCCCAGACACCCATTACACCAAAAGATGCCCTCAAGCTAATCCAGGAAGGCGGCGGCGCTGAATTCAAAGTTTACAAAACGTTCGATAGCCTGAAAAACAATCTACCTGACCCGGGTGAAGGCAATGTCTATCATCACCTCGTTGAACAGGCTCAAATGACGACTTTTGGGCAAGAGGCTATACAAAACTCAGGCAATGTGGTGCCTATTTCAGCGGAACTTAATCATGAGTTGAACCGTTTATATTCTTCTAAAAACGCTGATATAACTGGTTCAACAACGCTTACCATCCGCGATTGGCTTCGCACACAAAACTATTCGGCAAATCGAGATTTCGGCCATGAAGCTCTCGAAAAAGTGAAAAACGGATCGTGGAGGTTGCCTCCGCGATAAATTCAAACTAAAACATAATGCTGACATGCACCAGTCTAACATATTAAAGCCTTATCAATTGTCGAAGCTAGTCGAAAAATTCGCCCGCAATCGACTTGCTCAAGCGCGGGAAATGCGAGAGGGATCAGTCGCAAAGGGGAACCGATATGCCAACCAATGTTACGCCGCATTCAGACAACTCAGGGAACAAGGTAACATTGGAAGAGATGCACTTGTGCCGCTACTTGGGCATGAGGATTTAGAATTGAGAAGCACGGCTGCTGCATTTTTATTAAGGCACAAACATCATGATGCAATGAGGGTACTAAATGAACTGGCAAATAATGAAGGAATGGTAGGTTTTTGTGCCCAGCAATGCATTAAACGTTGGGAGGAGGGAAACTGGCAGCTTGATCTCGAAGATGAGACTGTGAAATAAATAGAATTTCAATTAAGCCCCTGCTATTCCTCTGCCTATGTTATTAAAGCCTCATGAATTGTCGAAACTAGCTGAAAAGTTCGCTAGCTCTTGTCTTGCCCAAGCACGAGAAATGAGACAAGGCTCCGTCGCCAAAGGAAATCGATTTGCCAAGAAGGGTTCTGCCGTGTTCAAGAAACTCCGGGAACAAGGTAACGCAGGAAGAGATGCGCTCGTGCCACTTTTGAAGCACGATGATACTTACGTAAAAATTAATACCGCAGCTTGCTTATTGAGATACAAAAATAAAGAAGCAATGGAGGTTCTAAGGCACATTGCTGATGGTGTAGGACTACTAGCATTTGGGGCACAACAATGAATAAAGCGCTGGGATGAGGGAAGTTGGCAACTTGATCCCGAGGATGATACGGCTGGATAATTAGCGATGCAAAAAGGCTCTTCGCTTGCAAAATGGAGGTTGGCCATGAAACCAAAAGATTATTACATAATGGCAACTGCTTTATGCAATCCGCATCCGCCGCCCAATTTACTAACAAAATACTCATATTATCCACGGGATAAAATCTTTGATGACATGCCATTTCTTGAACTGGTGGATACAAATCCACCGCTTGATTATTTTGTGACGCGTTTACTTTATCGTTTTGTGTCGGCAAAAGCAAAAATGACATTTGAAACCCTGCACGCTGATATGGTTTGGTATCCCGCAATTTTAAATATTAAAAACTTAGTTTATCATTATGATGCATTTCATCTCCTATCCCATGAGGACGCAATTGATTTTGAGAAATCGAAATATACCACCTATGATGGTCGAGTTATGAATTTTCAAAGTTTAGTTTTGAGAAGTGACTTTGTGCCGAAATCAGAGATATTCAGACTTGATGGGACTTCTTCCGATTTTTACTGTCTGACTTCTGAGGCAGCTGCTAAAATCAAAAATGCCGACTTGAAAGGTCTTCGATTAATCGCCGTGAATGACTACTAAACTTGGGGGACGTTTAACACTTTTGAAGTTGAACAACCAAAGCGCTCCGATAGACATCTGGAACAAAGTTAACTCGTCACGCCAACACCAGCCCGCGATCTATTTCTTCTTTGGAGCCTCAATAACTCTGGACGCCACGGCGCCAGCTCAAGCTTAGCTCCAAATTTGAAACACAGACAAGCAATCCAAAGTATGAACCTCAATCGCATTCTTCTCATCGGCTCGCTCTTTATGGGCGTGGCGGCCCTGGCCATTTCTATCGACGGGCGGGCCCGGGCGATGGCTGGCAAAACCTCGGCAGCGGGGCATGGCAGTGATTGCTCATGCAGCGATCCTAGCAAGCCAAAGGGCTCCTGCGGGGCCGGGTGCTGTGGCGGCGGCGCATCGAAGGGGAGCACCTGCGGCATCCCCATGAAGCCGGAGGTGAAGGCGAAATGACCCCCATGGGAGCACACGCGTCTCGCGTGTCGGAGGCTGCGTCCCGCTGCCGACAGCCGAGCGCAGCGAGAACGCGCCATGCAGGCCGTGGGTCATCCGTAAGTACAAGCTCACTGCGCTCGGTTGTCGGAGGCGAGACGCGTGGGCTCCCCGGTGGTGTTGGTCGGTCTTTGTGACTTGATCCCTTTTTCTACTCTTGATATGCTCCCTCCTCCCCCTGCGCACCACTCGCTAACCAAGGCTAAGGCCCAATGGCTGGCCTTTACCCTGCTGTGGCTGCTCCCTGTGGCCTACACGGCTATCGCGGGGCGGGCGGTGTCGTGGTTGCCTGCCACGCTGCGGTTTCTCACGGTGCTAGAGGCGGGGGCAAAGCCTCGGCCAAAGGCTTTTGATGGCCTCTACGCACAGGCGCAGTCCAGTTCGGTGGCAGATGCCTGGGTGACGCTGCCGTGGAGTGACTATTCTGCACTGGCCGTAGGCGGTGTGTCAGCCCTGGAAAAAACCTTGCTCGCCAGTCTGCGCTACCCGGCGGGCGAGCAGGCGCGGGGCGAGGCGGCAAAATTCATCGCAAAACGCTACGCCGTGCTCTACCCGCAGTGCTCGGCGTTGGCGAGTGTGCGCTTCCTCGCGGCTACGCATGTGGTAGGCAGTCCAGCTTTAGCCTTTCCCGACGGTACTTGGAAAAGCCCGCCACTGGAGCTACTGCAACAGGCCAATGCGAGTGCTGTGCGCGTACTGGGCACCTATCCGGTAGGCCCAGCGGCGGTGCGCAGCAATCCCAGCACGTTCGTCGCGCAACCGGAGTTCGACGATGTCGCGCTGGAGGCCATGATTGGCAGGAGCAAGGCGATCGACTTCGATCTCGCAGGCAGCAAGGTGACGCCCGCTGGCCTTGCCCTACTCGCCAAGCACCCTGGCCTCATCGGCGTGCGCCTGCGGGGCCTGCCACTGCGTGATGCCGATCTCGCTTGGCTGCCCACCGCACCCACGCTGGCTCGGCTCGACCTCACGGGCATGGGCATCACCGACGCGCTGATCCCCACGCTGGCACAACTTCCCAAGCTGCAAGAACTGCGCGTGGCCAAAACAAAACTGACCGCTGCTGCCGCCCCAGCTATCGCCGCGATGCACGCGCTGGTGGTGCTGGACGTGAGCGGCACGGCGCTGGCACCGACGACGCTGATGCAGATGGGCACCTGGCCAAAGCTGCGCATGCTGTATCTCGGCAAGCTGGATATGGAAAAACAGCCTCTGCGAGCTGCCATCGGCCACGGTCTGATCAGCAATCTTGACCTTTCGGAGAGCATTCCCGGGAGAGGTGGTTTGGACGGCCTGCGGCTGTTTCCCATGCTGCAAACGCTCAACTTGACCGGGGCGAAGATGCTCGACTCCGACCTGGGGCCTCTGACGAGCTGCCGCAATCTGACAACGCTAGACCTCACGGCCACGGGAGTGAGCGAGAAGGGGGTGCAGGCGTTGCTGGCAACCCTGCCCCACTTAAAATCCATCCGCTGGGGCCGCGAAGGGGAGAAGACGTCACGGGCAAAAAAGGCGGCGCAACCAACGACGAAGAAGGGGGTGGTGGGCAAGTCCCAGAGTCCGCTGCCATCCGTGAACTCGCCACAGACTCAAACGCCCCCAAAGCGAACTCTGCCGCCTAGTGGGGCAGCCAGTGCTGTGCCCGTGCTGCCAACGCCAAAGCCGAATCCATGAGCGCTGGAACGAGACGCTGAGATAGCGCAGGAGGGGCAAGAGGTCACTCCGCGAGTCAATACGGATCAACACGAATGAAATTAAAGCCCACCCCGTTGCCTACTAGCCCCATCGCTATGCCCGCAGAGGGTGGGGCTGTGCCTGCTCCCTACCGCCTTGCCCAGTGGCTGTGGGGCGAGGAGTCTGCACAACCGCTGCGGGCCTTTGAGCGGGCTCTCGCCCTTGCCACGCTGCTGCACTACGGTGCCCTTTTCCTACACGCCGGCGAATGGCTCACGCGCAGTGGCTTCCGCCTCAGCAACCTATCGCGTTCACCCGCGATGCCGCCGTCGCTCGGCGAGTTGCCTGGGGTGTTGGTGCCACTGGTGGCCTTCGCCTTTGCGGCAGCGCTGCTATCGGTGCTCATGCGCCCAGCGCAGCGATGGGCTCGGTGGGTGCTGGCGGTGGTGATTCTCTACTCGTTGCATGTCGCCCCGTTGGTTGCCAGTGCTGCGGATAGCCTGCTCCTCATCGGCTGGCTGGTGCTGGCGACGAGTGTGGCGCAGGTCGATGGGCAGTGCTCGGCGGCACCACGGCGTATCTTGCAAGTTAGCCTCGTTCTCTACTACCTGGGGGCTGGCCTGGGCAAGGCGTTGCATGGTGGCTGGTTGGGTGACTGGCAGGCACTTGGAGCGGTTGTCCAGGGCACCGAGCACACGGCGGTCGCTGCGTGGATGCTGCGCACGCTGCCTCTGGCTTGCTGGGCCATATTACAGGCCGCACTGCTGCTCTGGGAGCTGGGTAGCCCGCTATGGCTAGGGTTTGCGAGGCTGAGAGTCGGGGCGCTGAAAGCGCTACTCAGCTACCATGTGCTCGGTGCGCTCATGTTTACCGGGAGCTGGCCTATCGGCGTCTGTGGATTGGCCTTTGCGGTGCTGTGGCTGCGCGAGAGTGATCTGCCAGAATGGCTGCGCAACTAAGTGGACGCGTAGCCAAGGAACGTCGATCTCACTCGGAAGGGCGGCTCTAGGGGGCGAAGTTTCTCGAATGTGCGAGGGGGAAATCCTCCTTGCCAAACGGGCAAGGGCTCTCTTTTCCTGGTGGCTCTAAGGCTGGGCTGACGGCGGTGAGGCGGGGGCGGGACTGAGGAAAGGGTTTTCCTAGAGGGGAAAAGGGTTTCCGCACCTGAGTTTTGCGTTTTCTCAACTGCGGAAATGATTTCGGTGACTGCGACTGGTCCGGGGGCAACTAAGGTTGGTCTGGGGGCAACTGCCCCTGACCGGGAGGCAACTAGGTTTGGTTCAGGGGCAACTGCCCCTAGACCGGGGGCAACTGAGTTTGGTCTGGGGGCAACTGCCCCTGAGCCGGGGGCGGTTGAGAAAATGATTTCCGTGACTGCCCCTGGACCGGGGGCAGTTGAGTTTTGTCGGGGGACAATTGCGGAAAGGCTTTTGGTGACTGAGAAAAGTGTTTTCCCAAGAGGGGCTGTACGGCGGTGGCTCACGGCTGGTGAAAACCATGGTGAACATGGCGATGAACTGAAGGGTATGACCGAGGACGAACCAGCGACGACAGAAGGTTCGTAACATGGGCGGCTGAGCCAGAAATGGCTTCGAGGCTGGCCGAGCCGTTACACTAAACTCGGGTGAGGGCACTGAATGATGTCGTCATATCGAGCTAATTTTGATACCTTGTCTAGGCCGTGGGACAACGAATGAAGGACACTCGCTGCATTACGCTGATGCCGTATTGAGGTGAATAGGGCGCAAGCACAGGCTGGACAGCCTGTGTCACTCTGTTGGGGCTACTTCGCAGCTACGGGCTTGCCACTGCCGCTGGGCAATGACCTCACGCGCTGGGTGGCGCTCAGGCCGTAGTGGTCGGGCTCGTACATGGCTTCGATCTTGGCGCTGGGGGCGATGACGTCGCCTTCGGCGACGACGCGGGCGAGGTAGCTGAGGGTGAACTTGCCTCTGCCGGGTGGGTTGTCGGTGAAGAAGAGGGCGCGGTCGGTGCGCAGTTCGCGGTGGTCGCAGAACCAATTTTCGACGCCTTCGGGGGCGCTGGAGTTGCGCACTTTTTGGGTGTCGAAGTCGGGGTTCAGGGCTTCAAAGACGGCGGGCAGGGGGTCGTTGATGGCGAGGTAATGGTCGCCGCCAGGGGTGTCGATGTTGAGGGTGACTTGGATGAGGTCGCCGACGCGGTAGTCGGCGGTGTCTTCGGCGTCGCCGTTGGCGAGGAGTCGGCGGTACTGGCGGGTGATGCCGAAGCCTTTGTTTTCGCCGCCGAACTCGCGCAGGGTGGAGTAGCCTCGGGCTTCGACGCGGGCCGAGACTTTGCGGTCGGCAGGGAGGCTGAGCTGCATGGGCAGGGCGCTGAGCGCGGGGGAGAGGGTGAAGCTGCCGGTGGCGATGGACATGGGTTTGGCGAGGTCGAGCTTCAGGCTTTGCGAATCCCAAGCGACGGTGGCGGTGAGGGGCGCGGGGTTTGCCTTGAGGCTGCGATCATAGGCGGCGAGGGCGGTGAGCGCCCAGGAGTTGGTGAAGGTGTTGCCCCATTCACCGCGTCCGTTGCGGCTTTGCAGGAGGAGGGTGGCGGCTTCGTTGGCTTTGTCTTTGAGGCCGAGGTGGGCGTAGCAGATGAGCTTGAGGGCCATGTTCACTTTGGGGCCGACCCAGTGATTCCACACAGGGCGAGGCGGTGGTGGTGGGGTGGGCTTGGCGGCGGGTTTTTTGGCATTGCCTTTGCCCTTGGTTTTGGCCTTGCTTTTGGCATCGCCTTTGCCTTTGGCCTCGGGCTTTTTGGCGTCGGGCTTGGAGGCGGCGACGACGGGCTTGGGTGGTTCGGGGGTGAGGGAGGCTCCGAGGAGGGTAGCGGCTTGGGATTCGGGCGCGTTGCTGATGAGCATGGAGAGGGCGAGGTAAATCTTGGCCAGGGCGGGGAGCTGGTCGCGCTTGGCATAGAGGAGGTTCTGGTAGGCGGGCTCGGCTTTGCCGCCTTTGGCGAGGGTGTAGAGGGCGAAGGCGCTGTCGCAGAGGACGTGGGGCTCCTTTTCATCCTCTAGCTCGCGGAGGGCTTTGCTAAGGTAGTCGAGCAGCTCGGAGATGACGGCGGGAGGCACGGCAGCGCCCATGTCGCGGGCTTTCAGCAGGGCGAAGCCGCCGTAGGCGCTGCCCCAGAGGGTGGCTTCTTGGCCGCCGGGCCAGTAGGCGAGGCCGCCGCCTTCGGTGGTCATTTGGAGCAGGCGATTGACGCCGGTTTGGATGATTTGTTTGCCTTTGGCGGGGTCGAGCTGGGTGGGGAACATCTCGCTGTAACCACCGAGGGCGAGGTAGGGCATCATGGCGGAGGTGGTCTGCTCGACGCAGCCGTAGGGGTAGCCGAGGACGTATTCGAGGGCGTCGGCGGCTTCATAGACGGGCGAGGTGGCGAGGGTGATGCTGACCTTGCCGTTGCCTTCGAGGAGGGTGGGGTTGATGTCTTTGCTGAGGCTCTCGGGCGGAGTTTTGCCGTCGATGGCGAAGTAGCGGACTTCGCGCCGCTCGGGCACGGGGGGCTCGATGTTGAAGGTGGTCTCGGTAGCGTCGCCGAGGGCGGGGGAACCGGCTGTCCAAGTGGTGGTCTGGGCGGCCCATGTCCACTTGGTGGTGCCGAGGGTGGTGAGGCGCAGGGGGAAGGCGACGCTGGTGGTGGCGTTGGCTTTGACTTGGACACTGCGACGCCAGGCCTTGCCCTGGGGTTGCTCTTTGGTGGGGTTTAGGCTGGTGAGGATGAAGGGGCGGTCGGCGGTGATGAACTCGGCGTGGTCGTCGAGGGTGAGTTCGACCTGTACGCTGCCTTCGTTGGCAGTGGTGTTGTGGATGACGGCTTTCACGAGCAGTTCGTCACCCGTGCGGGTAAAGCGAGGGAGCACGGGGTCGAGCATGAGGGGCTTATTGATAATGACGTGGCTCTCGGCATGGCCGAAGCGCTGGGTGCCCTCGCTGGCGACAGCCATGAGGCGGTAGCGGGTGAGGTTGTCGGGCGCGGTGAAGGTGGCTCGTGCGTTGCCCTGGGCGTCGGTGACGACGATGGCTGACCAGAGCGGGGTGACGACGAAGTTTTTCCTGGCACTCATGTCGGGCTCGATGTCTTCGCCGCCGCCGCCGATGACGAAGCCTTTGTTGCCACGGGTGCGCAGCATGTTGTCTTCGGTGATAAGGTTATCGAAGTTGGTGCGGGAGTGGACGGCGAGCGCGGCGGGGGCGTGGAAGTAGGCCTGGGGGTCGGGCGTCTTGTAGCTCATGAGGCTGAGCACGCCTTCGTCCACGGCGGCGAGGGTGACTTCGGCGTTAGCGACGGGCTTGCCTGCGGCGTCGTTGATCTGGGTGCTCACGGTGATGGGTTCGCCGGGTTTCACGGTGTCGTGATCGGGCTTCACGGTGATGGCGAGGTCGTGGGTGGTAGTGGTCACGGTCAGCTCGCAGTAGCCGACTTTGTATTCGGGCATGGGGGTCTTTTGCGGGCTGTTGGCGGCACCGCGAATGAGCATGACGGAGACGAAGACATTGGGGGCGTCCTCTTCAAACACAGGCACCTTGATGGTGGGCTGCGCGGGCGAGATTTCAGTGATGAAGTGGCGCTGCACTTTGTTGCGCTCGATGGTGACGAGAGCGCTGCCGCTGATGGGGGACTTCACCACGATGGTGGCGGTGTCGCCGGGCTTGAGTTGTTTTTTGTCGGCTTGCAGGTCGATGGCGTTGCCGTCGTTCATTGCCCAGGGGAAGGCGTTGCCACCGATGACGTAGAAGGGCATACGGCTGAGCATTTTGCGGCCTGTGCTGTCCTGTGTTTCGATGCTGACGAAGTAGGTGCCGCCTGCCTTGGGCGTGAAGTTGAGGGTGGCGCTGGCGGCCTGGCCGTTCGCTGCGGGTTTGAGCACGATGGAGTTGCTGTATTCCTCTTGCAGAATGACTTGGTTTTTGGTGTGCAATCCGCCGCCTGCGGTCTCGACCTTGATGATGTTGTAGTCCTGGCGCTCGACCTTGAAGCTGGCGGCGACGGTGGAGGCGTGGGGCTTGCCTTCGGCGGTGATGGCGATGGCTTCGAGGGCAACGGGTGCGCCTGCGGTGGCATAGAATTGCGGCCCTTTCAGCCCGACGACGAAGGCGGCTCCAGGCAGGGTGATCTCGGTGGAGGTGCTGAGGGTTTGTTCATTGATGTCGGTGACGCTGGCCTCAATGTGCAGGCGCTGCGGCATGGCGGCGCGGTCAGCGGGTGGCGTGGGCATTTCGAGCGTGTAGGTGCCGTCGTCATCCAAGGTGCCATCGCCCGAGGCATCCCACTCGGCGAGTTCATCATGGTTACTGTTGTCCTGGTCATCGGGGTCGCGGTCTTCGCCGTAGTGCGCCCAACGTGGGGCGTCGCCGAAGTGGTAGGCCTCATAACCAGCGGGCGCGGTGAAGGCTTCGGCGCGGTAGGCGTTCCAGGCGACCTTGGCTTGGCTGAGGGCCTTGCCCATGTAGTAGTTGGCGCTGAGGGGCAAGCGCAGGCGGTCGGGCTTGGCATCGAGCGCGGTGGCATCCAGCTTGACCTCGAAGGTGTTGGCTTTGTAGTCGGTGACGAGGAAGGAGAGGGTGCCGCTTTCGTCTTGTTCTTCGCGGTCGTCGGCCTTGTCGCTGGGGAAGTGGAGCGAGAGGGTGTAGTAGCCTGTGGGGCCGCTGGGGAGGGGGATGTCATCATTCCATGAGCCCGTGGCGGAGAGGGTGATGGGCTTCTCCATGACGATGCGGTAGCGCGAGTCGCGCAGCATCGCGGTGCCTTTCACAGGGGTCGCATCGAGCTTCAGGGCGTCGCCGATGGCGAGGCGCGAGTAAGCGCGGACATGGGCGATGTCGCCGGGCTTGAAGATGGGGCGATCCGCATAGATGAAGGTGCGGCGCTTGGCGTCCCAGGGCGAGTCCCAGGCGGTGGCGACGTTGTGGTGCCAAAGGGGGATGAGGGTGTTGGAGTCGCCTGCTTGCAGGGCGGTGCAGTCGCCGTCTTTTTCAGCGAGGACGTAGGCGACATCCTTGGCGGCGATGTTGACGAGGCCGCTTTCATCGGTGTCGGCGTAGCCGAGCAGACGATGGTCTTTGTCGGCGAGGGTGACGCGGACTTTGGGCAGGGGTTTGCCTGTTTTGAGCGAGACGACATACACGGTGGAGGTCTGGAAATCATCCTTTTGGAAGACGCCGAGGTCGGTGAATTCGACGAGTGTCTGGGCGAGCACGCGCTTGCCTTCGACGCCATTCATGGCGAGGCCTTCCAGCTCGATAAACAGGGGCGCGGTGGCGTTGTCCGCACCGAGGATTTCGCGCCAGTTGAGCTTGGTCATTTGGCTCTCGTCGAGCGTTTTGTTGATGGGGTAGGTGCGGTCAAAAACGAGGCTGCCGGGATAGTCGTCGAAGGGTTTGGCTTTGAAGGCCTTGCGCTGCTTTTCGCCGCTCGTGTTAGCGGTGATGTAGGGCTGGTAGTCATGGATGGCGCGCATGAGTTCGGGGCCATTCATGCGGCGGGCACGGACGCGGACTTGGGTGACATTGGCGGCAACGAATTCAAACTCACCCTTGCCCGTGGCGAGCTGGGCATTGATGAAACTGGGCACCGCGAGGTAGGGCGGATTGGGGGCAAAAGCGACGATACTCTCGGCGGGTGCGGAGAGCCGCACGCCGTCGCCCGACAGGATGTCGCCAGCGACGCTGACGCGATAAGGAGTGCCAAGCGCGAAGCTGCCGGACAGGCGCAGGGTGTTGTCGTCGATGGCAAGTTTTGCCCCGATAACGGGCGGGTCGATGTGGATAAACGAGGCGTAGGTCGCGAGCTTGGCCTTCACCTCGGTAGCGCGTTCGGCGTCGGTGTCGTGCTGGGCGATGAGTTCATCGCTGAAGTCGATGTCGATGAAACGTGGGCGATCGAAGGGGCTGTGCGCACTGATTTTATCGACGATGAAGGGCTCAATGGTGCCGATAGCGATGGCGTCGCCGACAGCGATTTTTGAGGAGCCGCTCTTGTTCGTCACGCTGGTAGCGATGTCGAGGATCCAGTCTTTGCCGACATTCAGCGGGGCCACGGGCTCGACGACGATGGCGCTTTCGCGGAGAGCGGTGGCGGTGAGGAGCTGTGGCTTGGTCTTGGCCATTTGCTCGGCCCAGGTGGGCAATGGTTCGGTGCCGAAATGCTGGAAGTCCTTGGCTGTGGCGAGGCGCACTCGGACGTCGATACGGTCGTTGGTTGCGGCGCATTTGAAGGCCATGCCCGCAGCTACCGCAGCGGGATCGACGAGGTCATTGAACTCAAACATGAAGCGCGGCATCCGTGGCGGGTCGCTCTGGTTCAACCACTTGGGGTACTGCTCGACGATGCGGAAGCGGTCGCTGCTGACCTCGTCGAGTAACCCCCCTGCGATGGCCGCTCCTACGAGATCTTTTAACCCGGAGCGAAGGATGAACTTATAACTCTGGGCGAAACGCGGCGTCTGCGACAGGCGATACAAACCACTGCGCGAACTCGTCCATTCAAAGCTGCCCGTGAGTGGCGGCTCAACGCTGAGCGGCGAGGTCGCTTCTTTGCTGCCG
>JANOAR010000264.1:0-21440 GCA_031411235.1 Verrucomicrobiota bacterium | reverse complement strand
GCGCCGAAGCTGAGCACGTCCACGCCTTGTCTTTTCAGGGCTTTGGCCGCGCTGGTGATGGCGAGTGTCATCGAGGGAGACAGTTGGGCGACGTTAGAGGCGATGAAGTCCATAGATATAGGCAAGGTGGCTGGTGGGTGGGGGAAAAGGGGGGCGAAACAACCGGGGAATGCGCCCTTTGTCAACCCTCGTTAAGAATCTTGCACGCTGGAGCGCCTTTCGATGCTGCATCGCGACGGCTTGGCCAAAGGTTTTTTGCGCCGAGGCAATCGCGGTCTGGACATCCTAGGCTCAACTGCGCTTGAATGGTGGGCTAACTTTTCTCAACACTCATTCAGTCGATATGGACACGCAGACGATCCTTCAAGTAGCCAGCATCACCTTTGTCAGTGCAGTGGTTTTCCGCTGGATCGGTAGCCTGCTCGAGCGGCGCAAGCTCCAGCCCCTCATCGAAGCCGAGCGCCGTGAACGCACGACCCTGGAAGTGCGTCGCCAAAAGGAACAGCAGGAAGCCGAGATACGCCAACAGGCCGCCACTGCTCGCCTCGCCGAGGCAGACGCTCGACTCCTCGCCGCGCAGAATGAAGCCATCGCCAAACTGGCCGCCGCGCAGCAACGCATCGCCGACCAAGAAACGGAGCTAGCCACCGCCCGCCAATCGCAGCGCGAGGTGGATCTGAAATTCGCTCCCATGGCCCAGCGCATCGCCGACCTGGACAGCGCCTTGTTGTCTGAGCGAGGCCGCGTCGGAGCTATACAAACTGCCTTGGACGCCAAGCATGATCTGGCCCAACAGCTCGCCCAGGAACTGAACTCGACCCGCGCCGCCTCGACCGAGGAGCGCCAGGCCAACCAGCAGCGCGAGAGCGCCCTGCGGGTCACGCTAGCCGAGCATGAGAAGGTGCTGGCCAGTGGCATGAGCCAAGCGGAGCATGTGCAAATCGAGCTGGATAAAGTGCGCGCCGCGCTGACTGCCGCTGAGCAAGATGCCGAGGCTAAACTGGCTGATGCCAAGCGCAAGATAGCCGCTGCGGATCAGAAAAACATGCTGCTGCAAAAGGAAATCATGAGCCTCGTCTCCAGTGGCTCCACCAGCCACAGTGAAGCTGCTGCGACGGTGGTCGCTGCCGAGGATACCGCTCGCCTGGAAGAGCGTGCCAAAGCCGCTGAGAAGCGTGCCCAAGAGCTGGAATCCAAGCTAACCATGAGCGACTCCGAGACGCGCAAAAAGCTGCGCGAGTCCGAGTATCGAGTCTGTGAGCTGGAGTTCAAAATGGCCGAAATGGCCGAGGCCAACGCGGCGGCCCCCGTGCCCGAAAAAGCGCCAGCCGCCATCGCTGCCGAGCAACCCAGCCCCGAATTTCTCGCCAAACTGCACGAGGATCTCGCCGCTGCGAAAGTCCTCTGTGAAGTGCTGGCTCAAGAGCGCGACCTTGCACGCGGTGCTGTGGTGACGGAGGCCACCGCTATTGTCGAGGAGCCGAAGGCGGCGCTCTCCTAGTGCGCGGACGAAGAGGTCGTGGCGCTAGCGCCTAATTCTTGCCTCCGAGCCAGTGCTCAAAGAAGCGATAAACCTGCGCATTCGACTCCTCGGTGGGCGGATGCTTTTCGCGATTCGTCATCGCCACGCGACCCTCGTAGCCTAGCAGGCTATTGACGGCGATGACGTGGCTCAGCACCGTCCAGCGCTTGGGCGGATCCTCTTCGCCTCCCGACACGAGGAAGGGCCGTGGGGCCATGAGCGACTGGAATTCATGCAAATCATGGCCGCCTGCGATGAGCGACTTATAAGCCCCCGTGCGCGGGCTGTCGGCCCGCACAAGGCCTGGTTTGCGCGTCATCGCGGTATCGAGGCCGAGGTACCAGGGCTCTTGGTAGTTGATGCTGCCGCGTGTTTCATCGAACACCACGCCGGGGTCTGACCACACGGCGCAGGCGTATTTCTCCCACAGACAGGCACCGAACATCGCCCACTTGCCTCCGTACGAGTGGCCGATGATGCCGATGCGCTGGGCATCGACTTCTGGCATCGCCGCCAGTGCCTGCCAGGCATTGGCCGCGATGTAGCCCAGGTAAGAGAGGGGCTGGCAGCGGGCCTCAGCACATAATACGGGCAGTCGGGCATCGCCTCCGGGTGAGCCGATGGCCAAGGCCACAAAGCCACGCTGGGCAAGCTGCCAGGCGAAGTCGCGCAGGGGATGATCCTTGTCGCCAAGGCCCACGCTTGTTTCGGGCTCGTAGTAGGGCACGAAGACAGCGGGGAATGGCCCCTTGCCCTTCGGCAGCAGTACATAGCCATCGCCCGTTTGGCCCGGTGCGATCTCCACGCGCACTCGGCGCTGGGTCACCTCGCCGCGCTGCGTGGTCGCCAGGACTTCCACTTTGGGATGCTCCAGCACGGCAGGCCATGGGCCCATGAGGCCCTGCCAATCGGCGACTATTTCCGCGCGCCGCTGTGGCCAGTCCGCTGGCGACTTCACTGCATGGCCCGCTTTAAAAAGCAGTGGCGAGCGCAATGAGGGAAGTGGTGTGGCATACTCCGCAGGCACCTGGGTGAAAGGCGGCGCGGACTCTGCATGAGTGGCGAGGCAGGCGAATGCAATGCCCATGGCGAGACTGCGAGCGAGGACGGTGGAGTGCTGAGTGTGGGCGAATGACATGGGGTGCGGAGGGGGATACGCGACTTAGGCGCGGCAGATTGCGATGGCTGTAATCCCTCGCCCGCCAGAGGCGTAGTGGGGCAATCTCAACTGATGAAAACACCGCTGCTTATTTCTTTGCTGTCTGCCTTTTTGATGACCACGGGGCACAGTGAATCGCCGACACTCGCGGTGGATGCCAAGGCTGCCGTTGATAAAGTGGTGGCTGCTGTCGGGGGCGCGGACAAGCTGCTGAAGCTGTTTCGCATGAAGGAGCAGTTTAACTTTGGCTCGGAGCTTGCGACGGTGGAAAAAAGCTCGAAGCGCGAATCCATCGTCGAGCCTCCCACGAGCAACTGGTGGATCGCGAAGACGCTGCGCACCGATCCCGAGCCCGCCAAAGAGGATGCCTATGCGTGGACACTGGGTGTGCTCCTCGACGCCAAGTCGAAGATCGAGATCGCGCCCGACATCATGGAGGCCGAGAAGCCGCTGTTTGGCATAAAGGTCAGCGGCACCATCGAGCCTGCGATGGAGATGTACTTCGACAAGGCCGATAGCCGCCTCGTGCGCATCGACTGGCGGACTGATATTTATCGCTTCAGCGAGTGGAAGGAATGTGACGGTGTGAAGTATGCCGCGAAGACGGTCATGTATAAAAAGGCAACGGGGAAGGCGTGGTTCTTCCACGAAATCACAGAGCTAAAGCGGTTGCTGACGCTGCCTGAGGGCTTGGTGCGCAAGCCGTAGCGGTAGGCAAGGGGAGGGCGGGCTGCTTTGCACAAGCCAGCCACAACAGGCTTTGCAACTTCTTGGAGAGCGCTACACTCACACCCCCATTTCTATGAGCACCGTCACCACCGCACCTGCGACTACCTTCCCCGACGCCCACGGCCACTTTGGCTCTTTTGGAGGCATGTTCGTGCCCGAGACGCTGATGGCGGCACTCACCGAGCTGACACTGGAATATGAAAAAGCACGCCACGACGATGCCTTCCAAGCCGAACTGAACGATCTGCTGCACAACTATGTAGGCCGCCCCACGCCGCTGTATTTCGCCGAGCGCTGGACGGAAAAAATGGGCGGCGCGAAGGTGTACCTGAAGCGCGAAGACTTGCTGCACACGGGGGCGCATAAGATCAACAATGCGCTCGGCCAAATACTGCTCGCACGCCGCATCGGCAAGACCCGCATCATTGCCGAAACAGGCGCTGGGCAGCATGGCGTGGCGACCGCGACCGTTTGTGCGCGTTTCGGTTTCGACTGCACCATTTACATGGGTGAGGTGGATATGGAACGGCAGGCGCTGAATGTGGCGCGAATGAAGTTCCTGGGGGCCAAGGTCGTCGCCGTCACCGCAGGCCAGCGCACGCTGAAGGAAGCCGTCAATGAAGCGATGCGCGACTGGGTTACCAATGTACGCACCACGCATTACATCCTTGGCTCGGCGCTGGGTTCGCATCCCTTCCCAATGATCGTGCGCGACTTCCATCGCGTTATCGGTGTGGAGGCTCGCGAGCAGATATTGCAGCGCGAAAAACGTCTGCCCGATGTGCTGGTCGCTTGCGTCGGTGGAGGCAGCAACAGCATTGGTTTGTTCCATCCTTTCCTCGAAGATAAAGCCGTGCGCATGGTCGGGGTGGAAGCGGGTGGCGATGGCATCGTGCCCGAGCGCCATGCCGCACGATTCCAGGGTGGTCGCCTCGGTGTGCTGCAGGGCACGAAGACATGGCTCTTGGCGAATGAGGATGGTCAAATCCAGCTCACGCACTCCGTCAGCGCGGGCCTCGACTACCCAGCTATCGGCCCTGAGCACGCCTGGCTGCACGAGCAAGGGCGCGTGGAATACACATATGCCACGGATGCCGAAGCGCTCGATGGTTTTCAAGAACTGAGCCAGACGGAAGGCATCATCCCAGCGCTGGAGAGCAGCCACGCCATCGCCTATGTGAAGAAGCTCGCGCCCACGCTGAGCAAGGACAAACTCATCATCGTGAACCTCTCGGGCCGTGGTGATAAGGATGTGGCTCAGGCGGCGCGGATGATCTTCGGTGAGGAGCTGAAATTTTAATCCTGCCCTGGTGATGACTCTGTGCCTGCGCAGTGCGAGCGAAGCGGATTTGGTAGCGATCAATGCGATCTATAACCACTACGTCCTGCACTCCACCTGCACTTATCAAACCGTGCCCAGCAGCGAGGAGGAACGCGCGGCATGGTTCGCTGCGCATGGCGAAAAACACCCGGTGATCGTCGCCGAGCGCGATGGCGAAGTGGTGGGCTGGGGCTCGCTGAGTCGGTTCCACCCTCGCGACGCCTACCAGCATAGCGTGGAAGATTCGGTCTATGTGAAGCACGACGCACACGGCGTCGGTGTCGGCTCAGCCTTGCTCGCAGAACTTTTGCGCCTAGCGAAGCAGCTAGGCCACCACACGGTGCTCGGCGGTATCGACTCCGAGCAGGCGGCGAGCGTGGCATTGCACCGCAAGCATGGCTTTATAGAAGTCGCGCATTACCGTGAGGTGGGCTTCAAATATGGTCGCTGGCTGGATGTGCTGTGGATGCAGCGGATGGTGTGAAAATCTAAATTCCCGATTTCGAGTTTCGGATTACCGCAGCTAACATCGGCGCATGGATTTACTGACCTCAATTTATGAAGTGGTTGCTGCCGCAGCAGAGCCCATGCTCGCCGCTGAAGTGCTGCGTGCGGTGCAGCCACAGACGACCCCCAAGCTGAAGCCCAAGGACATCAACACGGCGCTCGCGGCTCTCGTCGAAGGGGCTCGCATCATCGGTATCAAAGGCCTACGCAAGGGCAGTGCTGGCGTCTGCTACACGACACGCAAGCCCTTGGATCTCGCCAGCGAGGCCTTGGCTACGGTTGTCTCGGCTCTGCCTGCGGCGGTGAGCCTGACGAAGCTGAAGGCGCTTTCCTCCAAGCCCCTGCGAGCATGGTTCGACGAGGCGCTGGGGCGCTTGATCGTGCAGGGCGGAGCCTACTACCTGTCGAAGGGTAAAACGAGACTCGTGCAGAGTCGCCCGCCGAAGCCCTCGGACATTCTCGCGGGGCCTGCGCTGGTGACTTTGCAGAAGGTGCTGGAACAAGCCAATCGCTTGCGGCGCACGTCTCGCACCATCGCTGAACTTCTGTCCTGGCTGGATGAGGAGACTCAGGAGCCGATCCACATCATCCCACGACCCACGGCGAAACGAGGCGTCACCGCCGAGCAACTGCGTGCCTGGTACATGGCCGATGTGGCAACGGCGAGCAGCTCCATGATTCCGATTCAGGCGACCTTCGCCCGCTACCAAGTGTGGGCGAAGTCGGTAGGTGAGGGGGCTGAGGTGGAAGTCTTCAAACGAGCGATGAAGGAGCTTTACGACTCAGGTGAAGTGATGCTGGAGCCGCATGAACGCCCGCATGAATTGCCCACCGAGCAGCGTGAATTGCAAGTTCCCATGGCCTTCGGGCCGCCAGGATTTTATTGGGGACTGCTGGGATAGTTGGGCTGAGAAAAACCACCGCCTACACTGCTCTCGCCTTATCATCAGCACCTCCCGATTTCTTATCAATCCCTTGCTGTGGTTGCTATACAGGCTTTCAGGTGGAGTGAATTTTTGATAATGTTGCTTGGTTAATTGCGATAATCTTGGCTATCATTCAGAAAGACTGTCCTCAAATTCGAATGTCTTCACTGATCTCATACTTGCCTCTCAACCCTTTCGTTGATCTCAGTGTCGGCGAAGCGGAGCTATGGGGATCACGATCCTGGCTGGACGTGCCGCAGATTCACTCGGTGCAGTTTAATCAATTACGCCTCGCGGTGGACATGGTGAAGGCGGCGCGGCGCACTCAGGTGCGGTTCGTGCGTGGTGTGGGCGGCTCAGGGAAATCGCATCTTTTTGCACGACTGCGACGCGATTTGCCAGACTCCATCTTCTACGCCTATGCGGCGAATCCACCGCTGCAAGCTGAGGCTTTGGAGAGTTTCCTGCTCAATAAACTCATCGGCAGCCTACGCCACCGGGCGCGTGGTGCGGCGGGCGCGGAGGTGCCATACAGCCAGTTGCGCCTGCTCGCCTATGCGCTGCTGAAGCCTGTGTTGGAGCAGGATTTGACCTTTGATGCCCTGCACCAGTCGTGGGCGAGCATTGAGGTGGAAACGCAAAAGTCGATGCTCCACGACGCCATGCTACTGCTGGAGGCCGAGCACCCCATGGTGCCTCGTAGCGTGCTGCGCTGCCTGCTGAATGTCCTGCGCGATGACAAGGAACACCTGGCTGGGCAGTGGCTCGCGGGCACGACTTACCTCACCGAGGCCGATCTGAAGTACCTGGGCGAAGCCGAACCTCTGGGCCGCGAACTTCATAGCACGGTGATTCATCTGGTCGGCAAGCTCGCCGCCATGGCGAATCGGCCCTTCGTGTTGGTGCTCGATCAACTCGACCTCGTGTCGAGTGCGGCGCATCTCGATGAATTCCAGCGGCTGCTGTTTGCCCTTATTGACCAGAGTGAAAACTGGGTCGTATTCATCGGCCTCGTTGGCGATCGTTTCCGCTACTGGGAGGACAACATCAACCAAGCGTTGCGAGGTCGTATAGGCCACCCAGATCCCGATAAAGCAGATGTTTTCCGGCTGCCTGTGATCGACGTAACCCCGATCATCGCCGCCGACAAAGAGGTTCTGCTGCAACGTCGGCTCGGCTCGCCTGCACTGCAACGTCACCGTGCGCAGGATGGGCAATCTTCCACGCTGTATCCACTGGGTGCGGATGACATGCGGGCACTGACCACGGGAGGAGCCGTCTATGCTAGGCATTTGCTGGCTGCGGGTTCGGAGCGTTATGCCCGAGCTGTGATGGAGCCTGGAAATTCCAACCGTGTGTTGCTCGCGGAGAAAGTCGATGCGCTGCTGGAAGAAGGTACCGACGCCGCCAAGGGTGAGTCCGTTTTCCTCACAGCCGTGGAGTTGAGCGAGCGAGTGCGCGAGTTGGTGGAATTGCTCTCGCCGGACGAGGTTGCCATTGCGGTCGGGCCGATGCGAGCCAGTTACCGAGGCTTCGATGGTGCGGATCACTTGTTTGAAACAGGAGGGCGCAAAGCTCGGTTGGTGGCCTCGGACGCAACACGTCGCGCCTTCATTTCTGTGCTGGAGCGCTTGCAGGAAGACAACGGCCACACGCTGCTGCTGCGTAACGCGGCGGCTGGATTGTCCGGGCAACTGACGATGGATTTGTTCCATCAGTACAAGCTGAAAAACTTCTTCCATCATGTCGCCGCTGCTGAGGCGGCGGCCCTCATGGCCCTGGGCTCGATGCTCGCCGCCTTGCGCGAGGGGAACTATGACCAACTGCTGACGGAGCCGGCAGCGACGCGTGAGAATATGCTCGCGACGCTGAAGGACAGCGGTCGCCTGCGCACCCTGCCCGTGTGGCTCGCTCTACAAAATGCCTTTGCTGGCAAGGGCGAGATAGCCTTCCCTCCAGCGAAACCCTTCACCCCTGGCGCTGGACCAGCGGCCACGAATGGCAGGCTCACAGGCCTAGTGCCGAACGTCACGACACGCCATCGCACGGACACCAAAGCAACCATGCCTCCCGCAGGAGAACGAGCTGCGGTGAGTGCGCTGACGGCTATTGCGGCGGGGCTGCCATCGCCCTCATTTGTGCCCCCGCCCCCGCCCGTGCCTCGCACTGCGATGGAAGTCGCGGTGCGCTCGATTTTACTCAGTGAACGCTGGATGGATGTGCGCCGACTCCAGAGCCGTCTGTCGGAAGCTGGCTGCGCGTGCGAACTGGATGCCTTGCGGCGGACGCTGAAGGAGGCACCCCTCGCGCAAAGTGTGATGATGCATCCGCCAGAGCCTGGGGATGAGGGAGAAGGAATTCAAATCGTACTGTGGAATGAGACTGCTCGCTGAATTTGAACTCGCCCGCTTTGAAGTAACTCCAGACGTGCGCCGCGCCCTGGAGCCACTCGTTTTGGATGCTCTCTTTGAGTATGCCGCGCGACAGCATACCGATGGAAAAATGGCCAATGGCGTGGCCCAGTTGAGCGTGGCCCAAGCGATGGAAGTCCTGAGTGCCCAGCAGCCACGCTGGCGTGAACGCGTGCGCGATTGGCTGAGCCCACTAGGCCTGCACGAGGGCGGGACACCCCTGGAGCTTGGCTTGCGGCTGCATGAATTGCTGCGCGTGGCGCATCTCTTTTTTCGCCGTGAGGGCGCGGGGACTTTCCGCGTTGCCGCAGGGATGACCGATGCCAAAAAGCGCTTTGGCATCCTCTGGGCGGATCTGTTTTCTCGCTGTGTTTTGGACTGGTTGCGCGAGGAAGATTTGCTCGGCCATGTGGACAAACTAGAGACTGCCGACATGGTCGTCGAGTGCCTGAAGCTCTGGGTTCACGAGCTGGCTGCCGCACTCGGCCAACCCGGCAGCAAAGACATCGACCCCTCGGCTTTTTTCCTTGATGTGGAGAGCGATCTGAGCGCCACTTTTGAACGCGGCCCGATAAAGCTTAAGGTGCGCGGGCGGCCCGATGCCTTGCTATTCCGCCAACAGACTAACGGCGTCTCATTGGTGGACTTCAAACTCGCTGAGCCCGAGCGCGCGGGGCTGCGTGCCGTGCAAGCGGTGCTCTACATGGCCTTGGTCGAGCTGGCCAAGGAGACTCCTTGCCTGCATCATTCGCTGCTTTTCTTCAAACCCAAAGCCGTCCCCCTCCAAGCCCAGGCGGCACTACCCGCAGAGGTCGAGAGCGCTTTCGCAGGTTACGTCGGCAACGATGTCGCCGTGCGCCGGATGAAGTGCAGAGTCGCCATGGTGCGAGGTAAAACACCGTGCTGTATCGTCGATAATTATTTGCTCTCGGGCAGTGCTGGCATGGGCAAGACGGAGATGGCTAAGCGCTTGGCCAAGGGCCTGGGCGTGCCTTTTGTCCACATCCACGGCAGCCCATCGCTGAGTGGCGATGATGTGCTCAAGGGGCTGGATGATGCAATGAGTGTCGCTGGTATGAAGCCCACCGCAGCGGCGGATGAAGAGGGCAAACAGGTGCTCCAGTACCCCGCCTTGTTGCTTTACCTGGACGATGTCCACGAAGTCCGTCGCCGCGCTGATCAGTTCCTCAATCTCCTGGAGCCGCGTGATCGTCGCATCTTTGGCTCAGAGCGTATCGCCCGGCTAACGGCAGCCACCGTCGTCGCCTCCACCGAGGATATGGCGAGACTACCCGAGGCTCTGCAATCGCGCTTCCGTCGTATCGACTTTGACAACTATCGCGAAGATGAAGTGGCCCGTATCGTCACCGCAGCAGGGCAGCGTGCAGGCGTCGCCTTTCCCTCGCCCGTGGCTCTACTGCTTGCTCGAATGGGCCGCTGTAATCCGCGCCGCGCCACGGCCTATGCGAATGATTTGTGTGTGATGCATGAGATGGTGCCAGCCACCGCGCCCATCTCGCGCGAGACTATCCTGGTGCTGGGGCGCCGCGACTGGAAGGTCGATGAGCAAGGCCTCGGCGAACGCGATTACCAGTACCTCCGCGCCCTGGAGTCTGGCCCCAAAGGCCTGCCCGCACTGCAACAACTGCTGCCCGTGGAGGGCGAAGACTTTACCCGCGTCATTGAGCCCTACCTTCTGCAACTCGGGGCCATCCAGCGCGGTTCGCGAGGACGTGCGCTGACGGTGCTAGGCGAGCAACTGCTCTATCGTCGTAACGCGAGCATGGCCGCAGCGAGCTAGTCCGCGCTCCTCTTTTGCGCGGCTGTGGGTTGTGCTTCACCGCCTGAGCGTCCACAGATCGCTCCCTCCGTTTCATTGTCTCCTCCTCTCATCGCCCGATGTATCACTTGGCTTATGTTTTTGAGCGCTTCCCTTCCTTCACCCAAACCTTCTGCGTTCGGGAGATCGAGCAGTTGGAACGCATGGGCGTACGTCCGCTGATTTTTTCGATACGCGACACCCGCGAGGAAGGCATCAAACACTTCCCCGTGGAACTCATCGAGCGCGTGCATTTCCTGCCACCGCGCGATGAGTTGGCAAAGCTGGTGCGCTCCTGGAAGGATGATAGAGAGCTGTCTCGCGCGGCAGCCTTGACGCTGCGGCACTGGGGCGAGCGTGGCGATAAAGCCCGCGTCTATGAGGCGGCCTACATCGCCAAGGTGCTCGCCGACCTATCGCCCGCTGAGCGACCTCGCCATGCTCACTCGCACTTCGCTGGTGTGGGGGCGCGGACGTGCTGGTGGCTGCGCAAATTCAGCGGCCTGAGCTACTCGTTCACCGCTCATGCCAATGATATTTTCTGCGCACCTGAGGATGAGACGGTGCCCTTTGCCTCACTCTTTGAAGAAGCCGCGATGGTCACCACCGTGAGCGATTATACAGCGCAGCAACTGCGAGAGCGATTCCCCACAGCAGCCCCGCGTGTGCGTCGTGTTTACAACGGCTTGGACTTGGAGCCTTTCAAAGTGGCCCGTGCGGCGGCGGATCGAAGCCATAGCGCTGGCGGCATTCTGAGCGTTGGCCGCTTGATTGAAAAAAAAGGTTACGCCGACCTCATCGCTGCCTGTGGCTTGTTGCGTGATGCAGGCCTCGATTTTCGCTGCCGCATTGTGGGTGAAGGGCCACTGGAAGCATCGCTAAAATTACAGATCGAAACGCTAAACCTGCACGGCAAAGTCGAACTCACCGGCCCCCTGCCGATGCCTGAAATCCGGCGACTGCTGGCCGAAGAGACGCAAGTCTTTGCCCTTGCCTGCGCCACCGAGAGCGACGGTGGCAAGGATAACCTGCCTACCGTGCTGATGGAGGCCATGGCCGCATCCTTGCCCTGCGTCTCGACGCGCCTCGCAGGCGTGCCCGAGATGGTGCTCGATGGCGTCACAGGCTTGCTTTGTGATGAAGGCGACGTCGCTACCCTCGCAGGCCTTTTGCAATCCTTGCTGGGTGATGTGCCGCGTTGCGAGCGACTCGGAGCCGCAGGCCTTCAACATGCTGAAAAACTCTTTACCCGCGACGCCACTGGGCGCGAGTTGCTCAGCTGTTACGCCGAGTTGTGCGGGCTGCGCAGCGATGGAGCGCTGCGCAAACGCCAGCCGTGGCTGAGTGCAAAAATCTTGGGCCGCTGGCTCAAGCAAGCGCTCACCCGGCAGCTCAGCCACCGACTGCGGAAGGTGCATGGGAAGAGCTTTGACCTCGCCGCTTTCATGCGTGGCTAGCAGGCACCTAGAAGGCCTGTCGCAGCGGATTTGAGCCCCTTGTGAAAACTTTCACAAAGCGTTTGCCCCGCTAATCCCAGGCGCTTAACCGTGCGCCAATCTCCATGTCCGCACCCGTCCAAGCACACGCCGCCTACGACTCTAAGGTCGAAGGCAACATCATCTTCACCCGCATCGACAGCGCCATTAATTGGATGCGCAAAAACTCCCTCTGGCCCATGCCCATGGGCCTCGCCTGCTGCGCCATCGAACTCATGGCCACGGGAGCCAGCCGCTTCGACATCTCCCGCTTCGGTGCGGAAGTCATGCGCTTCTCCCCACGCCAAGCCGATGTGATGATCGTCAGCGGCACGGTCACCTACAAGATGGCCCTCGCCGTGAAGCGTGTGTGGGATCAAATGCCCGAGCCCAAATGGTGCATCGCCATGGGGGCCTGCGCCAGCAGTGGCGGCATGTATCGCAGCTACGCCGTGTTGCAAGGCATCGACCACCTCATCCCTGTGGATGTCTATATCTCCGGCTGCCCTCCTCGCCCCGAAGCCTTGCTCGAAGGCCTGATGCGGCTCCAACGCAAGATCGAAAAAGAACCTTCGCTGAGTGAACAGAAGAAGGAGTTTTTTGATGGGTTGAGTTAGGCAGGAGGGCAAGGATAAGGCACAAGTGACAAGGGTCGGAGTAAGTAACCGAGCCTTGAAACCAATGTTCAGCACGAATTCAACGCTTCACTTCTCCCTTCCGCCTCCCTTTCCGAACCCCTCGCCACTTGTAACTTGTCCCTTGTCCCTTGTCCCTTGTCCCTTTCCCCCATGACCGCCGCCTCCATCGCCACCGCCCTCACCGAAAAATTCGGGCCAGCCGTGCTCTCCACCGTTGAGTTTCGTGGTGAGCACACGCTGAATGTCACGCTCGCTGTCACCAAGTCAGTGCTGCGCTACTGCCGCGATGAAATGCGCTTCGACTACCTCGTTGATATTTCCAGCCTCGATAACATGGGCGAAGACCCGCGCTTCGAGATGGTCTATGAGATCTACGGTTACAGCCATGGCCAGCACTTGCGCATCAAGGCCAAGGTCACCGAGGAAGAAAGTGTTCCCACTGTCAGCGACCTCTGGGCCACCGCCGACTGGCATGAGCGCGAAGTGTATGACATGATGGGCATCGACTTCGCCGGTCATCCCGACCTGCGCCGCATCCTCATGTGGGACGGCTACCCGTTCTTTCCCTTGCGCAAAGATTTCCCGCTTGAAGGCAAGCCCAGCGATATGCCGGATGTCGCCTTCACCGAGATCGCGCCCATGGCCGATGGCCCCTTCGTCACCAGTGCTGGCGGCAGCGACACCATTGCCCGCGAGCCGCGCGCTCGGTAGTCGCCGCAACACTTGAGTCGCTGGTGCTCAGCGCGTTGTCGTGTGGATAGCATGGGTGGAGATTGACTATCAACCTGGGCTATTTTCACCAGCCTCATTTTAGCCTTCCCACGAGGCGAGCGGGTCGCTAATAAAGAGGCAGATTCCCGTTCTCCCGATGCGTCGCGCTCACTTATTTTTCTCCCTTGGCTTGGTGTTGCTATCGCTACCTCTGCCCGCAGCCGAGGTGCCGTTTGGCATTCACATTATGGATGAAGCCACGCATCGTGGCGTGCCGATGGCGCTGTTGGAGACGACGGATCATGCTCGATATGTGAGCGATAGTGCAGGCTGGGTGGCCTTTGCCGAGCCGGGGCTGCTGCGTCGGCGCGTCCATTTCGCCTTGAGTTGCCCTGGGTACACTTTTGCTAAAGATGCCACGGGCGCGGCAGGCATCGCGCTGGACACGGTACCAGGTGGCAGCGCTGAGATCATCGCGATGCGCACCGACATCGCCGAGCGTATGTATCGCATCACGGGCCTGGGCATTTACCGGGATTCCACGCTGCTAGGATACGAGGCTGCGCTGCCTCGGCCCAATATCAATGCTGGCGTGCTCTGCCAGGGGCAGGTGCAGGCGGCCTTGCATGGCGGGCGCTTGTTCTGGGCCTGGGCGGAGACGTTGCTAGCGACGCAGAGCCTGGGGCTGAGACAAAGTGTAGGCGGCTACTCCGAGCTACCGAGTGGCAAGGGACTCGATCCCTCGCAGGGGATTCACATCGACTACTTTTTGAATGCCCAGCAAGAGCCCGCAGGACTGGTGCCCAGCGAGGAGGCTGGCGGCATCGCTCTTGAGGGCGTCGTTTCGGTAAATGATGCTCTGGGCGTGGAGCATCTTGTGGCGCATTATACGAGGAGGCAGGCGGACACAAAGCCGCTCGAACACGGTCTTGTGGAGTTGAATACGGAGCACAGTTTTGACCGGCTCATCGTGCTGGGGGACGACTATGCGTGGCAGTTTCCCCAGGGTCATGCGGTGTCTGTTGTGGAAGGCAGCGCCACCTATCTGTACTTTGCCACGCCACTCTGCCACACGCGCTGCCCGGCGACGTATGAGTCGGTGATGAACCCCGCGAGTTATGAAGCTCTGGCCTTCGATAGTGCGAGCAAAACTCTCCTGTGGCAGAAGGCCCATGCACCGCTGACACAAGCTCTGGAAAAGAAGCTCATCGCTGCCAAATCACTGCCTGCCAGTGCGGCTCGGGGGCAGCTCACGGATGTTATTTCCCGCCAATCCATCGTGCTGCATTCTGGCAGTGTGCAGTGGAATGCCTTCCGCAAACGCTGGATCATGCTCGCCTCAGCAAGTCTCGCCAGCAGTGACGCTGGCGATGTGTGGTATGCCGAGGCCGCCGCTGTCAGTGGGCCGTGGGGCAAGGTGTTGCGAATCGTGAGCCATGGTGCAGCTCGATTCGAGGCTCCATGCCACCATGCGTTTTTTGATCAGAAAAACGGGCAACTCATTTACTTCGAGGGCGGCTTCGCCAGCGCTGTGGGTGGTGATCGCGTGCCGCGCTACGATAGGAATCAACTCATGTATCGCCTCGATCTCGCGGATGAACGACTGAAAGTGTTGGGCGAGTAGGCGGTGCTAAGGCAGCGTGTGCTTGAGGATGAAATCGACGATGGGCTGCGGGTCTTTGAGGCTGTGGGGATGGTGGTCGCAACCGGGCTTGACGATCATTTCCATAGGGCCACCGAGCGCTTCGTAGCGGGTCTTGAGCAGGGCGGAGTTTTCACCGAGAGGCACGACCTTGTCGGCATCACCGACGACGCTGAGGATGGGCACCTTGGCAGCGGCGAGGGTTGCGAGATGGTGCATGGGGCCGAGGTTGGCGGTGCGGGCTGTGGCGTCATTCTTGATACCGTAGATGGCTTTGCAGCGCTCCCAATCAGTGGGCGAGCCTTTGCCCGTGGCGAAGCCAGCGGGCCAACTCAAGATGTCGCATACGGGCGCATCGAGGTAGAGGCAGGCGATACGCTCGGGGTGGCGGATGGCCCAGTTGAGGGCGAATAGGCCACCGCGACTGAAGCCTTCCAGCGTGGTCTTCGCGGAGAGCTGATGCTTCTCCAGGAGGTAGGAGTAAAACTTGTCCATGTGATCCATCGCGATGGGGCCGCCATACTGGTTGGTCACGTCGGTGTAGGCGATGTGAAAACCTTTGCCGAGGAGGGCGATGTCGCCCTGAGGCTCATGGCCAAAGAATTCAGTGCGCCACGCCCAGGGATTGCCCTTGGCCGCGACCTTGGGCAGGACGAGCCAGCTCTTTTTGCCGTCGATGAGAAAATCGAGCCGCTGGTAGCCCATCCATTCGCCGAGGTTTTCGGCCTGGGACTTGGCATGGATTGTTGGCTCTTTCGCTGGTGTTCCCGTCTCTGCGTGACTGGTGAGAGTAAGCAAGACAAGGGCAGCAGAGGGCGCGATGCGGCGAAGAAAATGGAGCATGGGTTAGCATCTCCAAAATGCCGTCACACGAAACTCAAAAATTCCTTTTCTTCATTTGGCCCGATCATTGCTTGGACATGCCAAGTGGGCTGGGTTTCTTCTCTTCCCTCTAATTTTTTTCTTCCATGGCCGAACACGGACTCTTTCAAACCCAATCGCAGAAGCTCTCCATCGGGCCGCAGATGCAGCAGAGCTTGCAGATATTGCAGGCCGCTACGCTGGAGTTGCGTCAGGTCATCCAGCAAGAAATTTCCACCAATCCTGTGCTGGAAGTCGAGACTCCCGAGGTGTCGTTGCAGGATGCTGTGCCCGATGATCCTGATGGCGATCCTGAAATGGCCGATGCCTCGCAGATGGACGAGGAATGGCGCGACTACTGGTCGCAAAGTCGCGTGGCCACTCCTCGTCGTGATGATGACGACGAGCGCTATCGCTACATGATGGAGTCCATCACAGCGGCGACGACGCTACAAGAACATCTGCTGGCCCAACTCCGCACTGCGACGCCACCGAGCGAGGAAGTGCGGGTGCTAGTGGAGTTCCTCATCGGTAGCTTGGATGACAAAGGTTTTCTCTCGAACTCCATTGAAGACTTGAGCCTACAACACGCAATCCCCATTGAGGGGCTGGAGAAGGCCAAAGCCATCCTCACCACCTTCGATCCCACCGGGGTGGGCGCGACGGATTTGCGTGAGTGTCTGCTCATCCAACTCGAGCGCGTGGGTAAAAAGCACAGCCTACCGCATCGCCTTGTGGATCAGTTCATGGATGACCTCGCGGGGAAGCGTTTCCCCATCTTGGCAAAGAAACTCGCGGTGCCCGTCGAGCAGGTATCGCGCGCCGCAGAGTTCATCGGCACGCTCGATCCACGGCCAGCGTCGCGGTTCATCGCGATGTCGAATCATTATGTCTCGCCCGATATCGTGACCGAGCGCCAAGGTGGTGAATGGGTGGCGGTGATGACAAATGAAGACCTGCCGCAACTGCGCATCAGCAATGCCTACAAAGACATGCTCGTGCAGCCGCAAGCGAACAGCGAAGCCCGCGAGTACATCCGCGATAAAATCCGCAGTGGGAAGTTCCTCATTCGCAGCATTCAGCAGCGGCAGAATACCATCCAGCGCATCGCCTCAGAGATCATCAAGCACCAAGGCGAGTTCCTGGAAAAAGGCCCTGCCTTCCTGCGTCCGCTGACGATGTCGCAAGTGGCGACCGTCATCGAGGTTCACGAGACGACCGTCAGCCGTGCGATTTCGGGCAAGTACATCGCCACGCCGAAGGGGGTGTTTGAGATGCGCTATTTCTTCACCCAAGGGCTGCAAACGGAGAGCGGCGAAGACTTGAGCAACACCAGTGTAAAAAATGCCATTGGCGAGATCATCTCGGGCGAGACGCCGAGGAAACCGCTGAGCGATGACAAGATCACCAAGATGCTCAACGAACGCGGCATCCACGTCGCACGTCGCACCGTGGCGAAGTACCGCGAAGCGCTGCACATTCTGCCCAGTCACCTGCGGAAGTCGTTCTCGTAGCGGCAGTAGAATTGGGAAAAAGCTGAAAAGGACAGCAATCGCCTTGGCTGCCACCATCAGCGCTTTCGTTCGCTTTGCTTGGGGGTTGAGTGAGGCCATGTGTGCAGGACGCAAGCCGACCATCCTCGCCGGGCACCGCATGGCCATGCGACGTCACCTCAAGGCATAAGCCCGATTTAACTCTCTGAAGCCGTTGGAGCGCAAGTCAGGTTCCTGCCCGTCTCATCTCAACGCTATCGATAAGATGTGAGGCAAGATCAAAGCACTGTTGCGAGCAGCAGAGGCCCGCACACCCGAAGCACTCGACCAAGCCATCAGCGAAGCACTGGCAAAAGTCACCGCCAATGATGCCCGTGGTTGGTTCCGTTCATGTGGCTATGCTATTATGAGCTTGATCTCCTCCCGCCCGGCGAGACCGGGAGCAGGCTCGGCCAGCAGGGCTTTCGGCTGCGGCACGCCGATCCATTGCTCGTCTTTGCTGAGGCGTGTCTCGATGTCGCGGATGCCCTGGAAATATTCTTCGAGCTTGGCGGTGTCGGTTTTGCCGAGACCGCGTTTCAGGGCATTGGCGTTGTCGATCACGGTATCAAGCACGCTGCGCTTTTGCGCGAGCATGGCTTTCTGTTGCTCGATGGGCGTGGTGTCTTTGGCAAAGAGACGATGGTAGGCTTCGACGGGGCCGTTGTGTCCGCCCATCGGTCTTGGCCACGTTGCCGCTCTCGATGGGGCCTGGAGCCACGTCGCCAATGTGGCCTTGCAGGAAGGCGGGCGAGAATTTCTTCTCATCACGCACGATCTTCTGCACCGCTCCAGGCCAGTCCGCGCCAGCGAGCGAGCGCATGGAGCCCGAAGCAGTGCAGTGCGCGGAGAAGTGATACCACAGCACGGCGGGCCGGTCTTTTCGCTCGATGACGAGCACCTTGAGCTGCGTGTCCAACCAGCGATCAGCATCCGTGGAGTCCGCGTTGAACTCCGCATTGGTCTTCACCTTCTCGGGTCGCTCGGTGCGGTTATGTTTGCCGCCAATGACTGACGCACTGCCCGTGCGCAGCGTCGCTGGTGTGAGGTCGGCGTGGGCATTCGTCACTGCCGAAAGTATCGCGGCTTCGACCATGATCTCGTAGGTCGGATTGGGGGCGGCCCCAGTGCCGGTTGAAGGCGATGCTCGGCATCGAATGGCTGTGTGTGGGTGGCGCTGACATGAACATGCGCGGCGGGGATGCCGAGCTTCGCCTCCACCGCCGACTGCAATCGCTGGGTCATGGCAAAGGACATGTTCAGCATGTCCACCGAAACAATGACCGCCGTGGTGTCGCCATGCCGCATGACCAGCGCGCGTGCTTCCGCTGGCGTGGACACACACCTTTGGAAAGGCGAGGCTGCGGCGGGTCGCCACCGTAATGATACCCGCCGAGGGCCGTGCCCACGGGCGGTGTGATGTCCACTGCTGCTTCGCCAGCTTCGAACGAGAAGGCGCGAAGCGGCAGAGCGATGAACGAGAGGAATAGAAGGTATCTCATGATGTGGGAATGGTGGGCTATTTCGCCCGAATCCAAGCGAGCACGTCCGCGACTTGCTGCGGGTTCAGCAGTGACTCCAAGCCGTCTGGCATCAGGGATTTCGTGCTGGCTTCGGTCTTTGCGATATTGCTGCGCAGGATGACTTCGACCGAGCCGCCGAGCTTGAGCGTGATGCTGTTGGCGGTTTCTTCAGCGATCATGCCGATGAGTTGCTTGCCGTCTTTGAGCGTGATGGTTTGCGCGAGGAAGCGCTGCTCGACGGCGCGATTGGGATCGAGGATGGCTACGAGCAACTGCTCGGTGGGCTTGCTGGCGATGGTGCTAAGGTCGGGGCCGATCTCGTTGCCTTCGTTCTTCAAGCGATGGCACGCGATGCACACGGCGCTGTAAAGAACGTGGCCGCGCGTGGCATCGCCAGTCAGCCTTGCGACACTGGCATACGCCTTCACGACCTTCTCGCGGTCGGGATTGGTGTTGCTGACGATCTTGGGTGGCGGCGCGGTGTTGGTGGCTTTTTGACTGCCATCAAACATGGCCTTCCACTGCTTCGCTTCGGCGTGGTTCGGCGCTGAGGTGAGCAGCGCGATCAACATGCCAGGGGTCGCGGCATCGCGTTTCGCCAAGGCGCTGAGCACAGCGGCAATGCGTGTGTCCTTGCTCTCGCCGAGCGTGAAGGCGACTTGGATGCGCACGCGCACGTCAGCGTCGTCGGCGAGTGCGATGATGGCGGTGAGCACGGTTGCGTCGCTGAGGTGACTCTCGCCAATGCGCACGGCGTTTTCGCGAAGACGTGCGTCTTTGTCGCGCATCGCGTTCTTCAATAGAGTGAGTGGCAGCGTGCCGAGTGTGTGCATGGCCCAGAGCTGCTGCACTTGCGCTGCGATGGAGCCCGTGAGCGTGTCGCTGCTCCACGGCGAGCCGCTTTCGATGAGCAAGCGCTGCGCGGTGTCGCGGCTCCAGCCGTTGTCGGAGGTGAGACTGATCGGACGGATCTGACGGATATGTCCGATCGGACTGATGCGATAGATGCGGCCTTTGTCACTGCCTGCGCGGAGGTCGAGTGTGTCGAGCATCTGCTTCGGTATCCACTCGGGATGCTCAAGGATGAGGCGATAAAAATCGACGATGTAGAGGCAGCCATCGGGGCCGGTGCGGGCCTGCGTGAAGCGGCTCCAGTTGTCCTCGCTGGCAAGGAACTCACTTTCCTTTTCATCATCAGCGCGATGACTTTTGAAGCTGATGCCATCGGCTTCGAGTACCTCACGATGCACGAGGTTGTTTGCGGGTTCGCAGATGAAAACGCTGCTTGCATACGCCTCGCCGAAGACGCTGTCGCGATACGGCATGAGGCTGCAACCCGAGGTCAGAGTGTTCACCGAGTCCGGCTGGTTAAGCCTTCGGAGAGGCGCACTGGCGGGGAACAAATGCGTGCCTTGGGGATTGATGTTTTGTCGGATGCTGCGCACGGCGAGCTGCGGATTGCGCGCGAGGTAGCGGTCATCCAAGAAGTAGTGCCAGCCGAGGTTGGCATTGCTGTTGGCGAACCAGTTTCCAAAATCATCGCGCCAGCGGCCATACTGCGCTTTGCCAGGTTGCAGTTGGAATTCACCCGTGCGCGGATTGAAGCGAAAATCACGTCCGCTGAGATCATGCTGCTTGCCCGTGCTCACATCGGTGACGAGGCCGCCGCTGTCGCCATTGCCGCCGTAGAGCCAGCCATCCAGGCCCCACGCAAAGCCATTCATCAAGTGCTGGGGATTGCCGATGTTGAAGCCCTTGAGGATCGGCGTGCGCTTGTCCGCCCTGCCATCGCCATCCGTGTCCTCGGCGAAGAACACATCCGGCACACTGGCGATGAAGACACCGTTCTTCCAGCACGCGAGGCCATTGGGATACTGCAAGTCATCAAGGAAGACCGTGGCCTTGTCATAGATGCCGTCGTCGTTCGTGTCTTCGAGCACCTTCACACGGCCGGCGTGCGTTTCGCCATGGCGCTCGTGAAACGGATAGTCCGCCATCTCCACGACCCACATGCGCCCACGCGCATCCCAGTCGATGAAGACGGGGTCCTGCACCAGCGGCTCGCTCGCGACGAGTTCCGCTTTGAAACCAGACTTCACATGCAACGCTTTCAGCGACTCCTGCGGCGTGCGCGATGGCGGTGCCGGTGGACGGCACAGCTCAACGTAGCTCATCGTCTTCACGCCCTTCACCCACATCGCGTTGTCTTTGAAAACAACCTCCCCACTCGTGGTCAGCGGCAGCACATTCGCATCACCCGCCTTGCCCGCGCGGATGAGATGCGGCCAGCCGATAATCCAACCGAGGCCCTTGCGCTCGACCTCGTTAAAGAGGTAAACGCCGTAGCCCTCGCGGTTCGAGAACACGATGTCTTCAAAGCCATCGCCATTGATGTCCACAAAGCGCAGCCCCGGCTGGCCTTCCACGCCCGCAGGCAATGGTGCTTCGGGATGCGGTCGCTCGGCGTAGGCGATGGCGAAGGAGCAAAGAATGGCGAGAATAGGGGTCACGAGAATAGGGGTCTGAAAGGGGTCAGGCGACATGAAAGCCCGTACAGCAAGAATCTGTGGCGTTTAGCAACGTAAAATCAAGCGTGGTATAGTTGGAGTGTTATGAAAACGCCAACTCAAATCACCACGACGGAGATCATCTCCGCAATCAAGG
>JANOAR010000263.1:0-28182 GCA_031411235.1 Verrucomicrobiota bacterium | reverse complement strand
GCCGGGGGTGGGGCGGGGCTCGCTACATCGTGAGCGATTGGGCAACGGTGGGCCGGGGGTGCAAATTTTGGCTGGCTGTAATTCCCCACTCACTCGGTGGGGTATTGCTTCGCTAAAGTGGTGAGCGTGGTTCTCTGCGGTTAAGCGCGGTTGGCTTCACGGTGGGGGCTTGGCTGGTGGCGAAGCGATTCAACCACTTCCGGCACCCTGGCGGGCTGCAACCTTGGAGGAATCAGGCTTCCAAGCGTTTGAGGGTAAGCCGGGGATGAGGTCGCAAATTGCCCGATTATTGCCCGATCCACTTTTTTCACTGGGCGCTTAAAGCGCTGGAAACCTTATTCTACGGGTGGTTGCCTCACAAGGACTCGAACCTTGAACGAGAGATTCAGAATCTCCTGTGTTACCATTACACCATGAGGCAGCGGTTGGGTGGACTTGAGTGTAGGGTCATCTGCTTTTTCGTCAAACACGAGCTTGCACAATTCTTCCCTCGTGGTATCTCCTCGCCCGCAGAAAACAACGCCTCCGTAGCTCAGTTGGTAGAGCAGAAGACTCTTAATCTTTTTGTCGTAGGTTCGAATCCTACCGGGGGTACCACTTCATAAGTGCTGTTGGGTTTATCGCCATCAAACGCAGTGCTTGAATTTAGCCTGAAGAGGCGCACGCGCTAAAGCCTCGCAAAATGCAAATATGGGCAAGGCGCTCTGAAGGCTCAGCACTGCGGCTGTTATTCCACACAGATGGCGTCTGACCGCGACGCAAACACTGGTAAACTAGATCGCAGCATTGAAAAGGCGGCTGTCGTATGAGAAATGAAGATTGATCCGCTCGGAGAAACTGACCAGAAACTCCGAGCGGATCACTTGCACGGGCCTCGCGTCTCTGCCGCAAACGGGCGGCGGTGCGTGGGCGGGCCCTGCTCCCGGTGTGGTCATGGTGGCCAGGGGAGCAGGGCTTTGAGCCATGCGAAGGGGGTGGTGAAAGGTTATTTGCCCTTATGGACGTCGTGGCAGGCCTTGCAGGCCACGGCTTGCTTGAAGGCACCTGCTGAGCCGCCGCCTTGGATCTGCTTCACACCAGTGATGAGCGCACCCACCTTGGTGTCCCAACTTCCTTTGGTGCCCTTGGGCGGGGACTCTTTGGCCATGTCTTCGTAGGCTTTTAAGAGACTGGCGATTTCGCTGGGCGAGGCTTCGCCGCCACCGACTTTTTTGGTCAATGAGGTTTCACCTTTATGGTATTTTTTCATGGCGTCTTTGATGACGTCATTGGCGTCTGCGGTGGCAGCGCTGAGGCTGAGGAGGGTAAACACGAGGCTGCCTTTGAGGATGGATTTCATGGGCTGAATGGTGGTGTTGATGTTGGGTTGTGTGGTTGGGGGAAGGGGTGGCGACTAGAAGCGATAAACGATGCCAGTGCGCACGCTGAAATCAGGCGTCTCTTCAGTGAGACCAAAGCTGATGCCGAGCTTGAGGGTCAGATTATGTATGGGCTCGATGTAGGCCGCTGGGCCGAACTCTTGCCAGCCATCCGAGGCAAAGTCGCCGAGTGCCTCGACCCCGAGCGACACGGTATCGCAAACTGGGCACCGCACGCCGACAGCGTAGCCCCAGGCTGTGCTGCCCTCGTCTGGCGTGACGTTGATGATGTTCAGCACGGCCTTGAAATCTCCGAGGTCGGCCTCGGTGATGAAGCGAGCGATGAGGGCATTGTCGTCATGGTTGTGAATGGATGAGCCGTGATGATGATGTCCTTCTGCTTCCTCTTCCTCGGCGTGGTGGTCGGCCTCTTCGCCCTCGGCAAATTGGTAGCTTGCGCTGAGACCAAATCGCACCGGGGACTTGGAGTCAGCGGGCGTGAGTTGGATGTGGGCACTGGGGGTCACGCTGGCGTATTTCCAGTCAGCGCCGACTTCCTCGCGGAAGCTTGCTTCAATACTCAGGGAGAGTTGCGGCAATACGCCAACCATCAAGCTGGGCGAGAAGCCGTATTCGCTGCCTTCGTTGCCCTTTTCCCACTCGAAGTTACCGAGTAGAAACATCCCGCCAGGGGCTGGGCAGGTGTGGTCTTCGACGAGGATAAAGTCGCGCCCGTGGTGGGCGATGGCTGTGGTGGTGAGGGCCGCGAGGGCGAGGGTGAGGAAGATGTGTTTCATGGTGGCAGTAAAAAATGGGATGGGGTGGTTGATCGAGCAGTCGATATGAGTGGGAATGGGTAGGAGCTTAGTTTCGCGTGGTTGTGCTAGCGCTATCTTGCCCGGCAGAGTCGTCCAGAGCCTTGCCCCACAGTCATTGATAGGGATCCAGCGTTGGGCTTTGAATGGCTTGGCTAGGTGTCATAGCCTTGGCAATGAACAAGTCTCTTTGGGCTCAAACCCAGGGACTACCTCTCATTCGCCAAGTCTAGCACACAGCTTGCCTACTAAGCCGACAAGGCCACAGGTGGCCGCAGCCAACTCCGCCCGAAGCCAGCGCGTGCATGGCCGGAAACATCGGTATCAAGGACGCCAATGAGTCGGCGTGGCAAAGGGAGCAACTGGAAGGCAACTTCGACGCCACCAGTGCGCACGAACTTCGCCTCATTGGGCGCGGTGCCGTGCTTTTCTTTTTCTCGTTGGTCGTCGCTGGTCTTCTTCACCGCGAGGCACAGCGCACAGGGATGTTCACCGTCAAAGGTCGATGACACAGCCTCTGCGAGAGTCGCCTCCACACTGCGAGCCTCAATCATCGTCGCCCAAGCGTAGCATTGCACCAGCCCTGTCGGTAGCCCGCTGACGGCCAGCATGGCAACGATGCATAGGAGTCTGGCAAGGCGGTGAAACATGGAGTGAGAAGTGCGCACTGAGGCAAGGTCGCGCTATGAGTCAAGGCTGCATGAGAGAGGTGTCGTGGTGGAGGTGGCGGCGTTGCGGTTAGAATTGGAAATAGATAAAGTCGCTGCCGACGGCGCAGCGCAGGGCACAGATGCCCATGAGGCAGAGCGTAGCGGCAGTGGTCTGCGCGAGCGTCCAGCGCCAAGTGAGTGAGCGTGTGTCGTCCAGCGCGGGGAAGCTGCCGAGCCTGCGCAGTAGCGGCAGCACCACGAGCAGCGGTAGGCCGTAGAGCAGGGCTTGCACGGCCATGCCTGCGCCCATGCGCCACTCGGCTGCTGAGGCGGCAAAGGGGCTCAGCGTGCAAGTGCGCACCAGCATGGCGACGCTGTGCTCGCGGAATATCAGCCAGCCGATTTGGACGAGAGTGAAGGTGAGCATGACGCGCAGCACGGTGCCAGCCCAGCCGCCGGATTTTCCCAGCACAGGGATGAGTCGCGCAAGGTGTGGCCACAGGGCGATAAGAACGCCGTGGTAGAGACCCCAGATGATGAAATTCCAGCTCGCGCCATGCCACAGGCCGCTGAGGAAAAAAGTGATGATGAGGTTCACCGCGATCCTGCTGGCAGTGGTGCGCGAGCCACCGAGGGGGATGAAGACATAGTCGCGGAACCAGGTCGATAAACTCATGTGCCAGCGTCGCCAAAAGTCGGTGGGCGACTGAGCCATGTAGGGGTCGTTAAAGTTGGCACAAAGCTCGATGCCGATGAGCCGCGCCGAGCCGCGAGCCATGTCGGTGTAGCCGCTGAAGTCGGCATAAATTTGCACACCAAAGGCCAGCACACCGCCCCACAGCACGGGGAAACTCGGCGCGGCGAGGGAGAAGACTTTATCGGCCAGCAGTGCGGCGCTGTCGGCGATGACAACCTTTTGAAATAGCCCCCAGAGGATGAGCACGAGGCCGCTGCGGATGTTCCCCAAGCCTGGGCGTCGCAGCGTGCGGTACTGCGGCAGCATGTGCCCGGCACGCTCGATGGGGCCGGCGACGAGCTGGGGGAAAAAGGAAACGAAGGTGGCATACTCGACCAGAGATCGGCAGGCGGGCGTGTGTCGGCGATACACGTCGATGGCATACGAGGCGCTCTGGAAGGTGAAGAACGAGATGCCCGCGGGCAGGGCGATGTGGATGATCCACGGCGACGGCATGAGGCCGATGCTGGCGAGCACAGTGGTGACGTTTTCAGCGAAGAAGCCGAAGTATTTGAAAGCGCACAGGATAGCGAAATTTACCCCGAGGCTGAGGATCAAAAAGCGCCGTCGCCGAGTGGCGTCAGTGCTTGCGTCTATGGCCAGCGCACAGCCCCAATCGAACAACGTGGTGGTGCCGATGAGGATGAGATACCAGGAATGTACCCAGCCGTAGAACAGGTAGCTAGCGGCGATGAGCAGCACGTTCTGCCCGCGCTGTGGCAGCCAGAAATACACGGCGAGTAGCGCGACGAGGAAGAGGAGGTAGTCGATGCTTTGGAAGACCATGCGTGACTCAAGGCTTGGGGTTGCGCGAGCCATTGCCGATGACCGGGCGTAGGCGCTGCCAAAGGATGTCGTTGTAGCGGTGCTGCACGGCGGTGGCGCTGCTGATGTGGTCGCCATCCGCGTAGAGATCGGCGGTGATGGCGGCATCCTTCGACTCGTCGGTGAAGGTGCAGTCCTGGGTGGCGAGGTAGGCGCGGAGGTCGGCCATGTAGGCCTGTGTGAGGCGGCTATCGGCGGCTAGGCCGCTGACTTGCGCACGGCGTTTCACACGATGGAAGTTCAGCTTGAAGCCACTGCTTTTTGCCAGAGCAATCATGTGCGGCAGAAAGGAAGCACTGGGCGAGGGGTCGAAGTGCATCGGCCCATTTTCATACACACCGGGGTCGGCAATGGCTGCTGAGTTGTTCGTCGTTTGTGCTGCTGAACCGTTTGCAGTCGCGGCATCGCTACCGAGGTCATGGCGCAGGCCGCTGAGTGAGAAGAGTTCGTTCAACTCCACGCGGCGCACGCCATGGGGCACGCTTTGGCCAAACTCCGTCAGCTCGAAGGCAAAGCCCTGGAGCCGTGTGCGTGAGTAGTCAAGCAGCGCCTCGGTGGGGAGTAGCGTCTTTAGCGCGTTGCTCATCGCGCCCGCGATGCCCGCGCCTGCCGCCGTGCGCCAGGCCATGACTTGCTGCCACTCGGGCTGCGCAGGGCCATCGAGCTTGGCGATGAGTTGTTCATTGAGCCCGGTGACGCGGAAGTCGGGCCAGGTGAGATCGGTCTCGCGGAAGAACACCGTCACGTTTGCGGGCTTCACGCCGGACTCACAGATTATGCGCTTCAGGAAGAGAAACCACAGCGCCGACTGCGTGCCGCCCTCGGAGACTTTGCGGATTTTATGCCCGCTGATCCTGCTGAGATAGCGCGTGTCCACGCGTGAGTTGAGCATGGAGTTGCCAACGAAAATCCAGTCCGGCTGATCCTGCTGAAGGCGCTGACGTTCAGTCGTAGGATCCAATTTTTCGCCCGTGGGAAAGCTCTCCGCCTCGACCACACGCACGCCACGGCAGACCAGCGCAGGCACCGCGAGCGCCACTGCAATGAGGCAGAGGAGCTGCAACACGGCAGTGGTTTTGGTTGGAGCGGGCATGGGGCCGTTGCCCATACCTTGCAATATTGGCGAGGCAATGGAGAAAGGGTGGCGAGGAGTTCATGCACTTGGAGGTCAAGCCAGCAAATGACGCGTCACTTTTGGGTGTTATCAGGCAGCAGCAGTGGCGGACTCTCTTGTGAAGGTTGTGGGCTGAGTGCCTCCAGATAGAACTGGCAAAGGGTTGCATACACAGGGGCATTGGTGACGAGCACGTTGCTGTGGCCAGCGCCGGGGATGTTGAGGAATTGCTTCTTTATAGATGGTATTGCAGCAAGCAGTTCCTGGGCTTGATCAGGGGTGACGAAGGTATCTTTATCGCCGTGGCCGATGAGCACGGGGATAGTCAATTTTGAAGCGGCATCCATGGGACGAATTTGCGCGGGGGTGTAACTGGCGCGTTGTTTGATGAGCATCGTCACGACGCTTTCGGCAAGGGGTGCGAGGAGGCCAAAGAGGCTTTGGGATTGGTCGGCGATCACGCGATCCAGTGAGGTGAAGCTCGACAATTCCGCGATGGCAAACCAAGGCTCATGGGGGCGAGCGGCGGCTTGTAGGGCAATGGCTCCACCTTGCGAAATGCCGAACAGTGCAGCGGGCTTGGGATTGAATTGGAAGCGTTGGGCTGCGGCTTGCAGGACTTCGTAGGGGAGCTTGGCCTCATGGACTCCGAACGATGCAAAGGCGGCAGGATGCTGGCCGTGCCCAGGGAGGTCTATGAGCAAACAACGGAAGCCAGCAGCACAGAAACGTTCGGCGACGGGGAGGTGGTCTTCTTTGCAACCCGTGTGTCCATGCAGCAGCACCAGAGTGGCTTCTATTTTGCCCCAAGGTTGCAGCGTTGTGCCGCTAGCTTGTAGTTCGACTCGCAGCTTGTTGCCCTTCACCGCTGCTCCGGGCTGGGCGATGGGTTCGCAGAGCAGGCATGGCATCTGCCCCACGACGAAGGATTCGATCCTCATTCCGTGCTCAATGGCGTGCGAGAGAATATCGCGATGGTAGTCCTGCAACGGGCGGCATGACGGGCAGATGAGCCGACTGCTGGCGAGCCAGGTGAGGGCGAAGAAGGCGACGGTGACTAGGGCGCATAGAAGCAGGATGATTCGGCGCAGTCGTTTCATGGCAGGGCGATTCGGATACTTTGCGGATTACTGATGATCCGCAAACCAGACTTTGTGTAATGCTTGTTTGTTGGCTCTGCCTTTCATGTCTTGCCGCTCAGCACCCAGACCACGGCTGAGCAGGTGAAGAGGCAGGCATCTTTGGCCAGACCACCGAAGGGGTCATAGGCGGCGGGTGGGTAGGTGCTGACAACGAGGACGATGAGCACGAGAACCGATAGTATGGCCGCGAGTTGGGCGAGTTTTTCTAGCCAGCCAAGGGTGAGGATGATGCCAGCGATCATCATGGCGATACCGAGCCAGAAGAGGGTTGTCTCGGGCGAGCCCCACCACCAGCCGCTGTGGCGAACCATGTCGATCTGATGCGGGGCCACTTTGAGAATCTTGGGCACGAGGCCTTCGTAGAACCAGACGAAGCCGACTGCAGCGCGAGCGGCGAGTTTGAGGTTGTGGAGTTGGCGCAGTGGGATGGGATTCATGGCGATGTCTCGGTTCATGAGCGTGGTGGTTGGGTGTGAGGTTGGCACTCAGTTGCGAAAGGCGGCGAGGAGGTAGGTCGCGGCAAAGGCTCCGTAACCGAGGAAGAGCGCCCAGTGGGCGAGGGTCTTGTCGCGTAGGCCGCGCCAGTGGCTCGATGAATAGAACGTCCACTGCATGATGCAGCGGATGCCCCAGAACAGGCCGATGGCGGCGGCGAACCAACGCATAAGCTCATGTGTAGGTTGAGCGATGTCAGCAGCGAAGCGCCAGGTGATGCTGCCAAAGATGGCGCAGGTCAGCGCGATGAAGAAAGTGTGAACATGAAACACCTCGCGCACGAGCAAGGGCATTTGGGCGATGGGTTCCTGCCAATGCAGCAGGCGCGGGATCATGAGGCCGAGCACGGCAATGAAGAGCTGGCCTGCGGCGGCAAGCAGCAAGAAGGTGGGGAGATGGGTGTAGAGTGTGTTCATGGTTTAGTGGTTTTTAGCGAATAGCGAGGTAGCCGTAGAGAGCGGTGAAATAGACGAAGGCAGCGCTCAGCGTGTGGTAGCCGAGCCAGCGCCAAGTACTGGTGAGAAAGGGGCGAGCGTCGAAGACGAAGCACTGCACGGCGAGACGTGCGGCCCAGAAGATAGCGATGAAGGCGGCGATGCTGCGGGCCAGTGGGGTGCCCTGCGCGAGGGCCTCGGCATTGACCAACGTGATGATCCCAAAGCTAGCGATGGTCATGACGATGAACACACCATAGACCCAAAAAAGCTGGCGTACGAAGGGATGGAGCGGCGCGAGTTCGTGCTTCCAGTCAAAGATGCGCGGCACCTGAATGCTGGCCGCGATGATGCCGAAGTGGCCAATGCCACCGAGTAAGATGAGATGATGAAGAGTGAGGGTCATGGTAGGGCTTGGATGAAGGTGAAGAAGGGGCGCATAACGCGCTCGACGAAGGCGGCAGGGAAAGCCAGCGGCAGCGGCGCGATGAGGAAGACGAGCGCCCGGATGCGCCAGACGAAGCCGTTCTTTTTGAAAGGGCAACTGCGCTCCATCCACATACACAGCGGCTGAAGTATAAAGTATAACGTCGGCCCACCATAGCCACCTCGGGCAGGCACGGTGATGACTAGCTCGTGGACGATGCCCGATGCGAGGAAGACGATGAATACAGCAACAGGCGCTGTGTAGCCCCGATGAAGTAGCCGCTTGAAAATGAGCCCATGAGCGAGATCACGGAAGGCGGTATTCCAGCGTTTGCCCCAGAACTCTGTCACCGAAGTTGCCGCTGCTGGGCAGTGCATGAGCGGTGCGACATCTCGCCCCCGGCTGCGCCAATACGCGGCGAGTAGCGTGAACAGGCCGCCATGCATGGCAATGACAAAGCCGATCATTGCGACCCATGTCGCGTAGAATGGATCAGCCACGCAGCGGGCAAGGCCCCACGTTAGCCCAGCGCCACCGACGAGATTGGCAAGGCCTCGTGCCCCTAATGAAGTGCTGCTGGTGAGCGTTGCACGATTCCAGGCTACAAGATCAAATCCTGGCCACAGGAAGATGAAACTGAGTGTGTCGAGATTGAGAAGGGTTGTGTGCCGATGCCGCCAGATGAGGCAGGTCTTGGCGATGAAAAACAGTGAGGCCGCGAGCACCCACATTTCAATCCATCCTTTATTATCGGTTATTACTGCAATTTGAGAAATCATGGTGCAAAAAAGAGGGCTGGTTGAGTGGGGTGCCAAGGTGGCGTTATATCAATCCCAGTAGCTTGAAGAGCTTCTCGCCCATTTTTACTGCTTTGAGCAACACGGGCGTGGGGGTCTTTTCGACTTGTACGGCCCAGGTGTTGGCGAGTTCAAAGAAGTCCAACATGCCTTGCAGTCGCTCCTTGGTCACGGCGTCGCCCTTGGTCTTGCCCATGTCCTCGGCAGCCTCGCGCAGGAGCTTTAACGTGGGATCGATCTCCCTCCGCTTGCGTTCCATCATAATGATGCGGAACATCTCGAAGACATCCTTCATGCTCTCGAAGTGGTCGCGCCGGTCGCCTTGCAGATGCACCACTCGCACAATGCCCCAGCCTTGCAGTTCCTTGACGGCGGTGCTGACATTCGACCTAGCAAACTGCAAAACTTCACAGATGTCCTCAGCGTTCATCGGCTTTTCGCTGAGATAGAGTAACGCATGAACCTGGGCCATCGTTCTGTTGATACCCCAGCGAGTGCCGAGTTCCCCCCAATGGGTCACAAACTTGCGGGCGATGGGCGTTAGATCAGTCATGGTGGTTATTTCTGTCTATACAGAAATAACCGTCTTATTAGTGATGAGCAATCGGAATTTGAGATTTTTTCAGAGGGACTCTGCGAGCTAGCAGGCATTGGGTACCGTGCAGCTAGGCAAGTCCCTTTCGCGCCAGGGCCTCATCCATCGCTTGCTCGATGAGCAGCACGGCGAGGCTTTGCGTGGCGTCGTCGAGGGTGGCGTTGGCGGCTTTTAGGGCGCGGGTGTCGTGGAGGTCGTTGGCTAGGATGTCGCGCACGGTTTGGGCGGCGGCTTGGATGGCGGTGGCCTCGGCGGGAGGAATGGCGTAGCCGAGTTGTTGAAGGGCTTCGGCGACGGCGGGGAGGAGTTCTTCGGCTTTGAGTTTGGCTTCAGTCCAGATTCGCGCGTTCATGTCCTCAAAGGCTTGATCGACGCTCTCGGCGATCATTTTTTCAATGCGCTCGTCATCGACGTCGATGGCGGTGTTTTGGATCTCTAGCAGGGTGTCGCGCTGGGTGGCGGTGTCGCGGGCGAGGACTTGGAGGATGCCGTTGGCGTCGATGGCGAATTGCACGCCGACGCGGGCGCTGCCTTTGGCCCCTGGGGGGAAGGGGACTTCGATGCGGCCTAGATCCCAGTTGTCTTTGGCGAGTTCGCGCTCGCCCTGGAGCACGCGGATGAGCATGGCGTCTTGGTTGCTGACGGCGTTGGTGAACATCTCGCCAGCTTTGCAGGGGATGGTGGTGTTGCGGGGGATGATGATGTTCATGAGGCCGCCGAAGGTCTCGATGCCGAGGGAGAGCGGGGTGACGTCGAGTAGCACGACTTGGCGTAGGGCACCGCTGAGCATTCCGGCCTGGATGACGGCTCCGAGGGCGATGGCTTCGTCGGGGTTTTGCGAGGTATTGGGCTCGCGCTGGAAGATGTCGGCAGCGGTGCGGCGGACGAGATCCATGCGGGTGCTGCCGCCGACCAGGAGGACGACGTCGATGTCGCTGGGCTTTAGTTTTGCATCGGTAAGGGCTCGCCAGCAATGCTGCCGGGTGCGCTCGACGAAGGGGGTGGCGAGGCGCTCTAACTCGGTGCGGGTGAGGTCGATGCTGAGGCTACGCTGGCCGTCGATGAAGGGCAGGTCGATGCGGGTGGTGAGTTCGGTGCTGAGGCGTTTTTTGGCGGCTTCGGCTGCGGAAACCAAGACTGTGTGAAAAGGGGCTGCGCTGCCTTTTGCATTCATTGCGCTGCACTCATCATTCAGCATTTCTGCCACAGCTCGGTCGATGTCGTCGCCGCCGAGCTGGGTGTCGCCAGCGGTGGCGAGGACTTGAAAGACGCCGTCGCGCATCTCTAAAATGGAGACATCGAAGGTGCCGCCGCCGAGGTCATAGACGGCGACTTTTTTGCGTTCGTCGAGCTTGTCCAATCCGTAGGCGAGGGCGGCGGCGGTGGGCTCGGCGAGGATGCGCTCGACGGTGAGCCCGGCCAATTCACCAGCGCGTTTGGTGGCGTTGCGCTGGGCGTCGTTGAAGAAGGCGGGAACGGTGATGACGGCGCGAGTGATGGGGGTTCCCATGGCTCGCTCGGCGATGGAGCGGAGGTGGCGCAGGATGTGCGCCGAGGCTTCGATGGGAGTAGTGCCGAGACTGCGCAGGTCGTAGGGCGGCTGCCAGTCGCCCTCGGCGGCACGGCGTCCGATAAGGCGCTTGACGCTGGTGATCGTGCGGGTGGGATCGAGGATGCGCTGGCGCAAGGCGGCTGTGCCGACGGTGGTGGTGCCGTCTCTGGCGACGTGGATGGCGGAGGGTGTGCTGCGGCTGCCTTCGGCGTCGGCGAGGAGGATGGGAAAGCCGCTATCGACGACACCGACGAGGGAGTTGGTGGTGCCGAGGTCGATGCCGAGGATGAGGTCTGGGGATGTCATGGAAGAGCGGGGATCATCGGACAGCGAACGTGGAACGTCCAACATCGAAAGGGGAGGGGCGTAGGAGGTCGCGGCATCAGCGATGATTATCACTATTGATAATATTCTAAATAATTGGATGAAAATTATAATTATTCTGGACAGAATCACTATTATGAGTTGAATTACTGATAATGACACACTCGCCACAACTCACATCTGAGATGAAACTACCAAATTTCCACAGTATCACAGGCAGCGCTGTCTCAACGGCTACCCTGAGCCTCCAATCCTCATCGCCTGTTATCTCTCCTATGGAAGCTAGAACGAATCGTCATCGCCGGGCCAACATTCATTTGTGGGTATTGCTGGCAATTATAGGAGATGTGATGATGGGGCTTTCGGGATCGATTCTGGCATTTTGGCTGCGGTTTAACACGGCGCTGAAAGGGGTGGGCCATTTCAGTGTGCAGGAGATTGGGCAGTATGATGGGCATCTGATTCTGGGGACGCTGTCGCTGATTGGGGTGCTGGCTTGGCTGGATGTGTATGAGCACTCGAAGATTTTGCAGTTCCGCTGGGTGTCGCGCCGCATCATCAAGGGCTGCCTTCTCTGGACGTTGGGCTTTCTAGCAGTGGCTTTGGCCTTCCGCATTGAGCCGCCGATTTCGCGTATTTATATGGCGATCAATGGCGTGACGACGGTGGCGCTGTTGCTGCTGTGGCGTCGGTTTTACGATGCGATGCTGCGTCATCCCCAGCGCTTGGAGGCATTGCAACAGCGGACGATTATCGTGGGCTGGACGGAGGATGCGGAGGAACTGCAGCATGTGCTGGATGCGCAGAGCGCGGGTGCCTACCGGGTGACGGGCTGGGTGGCGACGTCGCGGGAAATGGCGGTGCAGCCCACGGGGCTGACGTGCCTGGGACATGCGGATGATTTGGAAGGGATTCTGCATGGCAATGACGCGGACTTGGTCATTCTCGCGGATCTGAGCGGCCCTCGCGAGCGTGCGCTGGAGATCGCCAATCTGTGCGAGCGGGAGATGATGGGCTTCAAAATCATCCCGGCGTGCTTCCGTATTTTTGTGTCGGGCTTGCAGCTAGAGACGGTGGCTGGCACGCCGATGCTAGGGGTGAGTCGTCTGCCGCTGGACAACAGCATTAATTTTTTCCTGAAGCGGTTCATCGACATCGTGGGGGCATCAGTGGGGCTGGCGATTTCGCTACCGATCATGGCGATTTTCGGGGCGATCGTTTATCTGGAATCACCAGGAGCGATTGTTTATCGCCAGCGTCGCACGGGCATCGTCGGCAGGAGTTTTGATATCTTCAAGATTCGGTCGATGAAGCTGAATGCAGAGGAGGGCACGGGGGCGAAGTGGTGCACGGTGGCAGACCCTCGGCGGCTGCGGATTGGCGCATTCATGCGGAAGTGGAATATCGACGAGGTGCCGCAGTTCTGGAACGTGCTGCGCGGCGATATGAGCCTCGTGGGGCCAAGGCCAGAGCGGCCAGAGTTGATTGCGAACTTCAAGCACCAGATCCCACACTACAATGCCCGCCACCATGCGCTGCCTGGGATGACGGGATGGGCTCAGGTGAAGGGATTGCGCGGTGATACGGATCTGACTCAACGGATTCGCGCTGACATCTGGTACTTGGAAAATTGGAGCTTGCTGCTGGATATCCAGATCATGTTCTTGACGTTCTTTAAGCGGGCGAATGCCTATTGAGGCGGTCGGATTTAGCTGAGTTTAAAGCACACCTGTCCGATCCTATGAATGATGCTCCATTGCCTACTTCCCTTTCTCCAAGCCGCTGGCCAGGCTACACCATCGCTGTGGCACTGCTGTTGCTGGGCGTGGCGATCCTGGTGGGCCCCGCGCCGCCTGCGAGATCGACGACGCAGGTGGCGGCCTTCACCGCTGTGGTGGCAGGCGTGGCTTGGTTATTGGGGACGAAATTCATTACGACGGGCTGCCTCGCTGCGACGCTGCGCTGGCTGTCGGTGAATGCCTTGGTGCTCGGCTCTATGCTGGTGCTGGTGGAGATCGTGGGGCGTGGGGCGCGCATCGACTTGCATTCGTTGGGTGGAAAAAAGCAGGATCCTCGGCTGGCCTTTCCTCCATGGGCACGGGAGCCAGACAAGGAGCTGGATGAGGTGTTTTTCCAGCATCCAGGGCCGATGGAGTGGACGGGGCAGCCGCTGAAAAAGGTGCATCAACTGAAGCATGGCACGCTGCCTGTGTATGACCAGGAGCCTGTCATCACGGTGAGCTATGATGCCGATGGCTTTCGCAATCCCTTAAATATGAAGGACTGGGACGTGGCGATGGTGGGCGACTCTTACACTGAGCTAGGCTACCTGCCTGCCGAGCAGATGGTGAGCAGCGTGGTCGCCGAGAGCACGGGCTTGCGGGTGAAGAACCTCGGCGTGTGCGATGTGAGCCTGCTCACGGAGGCCCGCTACCTGCGCCATTTCGGTGCGGCTCCGGGTTGCAAGGAGGCGGTGCTGGTGTTCTTCGAGGGCAATGACGTGCAGGACGTCATCGCTGAGTGCGAGGCGCTGGAGGCTTACAAGACGACGGGCGTGCGGCCTAGCCGTGCGATCAAGCCGCAGTATTCCTTCATCGGTGCGACACTGGAGACGCTGAAGGGAGTGCTGAATAAACCCAAGCCGCAGACTTTTCAAAACGCGTGGTTTCAACACGCCGACCTGGAGCTGCCAGTGACGATGAGCAACATGCTGCCGCTCGATCCACGCACGATGACAGCGAAGGAGCATGAAGCTCTGGCCTTCGGTGTGCAGGCTTTTGCAGATGAAGCGAAGGCGATGAAGATGAAGCCGATGCTGGTCTATGTGCCGGTGAATAATCGGGTGTACCACGGCATGATCCGCTGGACGGATGATCTGCCTGTCGAGGTGCGCGAGTGGCAGCCCAATGACCTAGCAAGTCATCTGCAAAAGCTCTGCACGGAGCGTGGCATCAGCTTTCTGGACGTGACGCCAGCCCTGCGAGCGGCGGCGCAAGCGGGTCGTTATGTGCATAATTACATCCTCGATACCCATGTGAATGCCGAGGGCGCGAGGATCATCGGCGAGGCCGTGGCGGCGAAGTTAAAAAGCGCCGCTGTGCCGTAGCCAAGCGAGTGCGGACTCTCTAGGCGGCCACGCATGGCAGCATCATCGCATCGGTCATGCCGTGGAGGATTTTTTTATCGGCGGGGCACACAGTGGCGAGTATGCCGCCGAGCTTGGGTGGCGAAGCTGCTGGCACGGCAACGAAGTAGTACGGGCATAGCCGCACTCGTGACTGCCGTTCAATTGCGATCCCAGTAGCTTCATTCCAGGCGGGATGGTGAACGAGGCGACCCCGCTGGAAATGCTGTAAAATATAGGGATGGCTGGCGAATTCCGCCAGGGCGTCGTCCAACGCTCTAGCCCAACTCTCTCGCGACATATCATGGCCAATAAACACGCCCCGCGAGCCCCAGCCTAGCTCGGAGAAGCCGCTGATTTTAAGCACTAACTCGCGTGCTTTATTGCCGAACAGTTTAGCTTCGTCCCAGCTATGGATTTCGAGACCGGGAAGCACGGCCGTCGCTGGCAACATGGTGGGGTCAACAACCCAACCCTGTGGGATGACGGCACTAAGCAGGCTGTGGTGCTCTCGGCCCAGAACCGAGGCCCAGTAGTCGGCAAGCTGTGGCGACCAGAAGAGTGCCAGCCAGAGCTTCTCCTCAAGGTGCGCCTTCAGCGGTGGCGTGAGGTTAACGGCACCTTCGCGGGCGAGTCGCAGCCAGTCGGCAGCGTGCTCGATATTAGCAAGATCGAACAGCTCGAAGAAGCGGTAGAGGGAAGGGATAGCGAGAGGAGAAGATGAAGCAGGGAGGAGGGTGGAAGGCGCGAGTTCTGAGGTCTTCCATACTTGGCTCGTGGTCGGCTTCTCGGGCGTGATGCGCTTCACGGCGTCCAGCATCCAGCGCATCTCGGGCTCGTAGTCGGCGGATTCTGCGGAGATGAGCACATCGTGCTGGGGATAGGCCGAGGCGAAGCCCGCGATCATGCCCTGAGCACCACCGATGACATCGTCACCCAGGGCGGCATACGTTTCATGCAACCAAGCTGTGAGGCCCATGCCGCCGGGCAGCGAGTCTATCTCCGAGAGGCACAGGCCCGTGTCGGTGAGCACCAAATCGGGGCGGATCACACGCGGCAGTTCGTTGCGCCAGCGTGCCACACGACCTAGCTCCACGATCTCCACTGGCTTGCCTTGGTCGAGCAGCTTCGCGACCCAGCCGCGCTGGCTCTGCGGTGCCTCGGCGCTCTCGAAGTAGATCTGGTCGCAGGCGATTTGAAAGGCTCGCAGCGCGGGGCCTAGCGCCTCGATCATGGCGACGATCTCGCTGGGCAAAGGGAATGCTCGCGGCGACATGAGCCACGCCTTATCGCGGAAAAGGCCTTCGCTCGGAAAGGCGGCGCGCAGGGCTTCGATGCGAGCTAGAGGGGTCATTGACTGAATTACAATGGATGATTGGAGGTTGATGGCCTGAGCAGGGAATGACGGCATCGCTGGGCGGCACAGGTCATCAACCAGCAATGGCTAAGCATCAACTCCCCATCGCAGCCACAAGCCAATTGAGGCGCTGATGCCGACATCGAGAATGAATCGAAGGCGACGTTGACAGTGGGACATCCATTTCGATAATGTGCGCCCGATATGACCGCCGTCTCCCGCCTCATCACACGCCTCGGATGCATCGCCGTTTGTGCGGCTGCAATCGCCTCCTGTTCCTCCACCAGCAAAGGTAATGGAGGCGCAATCACGAAGGTCAAGCCCTACCACCTGCAACCCCTTGAACGGCCTCGTGGCATTGACCCTGCGATCAACTTCGAGCGCTCCTATCGCCTCTACGGAGCGGTGACACTGGCCGACCAGTTGGAGAAGGCTGGGCACTACTACACCGTTTCGTGGAAGGCTGATGACCGCACGCAACCCGTCACGGTTCGCTTTGAATACCGCCAACGCGACATTGGCCTGACGGTGAAAGTCAGAGAGACCCAAGTCGATACGGTAAAGGGCAGCAATGTCAGCGAGTTCAGCATCATTGGCACTGATTACAGCACCGACGGCCCCATCACCGCGTGGCGTGCTAGCCTTGTGCGTGGCAAGGAGTTGCTTGCCAGCGCCGAGTCCTTCCTTTGGAACTAAACCCCTGACCTTCGAGCGTTCCCTATCCCCCCACCCGTGAGTCCCCCCTCCACCATTCTTGTCGGCACATTAGGCAGCGTTTTTTGGCTGCGAGTCGAAGGCAAAGGCTGTTTTCAAAACAGCATCAATGTGAAAAATGTGGTGAAGTCGATGCTGCACCAGGGCACTCGCGACTTTGTCGTGGATCTCGAACGGTGCCCCACCATGGACTCCACCTTCCTCGGCACCCTCACGGGCGCAGCCCTGGAGTTGCGCGAACTCGGCGGTGGCTCCCTCAGCGTGCTCAATGCTAATGCGCGCAATCAGCAACTGCTCACCAGCCTGGGGCTCGACCACATTCTCGATGTCGATCTGCAAGGCACCTCATGGCTCGAAGAGCGCAAACAAGCCGCTGCTGCTCTCGCCCAGTGCTCTGAGTCTGCTGATGGCATTTGCAAGGCCGAACAAGCCAGCCATGTGCTAGAGGCCCATCAAGCCCTGACTCAAGCCAATGAAGGCAACGCCAGCCGCTTCCGCGATGTGATCACGTTTCTGGAAAAGGAACTGTCCTCGAAGCGGGCGTAGCTGGGGCTTGTCGAGGGCGGATGCACCCGCAGCGGCTTATGCTCCAAAATGAAGCTCGGTGCCGCGATAAGCAGTCTCGCAGGTTTTTCGCTGCTTTTGCAGATGACTGGCACTTCACGCCGTTCTTGGCATGTGCCGCCGCACTGTCATACTGCTCCTACCCTACATGAAACCGCTCTTCCTCACCTTGCTCATCACCACGCTCCACGCCGCCGAGCCAATCACGCTGAAGCTCTGGCCTGAGGGTGCGCCCGGCAAGATGTTGCCGCATTCCAAGGCCACGGAGGACTTCATCCGCACCAAGGCTGGCAAGAGCACCATCACGGACATCAGCGATCCCACCCTTGAAGTCTATCGTCCTGCTAAACCCAACGGCACGAGCGTCATCGTTGCTCCTGGTGGCGGATATGTTTTCCTCTCCGCCATTCATGAAGGTACGCAGGTCTGCGAATGGCTCAATACCCTTGGCGTCACTGGAATCCTGCTCAAATACCGCACGCCCACTCGCGATGAAGCCGCACCGCACGAAAAGCCCGTCGCCGATGCCGCTAAAGCCATCGCTCTTGTCCGGGAGCGTGCCACGAAATGGAACCTCGACCCGAATCGCGTCGGTCTGCTCGGCTTCAGCGCTGGTGGAAACTTGCTCGCACATATTGCCTGTGATCGAGGCACGAAGACCGACCTGCCCAACTTCGGCATCATGATCTACGGCGGCGGTTTTGTGGATTCCAAAGATCCCACCAAGCTCAAAGAAGGCTTCATCGTCCCCGCCGATGCCCCACCGATGTTCATCGCCTGTGCTCACGACGACGGCCAGAATCCTATCGCCTCCGCAGTTCTCTATCTTGAATACAAGAAACACAACATCCCCTGCGAACTCCATCTCTTCACCCAAGGTGGTCATGGCTTCGGTATGCGTGACAACAAGCAGCCGATCAACGCTTGGCCTCAACGCTGCGCGGAGTGGATGGGCGCGATGGAATGGCTACCCAAATAGTCTCTGCGCTTGCAAGACTGCGGTGTGTTGGGCTTAGATGTGCCCATGAAACCGCTCTTCATGCTTTTCTTCGCTGCTTCGTCGCTTCTTGCCGCTGATCCGGCTTCGATAGCCAAGCAGGAGCTTCCGTCATTGCTCAAGCTCTACCAAGAGCTGCACGCCAGTCCTGAGCTTTCGATGCATGAGGTTGAAACGGCTGCCCGCATCGCCAAAGAGCTGCGTGAGGCTGGGCTGGAGGTCACGGAGAAAGTCGGAGGCCATGGCATCGTCGGCGTGCTCAAAAATGGTGAAGGCCCGGTGATCTTGGTGCGCTCGGACTTGGATGCGCTTCCGGTGAAGGAGCAGACTGGGGTACCTTACGCGAGCACGAAGCTCGTGAAGGATGATCTGGGGCGTGAAGTCAATATGATGCACGCCTGCGGCCACGACATCCACATGGCGAGCTTTGTTGGAACGGCGCGCGTTCTGGCTAAGACACGCGATCAATGGAAGGGCACCGTCGTCATGATTGGCCAGCCAGCGGAGGAGCGCGTGCTGGGGGCGCGGCTCATGCTGCGTGCGGGCCTTTTTTCCAAGTTCCCCAAGCCGGACAAAGCTATCGCGCTGCATTGCTCGTCCGACATGGCGCATGGCATGGTGGGCATCGTCGAAGGTTTCGCGCTGGCGAATGTCGATAGCGTCGAGATCGTTGTTAAAGGCGTGGGTGGGCATGGCTCGATGCCGCATTTGTGCAAAGACCCCATCGTGCTCGCCTCGCAGATTGTGCTGGCGTTGCAGACCATCGTCAGTCGCGAGGTGAGGCCCGGTGATCCGGCGGTCATCACGGTCGGGAGCATCCACGGCGGCACCAAGAGCAACATCATCTCCGACGAGGTGCGCCTCCAGCTCACCTTGCGCAGCTACAAGACCGAAACGCGCCAGCATCTCATCGACTCCATCAAGCGCATCGTCGAGGCCCAGGCCAAGTCCGCCAACATGCCTGCGGACAAGATGCCCGAGGTCATCGTCTCCGATGATCGCGCCAACGCGCTCTACAACCAGCCAGCTCTCTGCGCCGAAGTGCGCCAACACATCGGCCAGGCGATAGGCGAGAACAATGTCCTGACCCGCGAACCCGTCATGGGTGCCGAGGACTTCTCCGAATACGGCCTGACCAAAGAGAAGGTGCCGCTGTGTATGTTCTGGCTTGGCACGCAGCCGCCCGAGGTCGTCACCGAGGCCAAAGCGAAAGGCACCACATTGCCGTCGCTGCATTCGCCCTATTTCAAACCGATCCCAGAACCCAGCATCGAGACTGGCGTGAAGGCGATGACCTCGGCGGTGATGGGATTGATGAAGAAATAGCGCCCCCTTGCCGCAGGCATCAGCCGCCCGCGCTAGGGGTTGCTTATGAGCTTGGCTTTAGTCGCTACTTTTTCCCCTTGGCGGCGATGGCTTTGTAGTAGTTCTCGATGGCGGCTCGGTATTCGGGGCTGGCTTCTTGGCGGGTGGCTTCGCTGAGGTCTTCGGCCATTTTGGTGGGGAGGTGGCCCCAGTCGGCTAGTACCATGACGGGGATATTCACGAGGACGCCGTCGGGGCTGGCTTGGGCTTTGCCATCGGGGGTGCCGTCTTTGCCTTGGCCTGAGGTGGGTGGGCCGGGCTTGCCTTTTTGGTTGTTCTGGGCCGTGGCTTGCTGGCTGCCTTGGCCGGGGACTTTGCCTTCGGCGCGGGCTTGGGCCATTTGCTGGCTTTGGTTTTGCTGGGCCTGGGCGAGGGATTGCTGGGCGGCTCCTTGTTGGGGCTGGCCGGGTTGCGGGGGTTGTGGCTGGCCGGGCTGGGCATTGGCGGGGTGGAGGGCTTGGTCGAGCTGGTCTAGGGCGGTGGCAAGTTGGGTGGCTTGGGCTTGGGCGAGTGGGGTAGAAGCGGCTGGTGCGGAGGGGGCTTCGGCGGCGCTTTGCTGGGCGGCTTCGGCGGCGGTGGCGGCTGCTTGCTGGGCGGCGGCGGCGACGGCTGGGGTGGCGTTGCCGGGTTCGGTTTTGGTGGTTTTGGCGGTTTGCTGGAGCGCGGCGGCGGCGGCGGCATTGGCTTTAGCGGCGGCGGGTTTTTCGAGGCGGGTCTGGTGGCGGGCGACGCGGGAGATTTCGTGGGCGGCGTCTTCGGCGGCGGTGCCGAGGAAGGCGGGTTGGTTGGCCTTGCTGGCTAGCTGGGCTTGGGCGGTTTGGGCTGTCTCTTTGGCAAGGTTGGCGAGGGCTTTTTGCATGGCGGGGCTGGCCTTTAGCTGGGCTTCGAGGTCGGCTAGGGCTTTGGCGGGGTCGGCTTGGGCGTCGGTTTGGGCTTTGGCGAGGTCGGCGGCTTTGTCGTAGGCTTCGTCGAGGGGGGCTTCGATGCCGAGCTGGGCTTCCATTTCGCCTAGGGCGGCGAGTTGGGCTTCGGGGATTTCTTGGCCGGCTTCCATTTTCTGGAAGGACTGGGCGAGTTGGTCGAGGCCTTGTGCGGCTTTTTGCAGGGCTTGGGCGGCTTTTTGCAGGGCAGTGGCTTGAGGCTGGGAAGCTTGGGCGCGGGTGGCTTCCTGTAAATTGGCGGCGATTTGTGGGGTCTTTTGCCGCATGGATTCGAGAGCAACGTCGGCGGTGCGGGCGAGTTGGCGCTGGTCGGCTTGGTCGAGTTCGGCGGCGTTGGCTTCTTGGCGGAGGGCGGCGGCTAGGGCGTCCATTTTCTGGGCGTTAGCGGCGGCTGGGGTTTGTAGGGCCTGGGCTTCTTTGGCGACTTGGGCGACGGGTTGGGCGGCTTCGGCTTGCTTCTGCGCGTCCTGGGTTTTGTCGGCATTTTGATGCAAGTCCTGGGCGACGGCTTTCATCATGTCGCTGACTTTGGGGGTGAGGGCGAGGAGTTGGTCACGGGCGGTTTGGGCTTGCTGGGCGAGGGCGAGGGCGAGCTGGCGGGTTTTGGCGTCGGCTTCGGTGAGGTTGCCGGGGGTGGGGGGTGCGGTGGGGCTGGGTTGGCCGGGTTTCAGATCGGCAAGTTGCTGCTGGGTTTGACGATCTTGGTTGGCTAGTTCGTTGGCAGCGTTGCGGGCTTGGTCGGCGGCTTGCTGGGCGAGTTGGGCGGTTTGGTTTTGCGCTTGGCGGGCTTCGTTGGTGGGGGCTTCGGTGCGGCGGATGGCTTGGGGGAGCTGGGCTAGGGCTTCGCTGGCGGCTTGGGCGGCGGTGGCTATGTTGGCGGTTTTCTCGGGGAGGGATTTTGCTTGAGGGGTAGCGCCTGGGGTTTGGGCTTTGGCTAGGGCTGCGACGGCGGTTTGGGCAAGCTGGTCGGCGTCGAGGGCACGGGCGATGGCGGAGAGTTCGGTGGCTTGGGCGCGGGCGGCTTCGAGGGCTTGGGCCTGGGCGTTGGGTGGGGTGGGCGGGTTGTTTTTAGACTTGTCGGGGGCTTTGGCTGGGGTGTCGTTAGGTGTAGCGGCGGCGACTTGAGTGGCTTGGCGGAGGGCTTCAGCGGCGCGGGAGGTGCGATTGGTGTCGAGGGCGGCTTGGGTGTTGGTGAGGGGGTTTTGCTCTTTGAGTTCGCCTTGGTCTTGGAGTTGCTGGCTGGCTTGGGCGAGTTCTGCCTGGGCGCGGTCGGGGGCGGTGTTGCCTTCTTTATCAGCTTTTTGTTTGGCCTGGCGCTTGGGATCGGCGGCGATGTTGGCGGCGTCGTGGAGGTGGGCTTTGGCCTTTTCTAAGGCTTGAAGAGCGGGGTTGTCTTGCTGCTGGAGGTTGCGCCGGGTTTCGGCGGCTCGGCGGGTGGCGTCTTCGGCGATGTTTTTGACGGTGTCTCGGGTGCGGGTGAGGCGGTTGCGGAGGTTATCGGCGGCGGTGTAGAGGGCTTCGGGGGTCTTTTTTTCACCTTGGGGAGTGGCGCTTTGGGGGGCGGGGGCGGGTGGCGGAGCGGGTGGTTGGTCTGGGGTTCGGTCGAGGGCGGCGGCGAGGTCTGTGGTGGTCTCGGTGAGGCTTTTGGTGGCTTCGTAAATATTATGCTGGTGGCCACCGTGGACGATTTCATTCAGGGCGGCGATATCGGCGGCCATGTCTTGGCGGGCGTCGATGGCGGCGCGTTGCTGCTCTTGCCATTTGGGCCGTTGCTTGGCGTCGCGATTGGCGTCGAGGGCGGTGGCGGTGAGGGTGGTCTGCTGGCGGGTGCTCTGCTGGGCGGACTGGAGGGCGATGTTGGCGGTGGCGGCGGTGGCGAAGTTGCGGGCGGCGTCTTCGATGCGGGCGGCTAGGCTACTGGCCTCGGCGGCGGCGCGTTTGAGGGCTTCGGTGGATTCTAGGCCGTCGTGGGTGAGGGCTTCGGCTTGGGCAAGGGGGTCGCGGCGGAGTTGGGCGAGCTTTTGCCCGAGGAGTTGGGTTTCTTCGGCGGCGAGGGCGTCGGGTGCGGCGGCGGCGGCGGCTTTAAGTTGCTGCCAGAGGTCGTCGGCTTGAGCGCGGGTGGTGTCGAGCTGCTGCTTGAGCCGGGAGAGCTTGACTTCGGCGTCGGTGATGGGTTTGCCGCGTTGCTCTAGGCGGGCGGTCTTTTGGGCTTGGCTGGCGTCTTTGGTGAGTTGGCGGGTGGTCTCGGCGAGGGCAGTGGCCTTCTGGGCGAGGGCTTTCTGGGCGAGGGCGAAGGCGCGTTTGGCGGGGTCGATGGTCTGTTCGAGGATGATGATGCGTAGCGGGGGGGACTCGGTGCGTTGGCCTTTGAGGTCGGTGGCGATGAACCTGAGTTGCAGGGTGTCGCTAGGCTTTAACTGAAGCGTGGGGAGGATGAGGAGGTGCTGGGTGGTGGCTTCTTTGATGGGGGCGTTTTCAGTTTTTGGTGCGCCGTTTTCGGTGCTGGCGATGAGGGGGAGATCCAGGGTGGTGGGTTTTTCGCCGTTGATGGATTGGCTGAGCTGGAGCTTGGCGAGACCGACGTCGTCACTGGCGAGGCCGAGGATGCGGAGCGTTTCATCGGCGAGGGCTTCCTGCTGCTCGGTGGGCTCGGTGATGCTGGCGAGAGGTGGGAGGTCGGGAATGGTGGTGATGTGCCAACTGGCGGCTTCGTCATTGGTGAAGTGGGTGTCGGCGGCGGTGAGGCGAAGCGTCCAGGCTTCGGATTTGCCGTCCAGGTTGAGCTGAGCGTTGAGTGCTGCGGGCGTGATGGCGACGGCGGGCGCGGGGGCGTGGGTGGCTAGGTCGGGATCGAAGACGATTTCGGCTTTTTCGATGGGTTGGTTGGGGGTGAGCGCAAGGGTAACGGTGCTGCCGGCGAGGGCTTCGAGGTCGCCGTGGTCTTCGGTGATGGTGATGGGCTGGGCGGTGGGGACGTAGGCGGGAGGGGCGATGGTTTTGACGAAGGTGAGGATGCGGGGGCGGGGCTTGGCAGCAATGGTGTGCCATGGGCTGATGGCATCGGCGGCGTGGATGCGGAAGCGGATGTCGGTCTGGCCGATGGGGAGGCGGGTGTCGAAGGTGTCGCTGGTGCTGGAGGTGCGGGTGAGATCCATGCGGCGCGGGCTGGCGGTGGGTTCGCCGTACTCGATGGTGGCGGCGCTGAGGCTGCTGCCGGGTTGGCTGGTGATACGGGCGCTGACGCTGACTTCGCTGGCGATGGGCGCGATGGAGGGCGAGGTGGCGGGGGTAAGGATGGCGATTTTGACGCTGGAGGGGCGCTCGAGATTGGCAAAGGGGAGGGCAGCGCGGGCTAGGAAACCGGGGAGGTGGAGAGTGGGGATGAGGGAGAGGAGGACGGTGCCAAGGAGGGCGAGGCCGAGGTGCCTGGCCCAGGGGGTGAGGGTCGTGGTGGGGAGGGCCTTGGTAATGTCGAGGGTATGGGCAATAGCGGCGACTTGATCCTGGAGCCGGGCGCGGAACTCGTGGGAGTCTTTGATTTGCGAGGGGGCGGTGCGGGCGAGTTCGACGGCGGCGAGGAGTTTTTCGCGCAGCTCGGGGGCGCTTTGCTCGGCTAAACGAGCGGTGAGGGTGTGGTCGCTGGCGCTGGTGAGGGTGCGTAAGGCGAGCTGCCAGGCGGCGTAGCCGAGGGCGATGTAAGCGGCGACGGAGACCCAGGGGCGGATGAGGTCGGGGAGCAGCCAAGCACGGTCGAGGAGGGCGATGCCGACGAGGGCGGCGAGGCCGATGGCCAGGACGATGAGGGCGGCGCGAGCGCTGATGAGGGCGTTGCGACGGGTGCGAAAGGCGTTGAGAGCGGCGAGGGTGGCGGGGCGGAGGGCGAGGTCCATGATGGTGCGGGGGAAAAGGGGAACGGTGTGGGGAGCGAGCTTCGAGCAGCGAAGGCGCAGTTTTACATCATTCCCGGCCCATCCACTGGCGGATGAGGCGCAGGTTTTTTTTCGTGGGGCGCTGCTGCGGTTCTTGCGTGGGCGGCGCGGTGAGTCGGCGCTGCTCGCGGGCGGCAGCGGCGCGGGTGTAGTTCTCCGTGGGCGTTAGGTTTTCATAGAAGTCGGCGACGAGGGTGGCGCTGATGCGGCGCTCGGGGAAGGCGATGACTTTGATGATGAGGCGCAAGTCGCCGCGCTCGATGTGGAGGATGTCGCCTGTGCGTAGGCAGCGTGCGGGCTTGATGGCATTGCCGTCGATGATGACGTTGCTTTTCTCACAGGCGGCGACGGCGAGTGGGCGCGTGGCGTAGAGGCGCACTTGATGCAGATATTTGTCGGCGCGGAGGGTGTCGAGCGGCATGGGCGGCACGATGGAACCTGTGGCTAGGGTGGCAAATGATAGCTGGCGGCGGGGTGCCGTTGTGGCGAGCGGCGATCTTCATTTGCCTGTGTTTCGAGGCTGGACTTGCTGTCGCTTCTTGCCTCATTGCGCCGCTTCGCCGCCCACAGACGGCGGGCATTTTTTTACCCAACCTCAAACCCACAGACACCCACATGGCAAAGATCCAATTCGGCTCCCAGGTCTATACCTGGTTCATGCAAGGCACCGGCGCGGCCTACACCAACAAACTCGACCACATGATCAAAGTGGCCGCAGAGAGCGGCTTCACGGGCATCGAGCCGATGGTGCTCGAGTGCTTCCCCGACTACTGGCTCGGTGATTTCAAAGACCCGATCAAGCTCAAGGACACCCTCGACAAGTACAACATGAAGCTCTGCGGCCTCGCCCTCGTGTGCGGTTGGAACGACGAAAAGGAAAACGAATCCGAGCGCATCGCTGCCGACTATGCCATCGCCGCGCTGAAGCATTTCCCAGGAGCCAAGCTCGGCACCGTGCCCCTGCCGACGAACCGCAAAGACATCAATGAGCGTCGCATGAACTTGGCAAAAAACGTCAACGCCGTCTCGCGTCGCGCCATCGATGCTGGCCTCGTCTGTTCCTTCCATCCGAACAGCCCGCCCTCCTCCGTGGTGCGCACGCAGGAAGACTACGATGTGGTGCTCAACAGCCTCGACCCCCGCGTCACTGGTTGGACGCCCGACGTCGGCCACATCATTCGCGGTGGCATGGACGTCATCGACACCATGACCCAGTGGGGCCACCTCGTGAACCACATCCACTACAAGGACTTCAGCGGCAACGGAGCCGAGCCCTGGGCGCAGATGGGTACCGGCAAGCTCGACTTCCACCAGATCACCGAATGGCTCACCGTGCGGAACTACGAAGGCTGGATCGTCTGCGAAGACGAAGCCCACGCCGCCATCGGCGATCCCGATGGTGTGACCCGCCAGAACGGCCAATGGTGCAAAGACAACCTGCACCCGCTGGTGGCGTAAGCTGCTTCGGGCAGTCATAAAGCCGCCTTCGCCAAGCTATGGCGAGGGCGGCTTTTTTTGTGGTCATTGCGCGTCATTCCCAATGGATTCCGTGGGGCAACCAGTCAGGGCGTCTTCGCACTGCGAGATCTCTTCTGGTGTGATTGGCTGGCGGTGGACGATGCTCAGGCCGATGTCGGCGTTTCTCATGAAATGAGCAGGGGCTAGCTCACGGCAGAGGTCACAGTCGATGCAACTGCTGTCCACGTAGTAGCGGCCTGGGATGTTTTCTGGGCTGCGGTCTTCGATATTTGGCATGGGATGGTTTGGGTTTGAGGTTCGGCCCATTCATCGCTTCGCATTGTTTTTGTGTGTAGTTCATTAATTGCATGGTTTATTGCAAGTAATGCATGAATACCTCGCCCGCAAACCATTCGATCTTTATGCCCTGCATCTGTTCCATCTGGTGGTCAGGCATCGTAGCTTCACCCTCGCCGCGAGGGAGGCGGGCTTGTCGCAGAGCGCTATGACGCGGCAGATGCAGTCGTTGGAGAATCGTTTGGGCATCGACTTGATCACACGCACAACGCGTTCTGTGGAACTGACTGAGGCCGGGCGCTTTCTCGCTAAAGAGTCGGCCAGATTGCTTGGCGGTGTTGCGGCCACGTTGGAGGGCTTGCAGACCACTTTCGGTACGATTCGGCCTGTAGTGCGAGTGGGGGTGTCTCGCACGGTGCCGATGGCGCATATGCCTGGCTTGTTCCATGCACATCAGCAGCGCTTGCCGCAGGTCGGCTGCGCAGTGTCTTACCAGAGCAGTGCGGAGTTGTTGAGCGCACTGGAGCAGCAGGAACTTGATGTGGGCGTGCTATGCCCTCCCTCGAAGATGCCCGAGAGCCTCGTTGTCACGCATCGCTTCAAGGACGCCTTCGTGCTGATTGCCTCGCAAACCATTGCCGACAAGCGTCCTAAGACCAAGGGTGGCAGCACTGCTGCGGCAGCGTTTGCAAAATGGCACAATGCACAGCCGTGGCTACTCATTCACGCAGCAAGCATCACGGGCCAGTTGATGCGTCGCTGGCTGAAGCGCCAGGGCTTGCGCATCGAACCTGTGATGGAGCTGGATAATTTTGATCTCATCATCAACCTCGTCGCCTCCGGCATGGGTGTGGCGCTGGTGCCACAGCGAGCACTGGCACTATACCGCCGGCGACAGGCTATCGTGAGGTTGGAGATGAAGCCGATGTTCAGCCGCGATCTCGTGGTGCTCGCGCGCAAGCACCGCAAACTGCCGGAGCATGTGGCGGGCTTCATCGAAAACGTGTTGTTTTAGGCTCTTACTTCGGCTTCAGCCATGAATTGTTAGCGCTTCCCCGATTGGGTTCGAGTTGCACACGCGCCCCTTCCGATGGAAGGAAAAACCCATGGCGTGGATTTATTTAGTCGTTGCTGGCGTGCTTGAGATTGGATGGGCCGTTGGGCTCAAATACACGGAGGGGTTTTCCAGGTTTTGGCCGAGTGTGGCGACGCTCTGCGCTATGGTCGCTAGCTTTGGGTTGCTGGCGGTGGCGCTCAAGACCATTCCGGTGGGCACGGGCTATGCGGTGTGGACGGGCATTGGTGCGGCAGGCACGGCTATGATTGGCATGGCTTTCCTGGGCGAGTCGCGAGAGGTGTTACGCCTTGTTTGTCTTGGGCTGATTGTTGCGGGGGTGGTAGGGCTCAAGTTTGCGTCAGCCGCTGGGCATTGATTTTTGAGTTGGCTAGCAAGCTCAGCAGTGCCGCAGACTTCCAGGCACACCGCTCTTGCGATTGCAGGCCTCGCCCGCACTGTGCGCCCCTCGTGGCTGCCATCGAACATTTATACCTGCACATCCCCTTCTGCCATCGCATCTGCCCATACTGCGCCTTCTATAAACACCAGCCAGGGGCGACGGACATGGCGGCTTTTGTCGAGGCGATTCTTGCCGAGGCTAGGCTCTACCAGGCGCGGGTGCCTCTCGCTCTGCGCACGGTTTATCTCGGTGGCGGTACTCCCACCTTGCTGAGCGAGGGGCACTTGGAGCGCCTGCTCGGCGGGCTGCGCGACATTTTGAAATGGGAGGCGCTCGATGAGTTTGCCCTGGAGGTGAATCCACGCACCATCACGCCGGGCAAGGCGGCGATGCTGGTGCGCCAGGGCGTGTCGCGGGCCAGTCTCGGGGTGCAAGCCTGGGACGCGCCCACACTCGCGACCCTGGGCCGGGATCACTCACCTGCCGAGGCGGCAGCGACGTTTCAAATGTTACGCGACGCAGGCATCGGCAGCATGAATCTCGACCTCATGTTCTCCATTCCTGGCCAACCCCTAGCCGCCTGGGCCGCGACGCTGCAACGCACGCTGGAGTTGCGGCCCGACCACGTCTCGGCCTACAACCTGAACTACGAGGAGGACACGGCCTTCTTTGAAAAGCTGACGCGTGGCCAGTACCGCGAAGACCCGGAGCGCGA
>JANOAR010000262.1:0-14843 GCA_031411235.1 Verrucomicrobiota bacterium | reverse complement strand
GAGAAAGCCGCTGCGACGCTCGAAGTGCATCCCGACTTCAATATCTCGCTCGTCGCCGCCGAGCCGCTCATCAACAAAGTCATGAACGTGGATTGGGATGAAAAAGGCCGCCTGTGGGTGGTCGAGACGCCCGAGTATCCCAATGGTCGCCGCGAGTTGAACGTGGAGAAATGGAAGGACAGCGGCTCGTGGACGAAGAACACCGACCGCGATCCCATCGACCGCATCTCATGGCTGGAGGACACCAACGGCGATGGTGTCATGGACAAGAAACATGTCTTTGCCGACAAGCTGGAACTCTGCACCAGCTTCTGCTTCTACAAAAACGGCGTCATCGCCTGTGCCGCGCCCGACATCTGGAACCTGCAAGACACCGATGGCGATGGCGTCTGCGACAAACGCGAGAAGCTCTATACCGGCCTCGGCACGGGCGACACGCACGCCGTCATCAACAACCTCCGCTGGGGCCTTGATGGCTGGGTTTATGCGGCCCACGGCTACTCCTCTGGCCATGTCACCTCGCCCGATGGCAAGCAGGACTTTGGCACCGATGGCTCGGGCGTCGTGCGCTTCAAGCCTGATGGCAGCGCCTTTGAGCAGTACGCCTCACGCGGCGGCAACACCTGGGGGCTCGACATCACCTGGGACGGCCAAGTGTTCTTCACGCAACCCACCAGCGGCACCGTGCTCTTCCACGTCGTGCTGCCCGAGTATGTGCTGGCGAAAGGCAAGATCCCCGGCACCACCAGTTGGAAGGGCATGATGGAGCATCAGAAGACCTTCCCCGCCATGAGCTGGCCCGAGCAGGCCTATGTGCAGATCGACCTTGTGGGCGAGTTCACCGCCGCCGCTGGTTGCGCCATCTATGAAGGCGGCGCGTGGCCCGAGAAGTGGAACTACAGCTACTTCACCACCGAGCCCACGCTGAATATCGTGCATCACGAGTTCGTCGAGAAGGACGGCGTCAGCTACAAGAGCCACAAAGAAGCAGGCCGCGAAGAGACCGAATTCATCCGCAGCAAAGACCTGTGGTTCCGCCCCATCGAAACCCGCGTCGGCCCCGATGGTGCGCTGTATGTCGTGGACTTCTATAACCAAGCCGTCATCCACAACGACACCCGTGGCCCGATTCATGGGCCTGCGAACGCTGCGGTGCGTCCTGACCGCGACCACTACTTTGGCCGCATCTGGAAGGTGCAGCACAAGGAGGCGAAGAAGCTGGAGGTTCAGGTGTTGGAAAAGACTCAACTGAAAGGCCTACTCACTATCGGGGGGACTTCGCCAAACGCTCATGTGAAGAAGCAGATCGGGCGCTTGATACAAGAGAACTTCAATATTGATGATGTTGCTAAAGCATTGCCACAGGCAAAGGACAGGAATGATACCATAGACATTGTGTTCCGGGCATTGATCAGTCGGTCTCTGGCCAGCCATGGACCAGGCGAGCTGATCCTTACGCCGTTGAGTCGCTTTGAGTCTCTCAGCCACACTCCCGATATCAAGGCGCTAGCGACCGCTGTTCCCAATGTCTTCCATACTATCAGTGACAACTGGTCTCGCTCGGCTGCGATTGCGGCTTCAGTCGCATCGCCTGTCGAAATCATTATCGGTGCTGCGATGGACGAAGAGTCGGGCAAACTCGGGGAACTTATTGATGCAGTTGTTCCAATGGCTCTCAACAAAGAGGGAGCAACCAACGCATCCAAGTTGATTGAGTTAATCCCCGCCGAACGAATGCAGCCCATCATCCTGCGAGGCATCGCCCAGCAGCTCAACGAAATCCCCGCGCTCACGCCTTCGCTCACCGAAGCCTTGAAGAAACTCCTCGCCAATCCAAGCACCGCAGGCGCAGCCTTGCCGCTCGTCGCGAAGTGGGACAAGGAAGGCACCCTCGCCAGCGAAGTCAAAGCCATCACTGCCAGCCTCAGCGCCAAGCTCGCCGACAACACCGTGCCGCTCGACGCTCGCATCTCGGCAGCCAAGGCGCTCATCAGCCTTGGCGGCGATGCTTCGCGGAAAGTGGCTTCGACTTTAGTCGAACCGAACGTCCCCGAGCCCCTCCAAAGCGCCATCCTTGTGGCCCTCGCTGCCCGCGACGATGACGACAGCGGCAAGGCACTTGTGAGCACCCTGATGCGACTGAAGTCGCAGCCACTTTCCGCGAAGCTCAGCACCCAGGCCTTCGATGCCGTGCTTACGCGCCCTGCGTGGTCGCTTGCGCTGCTGACGGCCATCCAGGAAGGCCAGGTGAACCCGCAAGACCTCGGCCCCGGCAACATCGCTCGCCTGCGCACGCATCCGAACAAACAAGTCGCCAAGCAAGCCAACGCGATGATGGACAAGCTGAACCCCAACGCGAAGGCAAAGAACGAACTCATCGCGCAGTTCATCCCCGAGGTGGAGAAGCCCGGCGATGCGGTGAAGGGCAAAATGATCTTCACCGCTGCTTGCGCCGTGTGCCACAAGCTCGGCGACATCGGCAAGGACGTAGCACCCGCTCTGGTCGGCATGGGTGCGCATGGGCCTGCGGAACTCCTCATCCACATCATCGACCCGAACCGCGAAGTCGATCCCAGCTTCTGGGCGTGGAACATTACCACCAAGAAGGGCGAAACGATGGCGGGCGTCATCGCCAGCGAAAACCAGGCCAGCGTTGTCCTGCGCAATCAGGCGGGTGATTTCGACATCAAAAAGACCGACATCGCCACCCGCGAGAACACGCGCCGCAGCCTCATGCCCGAGGGTTTGGAAGCCCTGGGTGCTGAGAACCTGCGCGACGTGCTCGCCTTCATCTGCGGCGGTGCGGACAACAAATTCCGTGTGCTCGATCTGCGCACCGCCTACACCGCCGACAGCCGCACAGGCATCTTCGCGACGGACACCGATTCGAATCAAACCGTCACGCTGCACAAGTTTGGCAATGTCACCGTGAGTGGCATCCCGTTCTTCATCATGGATCCCGAGAAGTCGAGCACCGGAGCGAACTTCATCGCGCTGAAAGGCGGCCACAAAGGTAGCGTCGCCGAGAACTTCCCCGAGAAGATCGAGATCGCCACCAACGCCACCGCCGCCAGCCTGCACTTCCTCGGCGGCGTCGCGGGCTGGGGTTGGCCCTTCGGCGCCAAAAACGCCCTCGGCCAGCCAGCGATGACTGTGCAAGTCGAGTATGCCGATGGTGACAAGGAGAGCCTCGTGCTGAAGAACGGCGAGCACTTCGCCGACTACATCGGCAAGGCCGAAGTGCCGCTGAGCGATGACGCTGGCGACTTCACCAAGCGTGGGCAGTTGCGTTACTTCGCCGTGAACTTGAAGAAGAAAGCGCAGCTCAAAAAGCTCACGCTGGAGACCAGCGGCAACATCGTCACGCCTTGCACCGTGGCGATCACGGCGAGTAGTGTAGGCGTCTCGCCTGCATCCAGGGCCCCGGGCATTCTGCCCGTTTCTGGGAAAGCGGGCAGAATGCCCGCCACACTCGTGTCAGGCGGGACGCCCGACCTACAGCCCAAAGAAGGCGGCAAAGGCGACGGCCCGCTCGTCCCTGCCACGCCGGTGCTGTGGGAAGCGGGTAAAACCAAAGTCCTCATCATCGGCGGCGGTTCCTCGCACAACTTCGCTAAGTTCTTCGGTGGCACCGACCTGGCCACGCTGAAGGCCGCAGGCTACAGCGTCCACTACACCGAGGATCGCGACCAAGCCGCTGCCGAACTCGCGAACGCCGACGTGGCCGTCATTAGCGTGAACCGCAAATTTTTCGACACCCCCGCTTACCGCGCCGCTCTCATGGCTCGCATCGACGCGGGCAAGGGCGTCATCATGCTGCATCCCGGCACTTGGTACGGCTTTGGCCAGTGGCCAGAGATCAATAAGGTGATCGTCGGCGGCGGCGCACGCGGCCATGACAAGCTCGGCCCCTTCAAAGTCAGCGTCACCCGTCGCGATCACGCCATCATGGTCGGTGTGCCTGACAGCTTCGAGGTCTTCGACGAACTTTATTATGTAAATGCGGAGCCCGAGAAGACCCCTGAAGGCACGGCAAAAATCGAAGTTCTTGCCGAGACCTCCCCGAGCCAGAAATACAGCAAGACGCATCCGAGTGTGTGGATCACTGACCATCCCAAGGCCCGCATCGTCGGTATCGCGCTAGGTCACGATGAGCGCGTGCATGACATGGAGGCCTTCAAGGCCATCCTGAGCAACGCGGTGAAGTGGGTGAGTGGGAAGTGATCGCTCACAACTGCTCAAACGCGAAGCCGCCGAAGAAAGTGACAAGCTGCTTCAGCGGCACGCGAAACTCGCCTTTGGTCATGGGATAACCCTTGGCGAGTCCGGGCTTGCCCTTGGGTTTGAAGCTGTCGCCGTGGGGGTTCCAGAGCAATACCTCGTCCTTCCCGGCATCGTAGCCGAGCACGGCGTAGCCATGATTGAAGAGGATGCCGGGCGGGCCTTTTTTGTCCTTCGCCAGCAGTGCCGTGCCGCCAGTGACGAGACGCTTTTCGGCGAAGGCGCTGGTGAATAAATGCCGGACTTCGTCAAGCATCGCGGGCTGCTTTTCCGCTGCCGCTTCACGCCACGTCTTGCACGACCAGCGCTTGATCTCATGCCCCGTGAGCACACTCATCATGCTGCCCGCACTGCCGCCTTTGGTGACGATGCTGTATGGCGTTGCGTCCGGCGCATTGGGCTTGATGCGTGAGATGCCGACAGCCTTTTCATAAACCAACGGCCAGAGGCCATCGTTGGTGCTCGCACCAATCGCGATCTCTCCATCGGTGAGCGGTGGCGTGGTGATGACGTTGCTGCCGACCTTGACTGCAAAAGTGCCATTGGGCTGGGGCTTGATCATGTCCGTGATGGCCGCTGGATCGCGCTGTATCACAGTGCGCAGAGCGGCGAGACAGAAGCAGTCGCCCGTCTTGCCTTGGCGTATGGAATCAAGCTTGGGCGGCTGGCTCACGAATAGCGTGCGCTGGGCCTTGGCGATGCGGTTCAAGGCCCAAGTGAAGAGCGGCTCGTAGGCAGCGCTTGCTTGGATCGAGCTGAGTGTGAGTTGCGCGGTCTTGTCCACCATGCCCCGCTTCAACGCGACAACAGCGGCTGCGGCCTCGCCTTGGACTTCAAGGCTTGCGATGGCGCGGTCTAGTTCGGCAAGGGTGAGGGCGTTATCGTGATTGGCATCCCAGGCTGAAAAATGCTGTGATGCTTGTTTGAAGAAAAGTGAAGGGTCATCAGCCGCACTGACTCGCAGGCTGATGACAAGGAAGCCGAAATAAGCGATGGGAGACTTCATTTCCCGACGCAGTACAACTGATCCTGGGCGCGGATAAACAGGCAGCCGCCTGCCACGGCGATGCTAGAGCGCACGACCTTATCGCTGTTGGTCGCGGTGGCCCCTTCCTGGCCGAAGCTGGCCTGGTGGAGCAACTCAAACTGGGTGCCGCCTGCCTTTGCGACGAAGACACCGCCGAGCTGGTCGATGGCGTAGATTTTGCCATCAGCAGCGGTGGGCGAGGCGTCGATTTTGATCTTGGTGGGATACTCACCCTTCCAGATCACCTTGCCCGTTTTGGGCTCCACGCAGGCGAGGGTTTTGCGGTCGCTATCGACGATGTAAAACTTGCCTTGGTAGAAGACGGGCGTGGCGACATCGCTGGTGACTTCTTTGCCATCGGTCTGCCAGAGTGCTGGCACAGTGCCCTTGGAATTAAGGCCCACGGCATACACGGGCTCCTTCTTGGGGGCGCAAGCTAGGGCCACACCAGCCCCTGCCACAGGGGTGGCAACGGTGCGCCAGTGGCCGATTTTGGCGCTGTTCCAATCGGCCAGACGCCACAGTTCTTTGCCCGTCGCGGCATCATGGCCCGTCATCGTGTCGCCGCCATTGATGAGCATTTGGCGCTTCTTTTCATGGGTGTAAAACACGGGCGTGCTGAAGGCTTCGAGCGACTCGCTCATCGCGGCGCTGGGGCGCACATGCCGCCAGATTTCTTTGCCCGTCGCGGGGTTGAGCGCGAGGATGTAGCTCTCGTTTTTGCCATTGGGATCGCCTTTGTCGCGGCCCTGGTGCTGGAAGGCGACATTGCGCTGAAGCACTTGAATATGCAGCCTGCCGCCATCCAGCACGGGGCTGGACGAGTAAGTCCACTGGGTGCCGAAGCGACCGTATTCCTTGCCCAGATCGCGTTCCCAGGTCTTCTTGCCGCCCTGGTCGTAGGCCACCAACAGGCTGGAGCCGTAGAGGTAAAATACGTGCGCACCATCGGTGCAGGGCGAGGGCGAGGCGAGGTTGCTCTTGTCATCCTGCTGGTAGCCTTCGGCGACTTCGTGCTGCCACTTCACTTTGCCCGTTTTCGCATCCAGGCAGAGGGCGAGCAGCATCTTGTTGGCCACATCGGAGGAGCTGACAAAGACATCATCGCCCCAGATCGCAGGCACTGAGGCGGCGGGGCCGGGAAGGGGCGTGGCCCACTTCACGCTTTCGGTCTTGGAGAACTTCTCCGGCAGCCCAGTCTCGTCGGTGGAACCATCTTGGTTAGGGCCGCGAAATTGTGGCCAGTTGGCGGCGCTAGCCACGGTGACGAGGGAGTGCAGGAGGAGGAAGAAGGCCGCGTGTTTCATGTAGTGGTGATGGAGGAATAAGAGGCTGCGAGGTTTCGCCGAGTTGCCTTACGTGCTTGTCCGCTCGGGTCTTTGCAAAAGAATCTGTTGAGGCAAAGCTCGACGAAAACAACGCAAGAATTGAGCCTCGCGGCCTAACTGCCATGGCCCCTCATGTTTCCTGATAAGCCTCGGGCAGGCTGGCGTTTCACAGCGTCACGCGGGCGGTGGAGGTGGGTTGACACGCCCGCTTCTCGGCCCGCACACACCGACTTATTCCAACCATGAAGCACCTCATTCTCCTGACGATCTTGCTTTCGTCATTCTGCATTCGTCATTCATCGTTCTCGGCACCGCCGAACGTGCTCTTTCTCATCTCTGACGACCTGAACAACTACCTCGGCTGTTATGGCGATCCGCGTGCGAAGACACCGAACATCGACAAGCTGGCGGCGCGTGGCGTGAAGTTTGAGCGCTCCTACTGCACCTTTCCCCTGTGTGGGCCGAGTCGGAACTCGATGCTCACGGGCTTGTATCCAAACAGCACGGGCATCCTCGCCAACGCGCAGGTTTTCCGGCAGACGATCCCTTCACAGATCAGCCTCTCGCAGTCGTTCCGGCAGGCGGGTTACTTCGCGGCGCGCATCGGCAAGCTGTATCATTACAATGTGCCGAATTCGATAGGTACGAATGGCCACGATGATCCTGCCTCGTGGGAGTTGGAGCTAAATCCTGCGGGTGTGGATCGGCTGGAAGAGGAGCCAAAGATTTTCACGCTCACACCCGGCCAGTTTGGCGGCACGCTGAGCTGGTATGCCTCGCCCAAAAGTGATGAACATCACACGGATGGCATGATGGCCCGCGATGCGGAATGGGTGCTGGAGCGGTGCGCAAAGCAGAAGGATCGCCCGTTCTTTTTGGCCGTCGGTTTCTTCCGTCCGCACACGCCGTATGTCTCGCCGAAGACGCCTTACTTTGACCAATACCCCGAGGCGGAAATGCCCGTGGTGGAGGGCGTGAAGGAAGATCAGGCGGACGTGCCCGCCGCTGCGCTCGGCAGCTATAAAAAGGAGCAGGACAAGCTCACCGATGACCTTCGTCGTCAGGCCTTGCAGGCGTATTATTCGAGCATCAGTTTCATGGATGCGCAGGTGGGGCGTGTGGTTGATTCGCTGGATCGTCTGGGCCTCGCGGGCAACACCATCATCGTCTTCACCAGTGACCATGGCTACCACATGGGCGAGCACGGATTGTGGCAGAAGCAGAGCCTCTTTGAAGGCAGCTCCCGCGTGCCGCTGCTCATCGTCGCGCCGGGCACCGCAGGCAAGGGCACGGTGGTAAAGACGCCGGTGAGCCATCTCGATCTCTACCCCACGCTCACGGAACTCGCGGGGGTGAAAGCGCCTGCCAATCTCCAGGGCCAGAGCCTCGTGCCGATGCTCAAAGACCCGAACGCGGTGGGGCGTGGCTGGGCGCTGACGCAAGTCGTGCGCGGTGGTAATTTCAACCGCCAGGGGGCCGCGCCTGCCAAGGGAGACAAAGGCAACCGCTTCTTTGGCTACAGCCTGCGCACGGCGCGCTGGCGCTATACCGAATGGGATGAAGGCAAGGCGGGCCGTGAACTCTATGACCACGACAATGATCCTGGCGAACTCACCAACCTCGCTGAAAAAGCCGAACACGCTGCCACGGTGGCTGAGTTGTCCACACAGATTAGGGCAGCGGCGAAGGCGACTTTCCCTGCCGATGGCAAGACGCCCGAGATCATCAAAGAAGGCGGTATCTGGACTCCGAATCTGACGGAGCCGTAAATCCTGTCCGATAGATTCTCCGCGCCCCGCTCACTTCTTTTTCACTGCATCCTTTGCGAAGTCCTGCAAGCCGGAGAAGTCGCCATTTTCGCAATGGCGCACGAAGCCTTCGGCAAAGCGCTTCAGGTCATCCCACTCGTTGCGGATGCTGGCGGCTTCGCTCTGGCTGATGCTATTGTCCGAGGCAGCGCTGCTGATGGCGGTGAGCATCTCGGCAAAGCGTTGCACGATGGCGTGCGTCGCGGGGACGAGATCGAAGTCGGCGCGGGCACCTTTGGGGTTTTTTACAAAGAAGCCACCCGCCTTGTGGCAAAGCCACTGCACGATGGCGTCGTCGCGCGTCATCTGGTAGAGCTGTAAAACGCGGTCGATGGGGTTGGAGGTGCCACTGCCGGAATCGTCCGAGGGCTGGGCCCATTTATAGACGAGGGAGAGGGAGACGCCCATTTCGGCGGCGACTTCCTTGGGGCTGGATTGCTCTAGGGCGTGGTGCAAGATTTCGTGGGATTCCATGTCGGGAGGAGGGGAGAGGCTGATATTTCCCCAGCCATGATGAAGGACGTTCCTCGAAATGACAATACCTTCTGCGGCAACCGACTAACGAAAACCCAAATAGCGCAACTTTCCTCTCGCACGGGCGAGTCGCCCTTGTTAAAAAGGGCGACCCCATGAAAACCCTTGCTCGCGTTATTCTCGTGGTTGGCGTCGCCGTGCTGCTGCCCAACTGTGCCTCCTCCAAGCAAACTGCGGCAGCGTCGATGCGCGGAGCGCGAGTCGTCGAGGTGCAGACTACCGTGCGGAATCGACCTGTGACAGGCGTGCCAGCGGCCTTCACCGCGACCCACATGGGGATCATCGGCAGCACCATTGGCAGGGGCGCGGCGTCGCATGTCGGTGGGGCAGTGGGCGGGGCCATCATTGGCGGCATCATTGGTTACATAGGCGAGCGCAATGCCTCCCACTCGGTGACACACACGGTCAAAGTAAAGATCGACGATGGGCGTTATTTCCAAGTGCAATCTCCGCTGAAGCGAGGCCAGCAACCTTACTACCCAGGGCAAAAAGTATGGATGGCCCTGGATGCGTATGGCATACCGTTGCGCATCGTTGATGGGCCGACGATGTAGAGCCGTGTTATCTTTGGCTCGTGCGATCGTTTGCGGTGGCCTGAGTCCGATTACTCGGTTCAACTTCCTCCCCTCCATGCCCATCTACGAGTTCTACAGCCCCGATAACAACAAGCTCTATTCCTTCTACGCTCGCACTCTCGGCTATCGTGACAAGACGCCGCGCTGCCCGGAGTCAGCGGGCTATCGCATGGAGCGGCGCGTGTCGCGTTTTGCGTTCATTGGCAAAGCCAAAGAAGACACGGGTGACGATCCTTTCGCGGGCCTAGACGATAGCAAGATGGACGCCTTCATGGCTGAGATGGAGCGCGACATGGGCGCACTCGACGAGAACAATCCCGACCCGCGCCAGCTCGGTCATTTCATGCGCAAGCTCACCGATGTCATGGGCGACAAAACTCCCGATGCCTTGCGCGAGATGGTGAAGCGGCTCGAAGCAGGTGAAGACCCTGAGCGCCTGGAAAACGAGTTTGGTGGGCTGGCGGGCGACGGTGCCGAAGGCGGCGCCACCGATGCCCTGTGGGACGATATGAAAAAGCGTGTGCGAGCCATGAAAAGCCAGCCCGTGCGCGATCCCAAGCTCTACGAATTTGCAGACTATATCGTCTGACAACTGTGCCATTTCGTGATCAGGGCAATCCTTCGCAACTTCTTCGCCCTGCGTTCGTTTTGCCGAAGTTCACTCACTGGCTCCCTTTTCGTTGCTCTACGTCAACCCGCACTCCCCTTTTTTTCTGCTCATGTACTCTGCTCAAGTTTGGATCTGGTTTTTCGTCGCCCTCGCCTTTGTCGTCTCACTACCTGCCCTATGGATGGCTGCCGCAGGCCTATGGCCGAGAACCACGCGCACTTGGCGGCGCACCGCCCGCAAGGGTATCGTCGTCACCTTCTTCATCGGCCTCGCCCCTGTCGTCTTGAGCATCATCATCGTCTTGCTCATGAGCAAGCTGCCCAAGTTTGGTGCCTTTGCGGTGCTCTTCGCTGCTGCCGTCGTTGCCTGGGGACTCATCGGCGTCGCGGGCTTTGCCGCGCGCATCGGCGAGCGCATGTGGCCCGGAATGCGCGGCACGGAGCCGTGGCGCGAGATGCGCAACGGTGGCCTCGTGCTCGCCTGCACCGCACTGCTACCCATCATCGGCTGGGTGTTTATTTTGCCCATCCTTTCGATCCTCGGCATGGGCTTGCAAATACGCGCCTGGTTCCATCGCGACGAGGTGGCACCGCTCGCGTCCCCGCCTGCCTTGCCTGAGTCCGTGATGGTCGCTGCCGAATAGTCTTCGACGCTATCGCGGCCTCACCCGCGATACGCGCCCAGCGCACCCTGCATTGTCGCTTTGGCAATGGGTTGCGTGCTTGGATCACTGAGGCTCAGCAACACCTCCTTCGCTCGATGCGGCTCCGCGCTGTGCAGCAGTGCGATGGCTGATTTTAAAGCCTGCACGCGGAAGTCATCCTCTTGTCCGGCCTTTTGCACACGGTCGAGAAAGGCCGCGATGTCGATGAGCTTGAAGCGCGCATCCATGAAGCCGAGATCAGCGAAGTTGGTTGTTTGCGGAGGTTGCCAGGGGGTCATCTGGGAATGGTGTTGATGGTTGGTAGTTGATGGTTGATGGCCAGAGTCGGTAGGACAGAGCGTCATATTTCCATCCAGGCTCAATCATAACGCGCTTCGTTCATCATTCATCATTCATAACTCATCCTTCCCACGATGCCTGCCTCTCTTACCTCAGACGAACTCCGCCGCTACTCACGGCATCTAGCGCTACCCGGCTTTGGCATGGCGGCGCAGACACGGCTGAAGGCTGCGCGGGTGCTGCTCATCGGCACGGGTGGCCTCGGCTCGCCAGCGGCGCTGTACCTTGCTGCCGCAGGCGTGGGCACACTCGGGCTTGTCGATGCGGACGTTGTCGATGTGTCCAATCTGCAACGCCAGATTTTGCACGGCCAGAGCGACCTAGGCCGGGCCAAGCTCGACTCCGCCGCTGACCGACTGCGCGAGGTGAATCCCCATACGCAGCTCCAGCTTCATCGCGAAATGTTCACTGCCGCGAATGCCATGCGCATCGCCGGCGACTACGATCTCATCCTCGATGGCACGGATAATTTCCCCACGCGCTACCTCAGCAACGATGTCGCCGTGTGGCTGCGCATCCCGAATGTGTATGGCAGCATCTTGCGCTTCGATGGCCAAGTCAGCGTCTTTGCTCCGCATCTCGGCGGGCCGTGTTACCGCTGCATGGCCCCACAGCCGCCTCACCCTGGGCTCGTGCCGAGCTGTGCCGAGGGCGGCGTGCTCGGTGCGCTGCCCGGCATCATCGGCTCCATGCAAGCGCTGGAAGCGATCAAATTGCTCTGTGGCATCGGCGAGCCGCTCATTGGCCGCTTGCTCCACCTCGACACGCTCGGCATGAAGTTCCGCACCTTCACCCTACCGCGAGACCCCGAGTGCCCCGTCTGCGGCGAGCATCCCACCATTACCGAACCCATCGACTACCAAGGCTTTTGCGGCCTCGATAAAACTCCAGCCACCATGTCCACCCCCGCCTTGCCCACCGTCACCGTCACCGAGTTAAAAGCCCTGCGCGAGGCCCGCACGCCGCACTACTTGCTCGATGTGCGCGAGCCCCACGAAGACGCCATCGCCCACATCGACGGCAGCACTTTGATCCCTCTCGGCGAGCTGCCGGGACGCCTGGCGGAAGTCCCCCGTGACCAGCGCGTCATCGTCCACTGCAAGCTCGGTGGTCGCAGTGCCAAGGCGGTGCAACTGCTGCTCGACAACGGTTTCACCAACGTCTGGAACGTCGAAGGCGGCATCACCGCTTGGTCGCAGCAAGTCGATGCCAGCGTGCCTGTGTATTGAGCCACACCTGGCACCCCACTTTTATGTCTGATACCACCACCTTGCTTACTGGCCACGACTTGCTCACTGCGGGTTGGCTGCCGGGCCCGCAGCTTGGTGCGGCCCTCGCCAAGGCTGCCGAGTACTCGGCACGCGGCATCCATGATAAAGCCTATGCGCTGAAGCTGTTGCATCGCGACATGCCGCCCGAGGCCTTTGTTCCCAAGCTCAAACCGCGCAGCATGCCAGCCCCGCTCAGCGAAGCCACCTGCGCTCTCGAAGAGGGCAATGTCGCCAAGGTGCGTCGGCTGATGCAGCAACTTCTTACCATGCCCAATATCGAGCGTGGTGCCGTCATGCCCGATGCTTGTCCAGCGGGCATGGCACCCGCCACGATCCCTGTGGGCGGTGCCATCGCGGTGCGCAATGCCATCATCCCCTCCGCCCACAGTGCGGACATTTGTTGCTCGATGCACGCCACTTTTTTCCATGCGGAAAAAGGCACCTCAGCGATGCTCGATGACCTCATGGCCTCGACTCGGTTTGGCGCAGGCGGGCGGGCTGAGGATGCGCTCGTGCGGCATCCCGTCATCGACGAAGACGTGTGGAATAACCCCTTTTTGCAGGGGCTGCAACGCTACGCCAGCGTCCACATGGCCGATCAAGGTGATGGCAATCACTTCGCCTACATCGGGCGTGTGAGCTTCCCTCCCGAGGCGGTGAATACCCTGCGCATGGCGGGATACAGCGACCTCGCCGACGCCTTCACACAGCATGGCGAGTGCCTCGTGCTGGTTACGCATCACGGCTCGCGTGGGCTGGGCGCAGCGTTGTATGGGCGCGGGCAGAAGGCAGCGATGAAGCACACCCAAGGCATCGCTGACGACATCCCCGACGCTGCCGCGTGGCTCGACTACAACACGGAACAAGGCCGCGATTATTGGGACGCATTGCAGTATGTCGCCCGCTGGACGAAGGCCAATCACGAGAGCATCCACGCCCGCTTCATTGAGCGGGTTGGAGCCACGCCCGTGGCTGCTTTTGGCAACGAGCACAACTTTGTGTGGAAGCGCGGCGATCTCTTCCTCCACGGCAAAGGCGCGACACCTGCGTGGAAAGACGACACTGGCCGCCCGCTGCTCGGCCTCATCCCGCTGAATATGGCGGCACCGATCTTGATCGTGCTCGGTGGAGACAATGCTGAGTACCTTTCCTTTGCCCCGCACGGTGCAGGGCGCAATGAATCACGTACGGCCATGCTGCGGCAGTTCGGCGGCGATGAGAAGGCCATGGATACCGCGCTCGCCGAGAGCACCCAAGGCATCGACGTGCGCTGGTATTACGGCAAGGCCGACCTCTCGGAGTCGCCCCTCGGCTACAAACCCGCCGCGCAGATCAAAGCGCAAATCGAGCACTTTGCCCTAGCCACCGTCATCGCCGAGATCACCCCGCTGGGCAGCCTGATGGCTGGCGACTCGGGCCCACCGCCGTGGGTTCGCCGCAAGCAGGAGCTTTCGCCCAAACAACTGCGGGCCTTCGAGCACCGTGCGGATCGGCGCAAAACGAGGCAGTCGATCAAGGGCTACGAAGAAGATGAAGCGTGAGCCTTTCAACCTAGCCATTGCAAAACCCTGTACGACGAACTAAGGAGCCCACCCCCGTCGTGACGACTGCCAATCAAATAACGCTCTTTAGGATACTGCTCGTGCCGGTTTTCATCGGTTGCTGTGTTTATTATGGCCAGAGCGTGACGGATGGTGCGCCGGATCAACGGCTGCGCTGGGCGGCGGTGGTGCTGTTTGCTCTCGCGGCACTGAGTGATGCGTTGGATGGCTACATCGCCCGGCACTATAACCAACAGACCCGGTTGGGCGTTATTCTGGATCCACTGGCGGACAAGTTCTTGATGCTCGGTGCCGTCTTGACGCTGAGCTTCACCCCGTGGCCACAAAAATTTCCGCTGTGGTTCCCCATCGTGTTGATCTCCCGCGATGTTATTTCCGTCGCCGCCGCATTCGTTATCGACCGCGTGGCAGGGCACTGCCATATCCGCGCCCACTGGACGGGCAAGGTGGCGACGGTCGCGCAGATGGTGGCCATCCTTTGGGTCATGCTCGACTTGCGTTTTCTCCCAGCTTTATGGGCCGTAGTCGTTGCTGGTGCTTTCACCATTATCTCCGGCATTATCAATTTCATTGACGGCATCAAACAACTTCAAGACACAGGCCATGCACACCCCGAATCGTAAAACCGTCGCCATCATCGGGCGACCCAATGTAGGCAAGAGCTGCCTGTTCAATCGCCTCGCTGGCAAAAACATCTCCATCGTCCACGACATGGCTGGCGTGACTCGCGACCGCATCATGGCCGAGTGCCGTCGCGGCCCCGTCATCTTCGACATCATGGACACCGGCGGCATCGGCGCCAACACCGCCGACGTACTAACCGAGCAAGTGCAGATCGAAGCCG
>JANOAR010000261.1:0-29780 GCA_031411235.1 Verrucomicrobiota bacterium | reverse complement strand
ATGTCCCAACCACGATTGTGCGGCAGGTAGGCATCACTCTCCTGCTTCACGGTGAATGTCGTGCCATTGAGCGTCGTGGTGTTGATGTTGTTACCCCAGCCTCCGATGTGCCATTTGCCACACATGTAAGTCTGGTAACCGCCGGCTTTGAAGGTCTGCGGCATGAGGTGCTCGCTGAGGTCCAGACCGCGAGTGTTACCGGTGGCGGTGCGGATGGTATTTCGTCCGGTGAGCAAGCATGAGCGCGTGACGCTGCACACCGGTGTGGCGTAGAACTTTTCCAAACGAATGCCATTGGTGAGGAATCCATCCATGTTGGGTGTTTGAATCGGCACCTGGCCTGCGGCGGTGTGATAGCCGACATCGCCCCAGCCTTGGTCGTCGGTGACGATGATAACGACGTTTGGTGCGGTGACCGTGGTCACGGTGAGCGTGAAGGCTTTGGTGCCGATGCGCCCGGCGCTATCGGTGACTTTGATGGTGACGTTGAAGGTGCCTTGCGCGGCCGTGGTGCCGCTGATCACACCGCCTCCACTCAACGTGAGGCCGCCCGGCAGTGCGCCGGAGACGATGCTCCAAACATTGCCACCAGCGCCACCCGTTGCGGCCAGCGTGGTCGAATAGGCGGCGTTCGGTGTCGCATTCGGCAAGGTGGTGCTTGAGGTGATGCTCGGCGCAATACCTGTCGTGTAAGTGCCTGCGGAGGAAAACGTGGTCGTGGAGCTGTTGTTGTCAGTCGCGCTGACCGAGTAGCTCACCGTGGTGCCAACGATCTGTGCAGGCAATTGCACGCCATACACGCCATCTCCTGCGGCACCGTCGCCGTGCAGGCCGTCATCAAACATGGTTACGATCACGGGCGCCGCGCCGGTGGTGAGCGTGACGACGATGTCGTCGATGTCCACTGCTGGCGGACGCGCGGGCGCGACCGCTCCTGCGTAACCGCTCATTTGGAAACGCAGCTTCATGTTCGCGCTCATGTCCGCCGCAACGAGGTCGTAGTGCTTCAACTGGAAGCCGTGATTCACCGACGAGAGCGTGATGCCGCTGCCCGAGAAGAAGGCAGCGGTGTTAAGTGTGAAGGAGACATTCGGGTTGATGGCGCTGACCGTGGCGTTGCCAGGAAGGTAGTTCGCCGTGAGGGTCGAAGTCGCTGAGAGCGTGGCAGCCGCGCTCAAGGTGAAGCTCACACCGGCTGAGATCGCGGTGATGCGCGCATTGTTCGGGATGCCAGCCGTGTTCGGACCGGTGATAAACATGCCGACCGCGAGGCTGCCGGTGTTGACCGTGGTCACGGTGGTGGTCGCGTTCGTCGTGCAGGAGGCCACGGAGATCGGAATGCCTTGGATGGAGTTGCCGACGGTCAGTCCGCTGGTATTGCCGCAGAGGACCGTCGTGGTGGCGTTGAGCGTGCAGTTCGCCGCACTGCTGGCGGCAAAGTTCTCGGACATGCGCGTGTTCCAGGTGGTGCCGCCATCCGGTGAGATTTGGAAGGTCCAGCCGTTGTTCGAGAAGAGGTCCGAATTGCGCACATAGAACTCCACATTGCCCGCGGTCGGCGCCGTGGCGCTGATGGCGTTCGTCGTGGTGCCCATGGTGTCGGTGTAGTTCGCCGTGCCATTGGAGAACTCCATGCCGCAACCGGTCGCCGTTAGGGTGACGTTGGATGCGCCCGTCGTGACCGCGTTGTTGAGCGTGAAGGTCGTCGGCGGTGTGATCGTGGCGATAGTGGGATTCGGCGGGTTCGTGGTGGCACCCGTGACGCCCATGCCGACCACGAGCCCGTTGGTGCTCAGGCAAGTCACCGAAGTGCTCGCTGACGTGGTGGTGCAACCCGTCAGCGTGACACCCGCCGCCGTAAGCGACAAGCCAGTGCCCGTCGCGGTGGCGGCGCTGCTGATGACAAACGTGGTGCCGTTGGTCACTGAGCTGATCGTTGCACCGGACGGGATGTTTGTGCCGCTGATCAACATGCCGGGGATCAATCCCGTGGTGCTCGCGCAAGTCACCGTGGTCGAGGCATTCGTCGTCGCACCACTTGTCAATACTATGGGAGCAGTGCGGTTGCCCGTGGCACCGCGTTGCCTCACATCGGCAGCAGCACGCACGGCGGTTGCGGTCCAGGTATTCATCGCACCCGCGAGTCCGCTGGCGGTCGAACCATTCGAGAAGATTTCGCGAAAGGCGGGCGCAGTGGTTTGCGCACCGGCGCTGTAAGTGAGTTGCACGCCAGAGATCGTCGCGCCGCTCCCGGGTGTGACCGTCGCAGTAACGTAAGGCGTGTCGGTGTTGCTCGGCACCGTGGGGTTTGTCATCACATTGGTGATCGTCGGTGGCGGCACGAAACCGGTGCCAGTGAGGTTGATGTCAAAGGCTGCGCCGACGGCGCTGTCGCTGCTGGCGATGTGAATCGCTGCGGTCTTCGCGCCGGAGGTTGTGGGCGCGAACTGCACGATCATCGTCGTGTTTCCGCCTGCGGCGATGCTGGATGCTGGCGATGTCGTCACGGTGAAGTTCGCCGCGTTGGTGCCGTCGATGGTGACGCCTGAGATCGTCAGCGCGGTGCTGCCGCTGTTGTTGCGGATCACAAACGTCTTCGACAGCGTGCTGCCGACATTCACGCTGCCATAGGCGACGGTGCTCGTGCCATCGGTCAAAGGCGTGCCGCTTGGCTGCTCGACGGCGATCTGCTGGACGGCGGCGGGGCCGGTGTAGCGGATGATGACTTCGTTATCGAGCACGAGGTTCGACGACCAGATGAACTGCGCGCCGCTGCTGCCGAACTGCGCGGGGAAGTTGGTGTAAGCGGGCTTGTTGTTCACGCCGACGGTCGCCTCGGTGTAAGTCGTGGCGCTGGGCCAGATGGCGTGATTGAAGGTCTTCGAGAACCAGTCCGATGGCACCGCGTAGTGGAGCGCGTAGCTGTTCTGATTTAGTGTCGGCGTTTGCAGGCCGGCTGCCGATGAATCGTGCGTGCCGTTCGTTTGTTCGATGACCAGTGCCGGATCATTCAGCGGCGCGATGTAGAAGGACTGCGCTTTCCACTGGCTATTGGTCACTGTGCCGTCGCTGAAACTGGCCATGAAGCCGCCATCGCCGGGATGATAGGAGTTGGTGCCGTTGAGTTCGGAGCCGACGCCGAGATTCTCCTCCCAGTCCACGAGCTTCACCGCGTAGGTGATGGGCTTCTTCGCGCGAAACTTCACGAAGCAGGAGTTGAACGGCGTGAACGGCACCGGATCGACTCCGACGAGTACGCCGTTGACATAAAGCTCGAAATAGTTGTCGCCGAAGATGTAGCCCGTGATGACCTCGCCATCGGCATCGACGACAACAGTGGGCGCATTGGAGATCGCAGTCGCAGCCGCCGCGATGTTCGCAGGCGTCACGCCGGTGACTTCGTTATACAAATCAGGAGCCTTCGTGGCCGTCGTGAACTGCGTGGCGGATGGGACAGTCCACACCGTGCTGTCGATCGCTGTAATGGTGCCCACGGCGCTGACTCGTTGACCTGAGGGGAGAAGGTTTGCTGTGGTCGTGGTGGCGAGACCTTGCGTGATCGAACGCGTGACTGTGTCCGCCGTGCGCACGGCGAAGACGGGATACGTCTCCGTTTTCAATCCATAGCTGATGATGCCCTGCGAGTTGCGCGGCGGCACGGAGGCTGCATTGACGCCAAACTCAACGACCCATGCCTCGGTGATGGTGGCACCCTTCAGCGTCGTCGATGACCAGTAAGCGCTCGCCGTCGCTGCCGGGAAGAGCGTGCGATTGATCGACGGTGTCGTCGTCGATGCGGTGGCGGTGGCTCGCGCGTAGTCGGTGAGCGTTTGCAGTTCCTTGATGTTCGGCAGACGCCAGTCGCTGTAGCCACCCGTCGTGAGCCCCTCGGCATACGTCAGCGCTGCATCCCATGCCACGGCGGACCTCGGCACCTGCGTCCACATCAGGCTCGTGTCGAGATCGGTGATCGTGCTGTCGCCGTTGTTTTGGTAGTTGTGTCCGTTCGTTGCCTTCGCGCCGCGCACATAACGCGCGTGGTAGCGCAGCGTGCCGCCTGCGCTGATCGTTTCACTCTTCGGCTTCGGTCCCAGGCCACCGCCTGCATTGCCACACCACACATTGGTCGTGCTGGTGCCGTAGATGTCGCTGGTCCAAAAATAGCCAGCCGTGCCGACAGGGTTGTTTGGGAAGTAAGTGCTATTGAGCGCTGCTGGATTGCCGAGGTTGTGATTGTAAATGCTGAACAGCTCGCTCGGCGTCGGCAGCCGCCAGTCCGTGTAGCCGCCGGTGGTGACGCTCGCCGCATTCGTCACCGCGTTCTCCCAAGTCGATTCGCCGTTATCCACCTTCTGCCACATCAAGCCGGTGACGTTGTCCGTGATGGTGCTGTTGCCATTGTCCGTGAATGACTGCGCGTTCAGCGTGTAGTCCGCGTCTTCGCCCACGGTGGCCGTCGTATCGAGCGTCTGGCTGGTGTCGGGGATATTCGCCTGACTCGCTGCCGCCATCGGATAGGTCGTGATGCGATTGCCCGAGTTGTTGTAAGTCGTGGTCGTCGTGCCCGATGTCGGATGCCGCCAAGTCATCGTCATGGTCTTCGGATTGACGTTGCGATTCAAGCGCCAGCAGAGGTCATACGTCGTGCCACTGACCGTGTAACGCATCAGCCACTGATCATCGCTGGCAACACCGCCGACGTTTTCAATCAAATGCCCCGAGCCATCGGTCGAGAGCGCCACCGGATTCTTGAACGCCGTGACCACCGCGCCCGCCACTGGCTGCGCCGTGTAACCGCCCGTGCCCGATGCACGCAGGCCCGATCCTGTCGGCTGCGGATCGATCTGCGAATCAAAATTCACCACCGTGCCATGCATCGCACTCATCATGTAAGGCGATGACGGCGTCCAAGTGCTCGTGCCCGCGTTGTAAGTGCCGCGCGCATGGTAGTGATAGCCCCAGCCGCCATGATCATGCCCGCCATCCACATCGAGCGCCTGCATCGCGCTGCCATCCGGCTCCACATAGCCATACACCGGATAGCCATCGAGCCCCCACGCGATGGGTTTGTCATTCCCGAGCACTGGAATCAAATGCACCGGGAAGATGTGATAATGGTAGTCATCGCCCAGCCCGCAGTGACCGCCATACGCATCCAGTTCACCAATCGCCTGTGAGAACTGCCCGGTGTTGTTGCGCGGATTGAAGATCGCCACGCCATCCGAACCCAGCGCCACCGCACCGCGCAGAAAATTTCCCGTCAGCGAGATCGGCGAAGCCGCAGGCACGGGCACGAGTGGGATCTTCCAATAGTTCGGCTGCTGGTAGCCCAGCGATCCCGTGTTGTTCGTGCCATTCGTCGTGCTCGAAAAATAGGAAGTCGGCAACGGCACCTGCTGCTGCCAGGACGTGATGCCCACCATCAGGTTCGGCTGCCGCGCCCGATCCGGGATGCCATCCGACTCCTCATAAAAGTAGTTCGCGTCCCAGTAGTAGCGCACCTTCGGCTTGAATGGCGCAAACGAAGCCGCCATCAGCGCCCCATTGCCAGCGGGCGCGGTGAACGAGCTGATCGACAGAAATGAAGCCAGATCGAATGCCGAAGCTGTGCTCGCGACCTGCACCGGCTTGATCGGTGTGATGCAGACATTCCTGTCTGCGCGAGCGTCTCTCGGCGATGCCACGTCGAGGGACGCTTGTGCAGACAGGAATGTCTGCGTCACACTTGGCTTCGCCAACGCCATCCGCTTCGCCATGAACTCATCCGCTATGTGTTGGCGCAGCATCTCCCTGCTCATGGGCAGACCGTTGGAGTCCGAGGTATGAGCATGCAGCGCCAGGGGTGCAAGGAAGAGAAGAGCAAAAAAGAGTCTCATGGTTGAAGCTGAGAGTGCCGAACCCATGTCAGGCCATCATCAGCGTGTCGGGGGAAATTTGTCGGCTTTGTGTAAAGAATGGTGCAGAAAGGAATGCCTGCATCACCCTTCGCCATGCGCCTCCTCATCATCGACGACGACACTGAACTCTGCCAGCTTGTGGCCGATTACTTGAAGCCAATGGGCTTTGATGTCGAGGCGGAGCACGATGGTGAGCACGGTGCCGAACGTGCCACTGCGGAGGCCTGGGCAGCGATCATCCTCGATGTGATGATGCCGGGGTGTGATGGCTTTGAGGTGCTGCGGCGCATTCGGGCCAAGTCGAAAGTGCCCGTGATGATGCTCACGGGGCGCGGTGAGGAGGTGGATCGCATCGTCGGCCTAGAACTCGGAGCGGACGACTATTTGCCGAAGACTTTTTCATCGCGTGAGCTACTCGCTCGACTGCGTGCGGTGCTACGACGCACAGGCTGGATTGCTGAAACGGCTCCTGTTGTTCCCATGAATGAAATCGTCGTCGGCGATCTGCGCATCAATCCTGACACCCACGCTGTCGTGCTCGGCTCTGAGGCCTTGCAACTCACGCCAGCCGAGTTTGGCCTGCTGCACTCGCTGGCGAAGGCGCATGGCCGAGTGAAGACCCGTGAGCAGCTCATCGAAGAGGTCGCGGATCGTGAGTGGGATGTCTTTGATCGCGCTATCGACATGCACATCTCCACGCTGCGAAAAAAGCTCGGCGATGACCCGAAGGAGCCACGATTCATCAAGACGGTGCGCGGCTATGGTTATCAACTCGTGACACCAACCCGATGAGAAAACTGAGGTTTCCGCTCTACTCGAAGATCCTGCTTTGGTTCCTGGTGAACTTGTGGGTGGTCGTGGTGATCGGGCTTTTCTATGCACGTGTCACCTTCCGCCCCGGATTAGACATGCTGCTGAATGGCCCGGCAGGAGCCCAAATTGAGCTGCTCGCCGTTCATCTCACGGACACACTCATCACCCGACCCCAGGATGAATGGAATGCTGTGCTGCGAGACTACCACGCGGACAAGGGCGTGACGTTCACCCTCTTCACTTCGGACGGGCGGCAGCTTCTCGGCGAACGGGTGGATGTGCCTGACGAGGTGCAGAAAAGGCTCATTGATAAACGAGAGCCCGAAACACGCTTGCGCCCGCCGGGGCGACCCGAGCATGACATTCGCATGCAGCCACGGAAGCCGCGCTTCATGTTGCGAAGCGAATCGCCGACACGTTACTGGTCGGGGATGCATCTCGATACAATGTATGGGGCCGACGGGCTGTGGCATCCGCTGACGATGGTGATGATCGCGGATGGTGTGACGGCGAATGGCCTGCTGTTTGAATGGTGGCCGTGGATCGCCGTGCTGCTGATGGGGGTGGGAGCCTCGGCGTTGATTTGGATACCGATCGTGGGCGGTATCACACGGGCAATTCGGAGAACGAATGAGGCATCCAAACGCATCGCAGCGGGTCAGTTCGATGTGCGACTGCAGGATCATCGCATGGATGAACTCGGGGAACTTGCTACCTCCGTGAACACGATGGCGGCCCAGCTCGGGGAATACGTAGCGCAGCAGCGGCGCATCACGGCGGATGTGGCGCATGAGCTGTGTAGCCCTATCGCCCGCATGCAGATGGCGCTGGGCGTCATCGGGCAACGCGGCACACCAGAGCAAGCCAGCTACATCAGTAAGCTCGATCATGAACTCCAGCACATGGCCAAGCTTGTCGAGGAGGTGCTGGCCTTTTCCAAAACCGAAATGCTTCGTGATAACGAAGCGAGCGAGACCTTCGAGTTGAGCGAACTCATTCAAAGCGTGATCGCCCGTGAAGCGCCTGAGACACCCGTGCACACGGAGTTGAAAAAGCTGACACTATGCACGCTGCGCGGTGCGTTAGATCGCGCCATCGGCAACGTGCTACGTAACGCCGTGCGCTATGCCTCTGACATTACGATCCGCGCAACGACAGCGCCTGGCACCGTGACGATCCGCGTCGAGGATCGTGGGCCAGGCGTCTCTGAACACGCACTGCCACGTCTCTTTGAAGCTTTTTACCGCCCCGATGCCGCACGCGGCAGAAACGCAGGAGGCAGTGGTCTAGGCTTGGCCATCACGAGGCGCTGCGTAACCGCTTGTGGTGGCACCGTGACAGCACGGAATCACGAGGGTGGAGGCTTGATGGTGGAGATGGTGGTGCCGACGATGCTGCAATAGCCACGCGTATAGCTCCTCAGAAGCGGTAAAGCCGACCAACTGTGATTCCGACGCTCGTTCTATCGAGTGGCATGCTTCATTACGGCTTATCGATGACAAAAGCAGGCCGGGAGAGCACGCCTTTAGAGAGCGCACCGTAGTGGTCGGAGCGCCAGAAGTTCTTGAGATCGGCGGCGGTGATGAGCTGGAGGCCGGGCGTGGCGACGGCGGGATTGCAGAGGATGTAGAGGTTCTCCGCCGTGATGTAGCCGCAGACGTTGAGCGTGTGGCCCGCACTGCCGTTGAGGTATTGCGGGCCGATGTATTTGAAATCCACGCCGAAGGGCCGCCCGGCATTGAGTTCGCTTTTCAGCATGGCGGTGTTCGGCGTGATGATAGAATGGGATGAGAGGCTGAAAAACTCAATCTCCACGCCTCGCGCTTGCAGAAGCTCGTGCTCCATCGTTTTGTGGATCATCCATGACGCCTATCTCCGACGACCGCGACGCCGTTTTTAACAACATCCGCGAGGCACTCCAACAGCACCGCGACACACCGCGCACGGCGATGCCTGACTGGCAGGACAGCACTGTCGTGTGCCATGCGCCACAGGCTTTCACCTCACTCGCTGAGCACTTCATATTCAAATTCATCGCCGCTGGTGGTCTCGTCGTCGAGGGCTACGAGGCGCTGGATTCCTTCATCCAAGCGCAGACGCTGACTCATGGCTATGCAGACCCAGCGCTCGGTCTGTATAGCGATGACTATACACTAGAGCCGGTGTTGGAGCGTGCTCGCATCGAGGACTACGCCTTCGCCATCACTCGTGCCACGGCTGCCATTGCCGAGACGGGCTCGCTGGTCATCACGGAGCGAGACACCTCGGCGCGCCTCGCGGCTCTTGCGCCCTGGGTTCATATCGCGGTGCTCCAGCGCAGCGCCATCGTGCCGGATATGCCCAGCGCCATCGCTCAGTTTGGCGATGACCGCGCTACCCTATTCATCACGGGGCCATCGAAGACGGCTGATGTCGAAGGCATCCTCATCAAAGGCGTCCACGGCCCCGGCGTGCAGGTGTGCTGCTTGGTTTGACCGCCTGACGACAGGCTCAAGCCACGCTGCTTAGCGCCTTGTTCATGCGCTTTTGGAAGGTCGCGGCCTTGGCTGTTTCGCCCAACGAGGAGAGCAGGGAGATGTAGTCCTGGCCCACGGAGTCATAACTTTTTGCCTCATTGGGATCTTCGAGATGGCCTTCCAGGATGCGCAGGCTGCGCTCGTAGTTTTCCTGGGCGGCGGCGTCATCACCGAGTTCATGGCAGGCGATGGCGAGATTGCTCAGGGACTGGGCCACATCGGTATGCTGGTCGCCGAGAATTTCTTGGCGAATCTCCAGAGCTTCGAGGAACATCTCTTTGGCTTGGTCGGGGAAACCGGCGGCGTAGTAGAGCCCGCCGAGGTTGTTGTAGAGCGAGGACGCCTCCTCCGATTCGCGCCCATGCAGACCTTCCAAAATTTCGACCGACCGCAGGTAGTGCTGCTCGGCCAGGGCAAATTTCCCGACCCGCTTGTAGGCCATTGCCACGTTGTTGCGCAGTTGCCCCGAGGTCGCTAGGTCAGGTGGATCAAGCGCTTCCAATGCGGTGATCGCCTTTTCATAGACGGGCATGGCATCGGCCTCGCGCCCCGAGGCATCCAGCAGTGTCGCTAGCGATGTGTGCAGGCGAGCCTGCTGTGCAGGCGACATCTCTGGCGATGCGACGTGCTTGAGGGCTTCGACGTAGAGGGCTTCAGCGTCGGCGAAATCGCCTGCGGCGCGATGCACATCGCCCTGGCTTTCCAGTGCTGGGAGCAGCAGGGCTAGCCATTTTTCATCCTCGGCATAGGCATTGCGGGCACTGGCTAGTGCTGCTGCGGCGAGCGGGGCGGCTTGCTCCAGTTGGCCCTCCTCCAGGAGGTGGGCGACCTGTCGTTCAACATTGGCTGGGATTTTCTGAGTGCTGTCTGACATGCCGTTTCGAGTTCGCTAAATTTAATGAGGTTGCTAATGATCGTGTGGGCCACCCGCCAGCGGCAACTAGAAAAGCAACTGTCGTGCAGTTGATCGGCGGCGTCCCCACTCGTCAGGGTAACTGCTTCATGCGCTCTGCCAATGGCGCTACGGCGGAGCCTTTGTAGCGAATCCCACCCGCTGCATCCAACAGGTAGATCGTCGGGTAGCGGCGGATGTTGTAGAGGCGCTGAATGCTGCCGCCCGTGCTGCCATCGGCCCAGGTGCGCAGGGAGAAGTGGTGGCTCGCCATGCTTGCCTTGGCCCCTTCTGCGGTGTCGCCACTGACGCCTAGCAGCACGACGCGCTTCGCCGCTGCCGCTGTGACTTGTTGGGCGATCATCGGCATCAAATCATGGCAGGCATGGCAGCCATCGCTCCAGAAAACCACCACGACAGGCTGCCCCCGGTAGTCCTTGAGGTTGAACTTCACGCCCTCGCTGTCGCTACCTTCAATGTCGGGCGCGGTGCAGCCTTCGGTGAGATTTGCCAGCTCGAAGAGCATCTGCGCTGCTGATTCCGAGAGCTTCATGTTGTCCACCACCACATCGGCGTATGGCCCTGTGACTTCGGAAAAAAGCTCCATCGCTCGCGTCTTTCCCTCGTTGGTGGCACTGGAGTCGATGGCGCTCTCGAACTTCTGGAACTGCTGCACGGCCAGCGCGTAGGTGGCTGAGGCACGCTCCTGGCGATGCGTATTTTTTTCTCGGATCGCCAGCAGCGTGGCCTCCACTTTGGCGGCGGCTTGGTACTGCAATGACTTCACTGCGGGGGCCATCCCCGTTTGGGTTAAAAACTGTGTGCCCAGTAAATTCAAGGCCGCGTCGCCCTCAGTCGTGTTCGCCGCGCGCTCGATCACCCAATTCAGCCCGACGATCGCGGCGGGATCATCGCGGTGGGCTGAAATAAAGGCGAGCACCCGCTGCGCGGCAGAGCCGACTGCGGGCACACTGGCGCGGAAGGTGGCACGCTCTTGCTCGGTCTTTGCCGCGATGAGCTTCAGCGTGTTGGCTCGCACGCTATCATCATAACCCTCCATGATGGCGCGGACTTCTGCTTCTAGCGCAGACGGCTTCGCCTCCTGGGCTGAGGCCATGTCGGTGGCGATTACCAGGGCAAAGATGATGGAACTGAAGCAATTCATGGGGCAAAAGCTGGGCTTTTTTTGCCTGCCTCGCAAGCAGGGAAGCCCAGCGTGGACTTGTGTAGGAGCGGAGGCAGGCGCATAACGTCGCCCATGGCTGAACCGCTAAAAAACCACTTTGGACACGAAGTCCCCGCACGCATCGCCGCGATGATCCGCGCTGTGCATCCGTCTTTCCCAGCGCAGGCCTTCATTGCCGAGTCGCTGCAAGGTTATGAGCCTCTAGGCCTCACGCAGCGCGGCTGGCAGATCGCCCATGCCCTGCGTCACCACTTGCCCAGCGACTACGCCGAAGCCATCGCGATACTGCTCGCCTCGCTCGGCCCACGGCCCAATACCTTGGCCGACACGAGCATGGCCTCCTTCCTCTATATGCCCCATACTTTTTTTGTCGCCGAGTATGGGCTGGAGCATTTCGATCTCTCGATGAAGGCACAGTATGAACTCACGAAGCGGTTCACCGCCGAGTTCAGCATTCGCCCCTACCTCATTCGTTTCCCCGAGGCGACCTTGGCTCAGTTGGAACGCTGGGCCACCGACCCCTGCGAGCATGTGCGGCGGCTCATCTCGGAGGGCACTCGCCCACGCTTGCCCTGGGCGATGCGGTTGCCCGCGTTTCAGCGCGATCCGAGCCCGGTCTTGGCCTTGCTGGAAAAGCTGAAAGATGACCCCTCGCTGTATGTCCGCCGCTCCGTCGCGAACCACTTGAACGACATCGGCAAAGACCATCCTGGACTGCTCGTGCAGACCACGCAGCAGTGGCAAAAAGACGCCACCACCGAGCGCCAATGGCTTATCCGCCATGCCCTGCGCACGGCGGTGAAGCGCGGCGACGCGGGTGCGCTGGCGACTCTGGGCTACGGCAGTGAGGCGCGGGCCAGCATCCGCGACGCGGCCATCTCGCCCCCAGCGGCCAAGATCGGCGGCGGCATCAGCATCGCCTTCGATGTGATGAATGAGGGAACCAAGCCACAGCGACTGATGGTTGATTTCCAAGTCCACTATGTGAAGGCCAACGGCAAGACGAGTGCCAAGGTTTTCAAGCTGCGTGAGATCGAGCTGGGGCCAAAAGCAACGCTCCGACTGAGCAAAAATGTGTCGCTGCGCGAGATGACCACGCGCAAGCACTACCCTGGTGTGCATCGCGTGGATGCCATTCTCAACGGGCAAGTCATCGCGTTGGGCGAGTTCGACCTTGGCCATCAATGAAAGACCCTGAGCACAGGGTGATTATTGTCCTCCAGCCAGTAAGATGGCTCGCACCTGCCACGCTGCTGGCGGGTGTTGGAAAATCCCCCCTCATGCCTGTTACATCCCCCATCCTTCGACTTCATCGGTTGCCACCGCTGGCCCTTAGTGCGTGGGCCACACTGTGGCTCCTGCCCATGCTCCAAGCCGCGCCCCCAGAGCACCCAGGCGCGGTGATTTATCGCAAGCTCTGTGCCGAGTGTCATGGCAAGGACGGCCAGGGCGTCGATGGCAAATACGATGAGCTACTGACGGGTGATCGTAGTCTCGAAGGTCTCGCGAAAAAGATCGAAAAAACCATGCCTGAGGACAACGAAGGCGCGTGCGTGGGCGACGATGCAAAGCAGGTCGCGGCCTATATTTACGACACCTTTTATTCGCCAGCCGCGCAAGCGAAGCAGCATCCGTTGCAGAGGGATTTGAGCCGACTGACCATCGCTCAGTATCGCTCCTCGGTATTGGATTTGATGGGGCGCTTTCGCATGGGGCCAGGGTTTGATCGGCCCATCGGCACTGAGCAGGGGCTGAAGGCCCTTTATCGCGGGGTCGAATTGCTGAAGCCAGGTGAAGCCGAGGACAAAACGCCGAAGAAGGGTATCCAAAAAAAGCGGCCCAACTTCAAAATAGAGCGTGTGGATGGGCGCGTGAATTTCCACTTCGGTGCCGATAGCCCGGACAAGGAAAAGATGCAGCCCGAGGAATTCAGCATTCGCTGGGAAGGCAGCGTGGTGGCCGAGGAGACGGGTATTTATGAGTTCAGCATCAAGACCGAAAATGGAGCGCGACTATGGATCAATAATGCCGACGAAAGTGGTGCGCTGATTGATGCGTGGGTGAGTGCCGGGCCACAGGTGCGCGAGGAAAAAAAAAGCCTCTACCTCATCGGTGGCCGCGCCTATCGCCTCGTGCTCGACCACTTTAAATTCAAAGAAAAATCCGCCTCCATCGAGCTGTGGTGGAAGCCTCCGCATGGAGTGAATGAGATCATCCCCGCCTACGCGCTACGCACGGATCGACCTCGCGAGATGATGATCGTCAGCGCCACCTTTCCGCCCGATGATCGCAGCGTCGGCTACGAGCGCGGCACCAGCATCTCCAAGGCCTGGGACCAAGCGACCACCGAGGCAGCAATCGCTACCGCCGAGCATGTGGAGGAAAATCTGGATGAACTTGCGGGCACTAAAGCAGGCGCGCCGGATCGTGATGAGAAACTGTGGAAGTTTGCCCGCGCCTTTGTCGAAACGGCCTTTCGCCGACCTTTGAGCGAGGAGCAGAAGCAACTCTATGTCGAAGCGCAGTTCAAAACCGCGAAATCAGACGAGGTGGCGGTGAAGCGCGTGGTTTTGTTCACGCTGAAGTCGCCACAATTTCTCTATCCCGAACTAGGTGGTGCTGAAAAGCCCGATGACTTTGATGTGGCCTCGCGCCTAGCCCTTGCTCTGTGGGATTCGCTTCCTGATAAAAAACTGACCCAAGCTGCTGCGAGCGGAAAACTGCGCACGCGCGATCAAGTGAAGGCCGAGGCGATGCGTATGCTCACCGACTCGCGCACCAAGGCCAAGCTCCACGGCTTCTTCCATCATTGGCTCGATCTGGAGCACGCCGAAAACACCTCCAAAGACCCGAAGGCCTTCCCCGGTTTTAATGCCGAAGTCATCGCCGATCTGCGTGAATCGCTGCTGCAATTCATCGACCAAGTCGTGTGGGATGAGAAGTCCGACTACCGCGAGTTGCTGCAAGCCGATTACCTGCTGCTCAACGACCGCCTCGCGAAATTCTACGGCACGGGCGATCCCGGCGATGGCTTCGTGCGCGTGGCTTTTGATCCGAAGCAACGCGCTGGCGTGGTGACGCATCCTTACCTGCTCGCCTCGTTGGCTTACAGCAAGCAAACCTCGCCTATCCAGCGCGGCGTCTTCCTCACCCGCAACATCGTCGGCATGGCGCTCAAGCCGCCGCCCATGGCCGTTGCTTTCGATGAGAGCCATTTTAATCCCAAGCTGACCATGCGCGAAAAAATCACGGAACTGACGCGCAGCAACACCTGCATGTCCTGTCACTCGGTCATCAATCCCCTCGGCTTCAGCTTAGAAAACTTCGATGCTATCGGTCGCTGGCGCACCAAGGACAACAACAAGCCAGTGAACCCAGTCAGTGAATTCGCCAACGAAGAAGGCAAGACCGTGCGCCTCGCTGGACCGCGCGACATCGTCACTTACGTCGCCAACAATCCCTCCGGCCACCGCGCCTTCATTCGCCATCTTTTCAACCACACCGTGAAACAGCCGATCCCAGTCTATGGCTATAAGATGATGGACACCTTGCAGCGCGACTTCGCCGCCTCTGGCTGCAACATTCAAAAGCTGCTGGTCGAGATCGCGCTGGTGGCGGCGCTGGATGGCGTGGTTGACGCGGCAACGGCGGGGAAGTAACCTCGGCGAATGAGCTTCGATCCATCCAAAGTCCAACTCCCGCCACCGGGAATAGAGTTGCGCCTGCCGCCGCCGAATCTGCGTCAATTGAGCAGTGAGGAAGCCTACCAGCAGGTGCGTCGGCATTTGAAGGATGATGAATCGTCATCAGATAAAATGTCGGTGCAAATGAAAGCCCAAGTCCGCCAACTGAATGCTCACTCCAGCCCAGTTCGCGCAGCAGGTTGATGGCCCTGCACTGGATCGTGAGATCAGCCGTTTAGGTGCCAAAGGCGGTGCCTGGGTGTTGGCTGCCTCGGTTCTTTCTCGAAGGGTGAATACCACGCTGGATTGGGAACCTCTCGGGCCGGAAGGGGCTCGCTATCGTGTCGTGGCAAGTCGGGGCGAGGCGGTGCTATTTTGGGACACTCATACAAAGAAGCGCATCCTGAAGCTACGCGGCCTAGAGGAAAACGGCTTCGGCAGCGCGGGCTTCGGCTGCATCCTGGGGCGTGATGTACGGGGTATGATCGGCTACGAGCCAGGCACGCTGGAGCAGGCCATCGAGCGTGAGGAGCTGACGTGGCGGGAGTTTGGTTTTGCCTGTCGCTGCGAAGATGTGATCGGCGATGGCGTCGGGCTGTTGCTGGCGCAGGATTTCGTTAATGGCAGCGCTCCCACATTACGCGAGATTCATAGCTATATGCAAGCCCACGGCTGGGAATCGCTGGCGGCGGCTCGCGATGTGAAGCCCACGCTTCGTGATCATGCGTGGCGGCGTGGTGATGTGTATGCTTTTGATGCAAACGAAACCAACTTCATCAAGAGCGAAGCCGATGGACTGGTGTATCCAATAGATCTCATCGTCTGGCGGCTCTGAGGCGCACGGCAACGCAAGAATCGAGCTAGCCTTGCCGTTGCGTCTTTCCCCCATGAAACACCTCAACCGTCGCCAGTTTCTCCGCGATCTCGGCATCTCCGCCGCTGCCTTTCCCTTCCTCGCTGGGTTGCCTAGCATCACTGGCGCACCCGCTCCGCAGCGGCGTCAGCGACTGGTCGTCATGTTCTCGCCGAACGGCACGATTCCGAAGGAGTTTTGGCCGGATCAAGAAGGCGCGAATGTGGAGTTTAAATCCATCCTCAAGCCGCTCGAAGCCTTCAAGGAGCGCACGCTCATCCTGCATGGCATCGCCAACAAAGTGCGCGGCGATGGCGACAGCCACATGCGCGGCATGAGCTGCCTGCTCACCTGCGATGAACTGCTCAAGGGCAACATCATGGGCGGCGGCGGTAATCCTGCGGGCTGGGCCAGCAGCATCTCCATCGACCAGGAAATAAAGAATTTTCTCCAGAGCAAAGCAGAGACACTTACCCGCTTTGGTTCACTGGAGTTCGGCGTTGCCGTGCCCGATCGCGCCGATCCGTGGACACGCATGAGTTATGCCGGCGGCAACCAGCCCATCGCTCCTGTGGACGATCCACACCAGATGCTGGGCAAGCTTTACGGCCAGATGAAGGACAAGGAGAGCCTCGTGAGCATCCTGGATGATGTGCGCGATGACTTGAAGCGCGTGTCCTCAAAACTCAGCTCACGCGATAAGGCTCTGCTCGACCAGCACGTCACGCTCGTCCGCAGCCTGGAGCAGGATTTGGCCAATGCCGACAAACAAGGCAAGCTCGCGCACCCCGTGCCGCAGATCGACCCCAGCCTCGAATTGGTGAACGACAACACGCCCGAGATCAGCCGCATTCAGATCGACCTACTGGTGAACAGTCTCGCCAACGACATGGCCCGCGTCGCCACCTTGCAGTACATGCGCTCGGTGGGCATGGCGCAGATGCGCTGGCTCGGCATCGAGGAGGGCCACCACTCGCTCTCCCACGATCCAGACGACAACAAAGAGAGCTACGCCAAGCTGATGAAGATCAACACTTGGTTCGCTGGTGAATTCGCCCACCTCGCCAAGCGCCTCAGCGAAACCCCCGAGCCTAGCGGCGAAGGCAACATGCTCGACAACACCCTGCTCGTCTGGACGAACGAACTCGGCAAAGGCAACAACCACACCCTCGACGACATCCCCTACGTGATGGTCGGCGGCGGAGCCGGGTTTAAGATGGGCCGCTCGCTGAAGTTCGACAAAGCCGCCCACAACCGCCTGTGGCTGAGCGTGGCGCAAGGCATGGGGCACCATGAATTGAAGACCTTTGGCAAGGCCGAGTTGTGCGAAGGCGGGGCGTTGGTGCTGGGGTAAGGCTGGCGGTGCAAGCAGGGCCGTGACGCATCGTCACGGCTGGTCAGGCCTTTTGTGCGATGAGGAAAACATGCTTTTCCGGCCACTGATCATACTCAAGATGCCTGCACACACATCCCGCCTCAGCAATCGTCTGGAGGGTCTTGGGAATACCGAGAGCACTGTAATACAGGGGTGGCCCCATGCTGGCATCCCGCTTCACCTCAGGCTCATCCAGCCCGCCAATCGTCCAGATGAACACGCCGCCGGTGCCAAAGCCTCGCATAACTTCCTCAAGACGCTTTCGCTGCGATCCAGCGGCACATGCCAGATACTGTCCCACGCGGTGATGAAATCATACCGCTTGGTTGGGCTCCATTCGCACACATCCGCATGGTAAAACGTCACGTCTGGATTCCGCTCTCTTGCCAGCAAAATCATTTTCGCAGAGACATCGAGGCCCTCGACTTCATACCCGCGACTCGCCAGCAACCGAATGAAGCGGCCATTGCATCCCGAGCCCACATCAAGCGCTAGCCCACCACTCGGGCGAAACTTCAGCGCGTGCTCATGCTGACGAATGCCATTCGTGGCGAGATGCGGCTCCAGCCATTGATGAGCAATGGAATCGTAGCTGTCGGCAATCTCAGCAGGTTGCATGATTGCTGTGGTTATTGCTGGGCGGATGGCCCCTGCAATGGGGCGTGGATGCTGAAGGTGTGCCGCAATCTCTGCCCATTCTTCAAGCGGACGGCAACCTCTAGGTAAACAAGATCACCGCAGGGCCACTTCGTCGGTAGTTGGCCTGAACTCGAAATACTTTCGAGCTTGATGCCGAAGTGACCACAGGCGGCTGCAAGGATGTCGTGGGAGAGAAGCTGCTCAAATCCTGCGGCAGTCAGTCTGTGAATGGAAGCGTTGCTGTGCTTCGGGAATGCATCATGAACCACGAAACGCTTGCTGTCAGGATTCCAAACAACCGTCGTCCGTCCCATGTGTGGTGCATCTGTGCTACACTCAGTATGGACATCCGCTGTGCCAAGGTTCTGCTTCCGGTCGGTGGTAGCGATGATGACGGAGTTCTGTGTGGTGTCGCTGTGAAAGACCTCAAGCAAGCAATACTTCCTGTCTGGCGATATGCTTCCGGGAATAAGTTTCCCCTGCTGGATGTTCTTGGGTAACACGCTCTCGGCTCGTAAAAGGGAAGCGACTGCGAAGAGGATGAGAGCGATGAACCGATGAATCATGGAGAGTGGCGCTCGTAGTTGGGCTTGTTGATCTTAACATTCTTGTCGGCTTCGCGCATGGCTGTCGAGCTAATGTTTTTATGGCAGTAACTAATTAGGTTCCCATCCAGGAGGGGCGTTACCTATGGCGACAGCATTTTGAATGGGATGACAGGCTTGTCGAACCATCCAGCGACCAACGGGCAAGCACCTGAGTTTTACCCACATTGCAGAGGTTAAGGGCTGCACTCGAAAAGCCATTTTCACGATGCCGAAGCGCCAACACCAACGGTGTAGAGGAACTTAGCCCAGGGTTGCCCTAGCGAGCCTCGGCGAGTCTGGGCTACCTTGGGTACGCGATGAAAAGCAAGCGGGCGAACCCCACGCGAGGCCAGCCTCCTCGGCAGCCAGAGGCCCTCCTTGCCATGCCCGCGACGGGTAGCAGGCAATCGCTGGGAGCAGTCACGAAGCACTGCCTTGCACAAAGGTGGCGTTCGGTCTGAATGACCTCGCCGTACTCCAGCGTATTGCCCAACCTGTCTGCCTTCCAGAACACTCTATTCCTCATACCACCATGCCCTCCACTCGCCGTCAGTTTATCGCCCGAGCCGCTTCCACGGCCTTCGTTGCGCCTTACATCACCAGCGGCCTGCGTGCTGCTTCGCCCAATGGCAAACTGCGCCATGCTGCCTTCGGGGCTTCAGGCATGTCGCACAGCGACTACTCCGCGATGTCGGCCCATCCTATGTGGGAACTCGTCGCGGTGTGTGACGTGGACACGCGTAATTTCGACCGCGCCCGCAAGCAATTCCCCAACGTGAAGTGTTACCAGGACTGGCGCGAGCTTCTCGAAAAGGAAGCGGGCAACATCGACAGCGTGAACGTCTCCGTGCCCGACCACATGCATGGCAGTATCGGCCTGGAAGCGATGTCGTTGGGCAAGCACATGTATGGCCAGAAACCCCTCGCGCAGAACCTCTGGGAGTGCCGCCAGCTCATGCTGAAGGCTCGCGAAAAGAATGTCATGACGCAGATGGGCATTCAAGTCAGCTCCGATTTCACCGAGCGCTACGCGGTCGAGTTCATCCGCTCGGGCGTCATCGGCAAAGTGGTCGAAGCCCATACCTTCTCGAATAAAAAATGGGGCGATATGGAGCCCGTGCCGACCCAGGTGGACACCATTCCCGAGGGCTTCGACTGGAAGACTTGGCTCGGCCCTGCCGAGGATCGTCCTTTCATCAATGGCTACTACCATCCCGGCAACTGGCGCAAGCGTCGCGACTTTGGCACAGGCACGCTGGGCGACATGGGTTGCCATATGTTTAGCGGTTGGTTCCGCGCCATGGATCTCGCCGCACCCACCGCTGTGAAGAGCATGGGCCTGCCTCCACCCAACGCGACCAACTGGGCCGTCAATGGCCAAGTGGAATACACTTTCAAAGGTACTGCCTACACCGCTGGCGATGTGAAAGTGACCTGGTACGATGGCGATAACAAACCGCCTGTGGTCATTACCGACAAGCTCGTCAGCGAAAGCGGCAAGCTGGCAAAAATTGACCAAGGCACCATCTACATCGGCACCGATGGCATCCTGCATCACCCGCATGGCAGCCGCCCCATGCTCTACCCTGCGGGCAAATACAAAGCCACGCCTTTCCCCAAGCTAGAGCCCCGCAACCACTGGTTCGACTTCATCGACTGCTGCCTGAAAGGGGATAAAAAACCCAGCGCCAACTTCGATTATGCTGGCCCCTTGACGGAGGCGGTGCTGCTCGGTTGCCTCGCCAGTGTCTTCCCGAATGAAGCCCTCACCTGGGATAGCCCCGGCCTAAAAATCCCCAACCACGAAGCAGCCAATGCGATGGTGAAACGCCGCTATCGCGATGGCTGGGTGATGAAGGCCTAACCAATCCCGCGAGCCAGAGCTACGCCACACAGCAGTTGACCCACAGCCCAAGCACCCGCAACGAGTGGACTTTCGCTCGCCATGTCACGCCATTCTTTTACCTCCGCCCTCGTCTGCCTCAGTCTCGTTTGCACGGCTTGTGCGAAAGAGCCTCGCCAGGAGCCCGTGCTCCCCGGCGAAGGCAGCGTGTGGGTCGTGGAGTCGCCCACCACGAAGGTCTATCTCTGCGGCACCATTCATCTGCTGCGCAGCCAGGACTACCCTTTGCCCAAGGCCTACGATGCGGCCTACGCCGACTCGCAGCGCCTCGTTTATGAGCTGCCACCGGGCAGCGCCGAGGAGGCTGGCCTTGCCGAAAAAATGCGCGTCGCGGGCAGCTATCCAGCGGGGCAAGTGCTCAGCGACAAAGTTAAACCCGAGACTTGGAAAGCCCTCTCCGAGTGGAGCGCCAAGCGCCGGATGGCAGCGAGCAATTTCAACAGTTATCGCCCTTGGTTTGTCGCGCTGAATGTCACAGCGATGGAATATGCTGCGGTGGGTGCCGAGCATGATCGCGGGGTGGATTTTCACTTTGAAGCCAAAGCTAAAAAAGATCGCAAACCCGGCGCGGGGCTAGAGACCGTGGAGTTTCAGATCGGCCTGTTTGCCAACCTTAGTGAGCCCAAGCAGCAAGAATTGCTGGAGCAAACCTTGCAGGAAGTGAAGCAAGTCCCCGAGCAGTACAGCAAGCTCGTCCACGCCTGGAGACAGGGCGATGTCGAGACGCTGCACGCGATGCTGTTTGAGGAAGCGAAGGATCATCCCGACCTCATGGATCTCTTTTTGGTGAACCGAAACAAGGCCTGGATCGCACCGCTGGAAGGTTATCTGCGTGGCACCGAACACGTCATGGTGCTCGTCGGCACAGGTCATCTAGGCGGCAGCACAGGCGTGATGAAGCTACTGCAAGACAAGGGCTACCGCATTCGCCGGGTGCCATCGGTGGCGGCAAAAGCCGGGGAGTAATGGCCCTCCACGGCGGCTCGAATGCGGACTCGTTCCTCGCGATAAGATTGCCCTAGTTGCCAGCGTAGGTTTACGCCGATGCAACCCTTCATGCACAACCCGAGTCTGACCCGCCGCGAGATGATCCAGGCGGGTGCCATAGGTCTGCTCGGCCTGGGCATGAACCATGTGGGTGCCTTGCAGGCCATGACTTCGCAGGTGAAGGCCCCCAAGGCAAAACGCGTCATCTACATCTTCCTCAGTGGTGGTCTCGCGCAGCACGAGAGCTTCGACATGAAGCCAGATGCACCCGCCGAAATACGCGGGGAATTCAAGCCCATCGCCACGCGCACGCCAGGCATTCAAATCTGTGAGCACCTGCCCGAACTGGCCAAGCGGTCCAACAAATGGGCGCTGGTGCGCTCCCTCACGCATGGCTCGAACGACCACTCCCTGGGCCACCACATCATGCTCACCGGGCGCAGTGAGGCACCGCTGGGATTCGACCGCACTAAGCCCCAGTCCACCGACTTCCCCAGCATCGCCTCGCTCGCGACGGCGTTGGTGCCACGGCGCAATAACTTGCCGCCCGCTCTGATTTTGCCCGACAAGATGAAGCACCGCGAAGGCCGCATCCTCAACGGCCAACTCGCAGGCATGATGGGCCAAAAGTATGACCCCTGGTTCCTGGAAATGTCGCCCTACCACCCCGGCACGTATGGAGCCTTCCCCGAGTATTTGTTCGAGCACGCCAAGGGCTCATTGACGGATGATCGCGTGCGCTGGGAGTCGCCGCATCTGGCCCTGCCACAGGGGCTTACACTCGACCGCATGAGAGATCGCGTGAGCCTGCGCAATCAATTTGAAGCACAAGTCAGCTCCCTCAGTGCTGCTGCCGAGGACGGCATGGATCAGTATCGCGAGGCTGCCGTGTCGCTGCTCACCAACAGCAAAGTGCATGACGCCTTCAACCTGGAAAAAGTCAGCGCTACCCAGTTGGATCGTTATGGCCGCAACAGCTTCGGTTGGTCATTGCTCATGGCTCGCCGTTTGATCGAGACGGGCATCAGCCTGGTGCAGGTGAACCTGGGAAACAATGAAACCTGGGACACGCATCAGAATGCTTGGCCCTGCCTGAAGAACTACCTGTTACCGCCCATGGATCGCGCCGTGAGTGCGCTGCTCGATGACCTCGAAGCCAGCGGTTTGCTGAAGGACACGCTCATCGTCATGGGCGGAGAATTTGGCCGAACGCCCAAGATTAGCACGCTCAAAGGAGCCACTGGCGCAGGCCGCGACCACTGGGGCGCGGTGCAGAGCATCTTCCTCGCGGGTGGCGGCGTGAATGGCGGCACCGTCATCGGCTCCAGCGACAAGCACGGCGGCTACCCCGATAGCGATGTGCAGAAGCCAGAAAACCTCGCCGCCACCATCTATGAAGCCCTCGGCCTGCCTCGCGAAATTTCATGGCAAGACCTCGGCAATCGCCCGCACTTCCTCTACAACGCCGATCCGATCAAAGGGCTCATGTGATGGCTCGCAGCGCAATAACGCCCTCTCGTAGCGCGTAGTCTGCGTCCCCCAAACTCATGCTCTCCCTCTACGGCCCCCAACGACAAGCGCTCTGTGACGGCGTCTCGCGTCGCGATTTTCTGCGCATTGGCAGCCTCGCGATGGGCGGGTTGTCGCTGCCGCAGTTGCTCAATGCCGAGTCGCAGAACGGCACCAAACGCGGCTTCAAATCGGTGATCATGATTTACCTCTGTGGCGCACCGCCGCACCAGGACATGTGGGATTTGAAAATGGATGCGCCGTCCGAGATTCGCGGTCCTTACAAGCCCATCCGCACCAATGTTCCAGGCATCCGCGTCTCCGAGCATGCTCCACGACTGGCGAAGATGATGGACAAGCTGGTGCCCATCAATTCAATGGTCGGCTCGCTCAGTGGCGACCATGACTCCTTCATTTGTTACACGGGCCGTCCGCCTCGTGGAGCTGTGCAGCCACCCGGTGGCTGGCCCTCGCTCGGCACGGTCGCCTCCAAGCTGCAAGGCCAATCCAACCCCGCTATCCCCAGTTTCGTCGGCCTTGCGCCCAAGGCGGGGCACCCGCCCTACGGCTCGCCAGGCCATCCCGGCTTCATCGGCCCTGCGCATTCCGCCTTCCGCCCAAACGGTGCTGGCATGGAGGATTTACAGCTCAACGGCATCTCGCTGGATCGCTTGCAGGATCGCAAATCCTTACTCCTGGGCTTCGATGATTTTCGGCGCGATGTCGATGCCAGTGGCATCGTCAGCAGCATGGACTCCTTCAATCAGCAGGCGATGAACGTGCTCACCAGTTCCAAGCTTCTCGAAGCGCTCGACCTTTCCAAAGAAGACCCCCGCACACGCGAGCGCTATGGCAAAGGCGACCCCAAAAACTATGGCGATGGGGCACCGCTAAACCTTGAGCACTTCCTCCTCGCTCGTCGTCTGGTGGAAGCCGGAGCACGTGTGGTCACGCTTAATTTTGGCCGCTGGGACTTCCATTCCGACAACTACCCGCAGCTCTTGAGACACCTGCCGCTCTTCGACCAAGGCATGAGTGCGCTGGTGCAGGATTTGCATGATCGCGGCCTCGATAAAGATGTCGCCGTCGTCGCCTGGGGCGAGTTCGGGCGCACCCCCATCGTCAACAAAGAAGGTGGTCGCGACCACTGGCCTCGCGTGGGCAATGCGCTGCTCGCTGGCGGTGGCTTCAAGACGGGCCAAGTCATCGGTGCCACCGACAAGCTCGGCGGCGAACCCACGGATCGTGCGGTGCATTTCGGTGAAGTTTTCTCCACGCTCTACAAATTCATGGGCATCGACACCGCCAAGACCACACTCAATGATCTCGCCGGTCGCCCGCAGTACTTGGTCGATGGTTGGTCAGCGATGCCCGAGTTGATTTGAATTTGAAAAAACAGAGCGCCAACTCGCTCTAGCTCAGCATCAACTGCCTCGCCACGGCCTCGGCCACCTGCGTGGGCAGGATGCCTGTGAGGCAGTTGTAGTGACCTAAGGGGCACTCTCTTTTGAAGCATGGACTGCACGGCACATGATGGCGCACGATGGTGTGGCTGGGGCCGCGCGGGCCAGTCAGAATGGGCTCGGTGCTGCCAAACAGGGACACCGTGGGAACCCCGAGCGCCGAGGCCAGGTGCATGGTGCCCGTGTCATTGGTGACGAGCAGATTGCACTCGCGCAGGCACTCGATGAGGTCGGTGAGCGAGGTCTGGCCGACGAGATTAAGATGCTTGGCCGTGAGCATGGCCGAGAGCTGTGCGCCCTGTTCTTTCTCGCCCGGTGCGCCGTAGAGCACCCACTCAACATGGGAGTGGTGTGCGCTCACCATGTTGGCCATCGCGGCGAAGCGCTCCATGGGCCAACGCTTCGCCGGGCCATACTCGGCCCCGGCGACGATGCCCACGCGCAGCACGCCATCATGGCTGCGCGGCGGCTGGCCCACGGCGAAGTGCGTGAGGTCATCGGTCTTCGCGCCGCACTGGTTGGCGAGACGCATGTACTTCAGCACTTGGTGCTCGGGCGGCTGGCCTGGGCGTGCCTCGGGCGTGATTTGATGTAGCAAGCGTGAGCGCAGCGATCCTCTGAAACCCACAAGCCTTGGGATGCCAGCGAGCCAAAGTTCCAGCGTCGAACGCAAGGAATTGGTAAAAAGGATCGCGGCGTCGAAGCGGTGACCGCCTTCCGTCAACCTGCGCGACACGGCTCGCACACCTTCTTTGCCATCCTTGCAGATGATGTCGTCGATGATGCCGAGCGACTTCCACAGATCGGCAAGCTTGCCAGGGGTCAACACGCTCAGCCGCAGATCAGGGCGACCATTGCGCAGCGCACGCACCGCTGGGAAGGCCATGCAGGCATCGCCCAGCCAGTTCGGCGAGCGCAGCAGCAGCTCGAACTTCTGCAAGCGCTGCACGTCGTAGCCTATAGGCAGCGTCACGCCACGGCGGTAGTTGGCCAGCAGGAAGTCGGGCTTCGGCGTCTTCCAGCGATTGTGAACCCAGAACCAGTTCGCTGGGGCCACGCGCACGACATGCTCGATGGCGATGTTCAGCGCTGCAGTGAGTTGCTCGGGCGTGGGCTCGGCCACCCCGGCATTCACAGGCGGATAGAAGACCAAGCGCCAGCGCCCTGGCCCCGCGTCGTACACGCCGATGGGCAGCAGCGGAGCCTTCAGCCGCACCGCCATCAGCGCAGGCAGCGTTGTCGTCGAGGCCAGCCGGTCAAAGAACGGGCACCACACACCCTTATCCCCCGCGTGCTGATCCACCAGAATCCCCAGCGCACCGCCCGTGCGCAGGTGGGCCATCGGGCCGTTGAAGCCCTTGCTGCGGTCGAACAATTTGTAGCCCAGCTTCTCCCGGCGACGGCGCACATGAGCATCCAAATAAGGGTTGGCCAGTGGCTGGTAAATGCTCGCGCCACGCTGCCCAAACAAAAACAACGAAGGCACCTGCGTGAGCAGTTCCCAGCAGCTCAGATGATGCACGGCAAACAGCAGCGGATGCCCCTGGGCGATGACGTTGGCGACGTTCTGCGTGCCCTCCGTGACCACGCGGTCGATGATCTCGCGCTCGCTCATCAGCGGCAGCTTCAGCCCGCAAAAAATATTCGATGCCAGCGAGGCGAAATGCTCCCGCGCCACGCCGCGCCGTTCATCCTCCGTGGATTCGCGGCCAAAAGCGATGCGTAGATTTTCCAGCGCCAGCCGCCGGTAAGGCCCCGCGAGGTAGTAGGCCACCGAGCCAATGGCCCGCCCAAGGTAGGCGATGAGCGTCAGCGGTAGCAGCGCGAGCACCAGTTCAACCGCGCGAAAACACAAATACGAGAGGAAGTGCCCCGCGCGTCGGACGCTCGTGCTGAAGGCGGAAGATTGCTTGCGTGCCATGCGGTAGGATTAAAAAATGAAGCGCAGAAAGTGCCGCTGATGTGCTGCAAGGCAAGGTAGCAATGGCCACGGATCAGAGTCCGACTCTGCAAATGGGTGGCAGGAATGATTCTGAAAGTTACTGGTGGGTTCGTGGCATTCTCCAGCCACTCCTACCCGCCTCGCAATGTCTCCCGTTATCACCAACATCTCTTGTTATAAATTTGCCCAGCTGGCTGACCTCAAAGCGCTTCGCGAACGCCTCATCGGCCTGTGCAAAGGCTGGGGGCTCAAGGGCACCATCCTGCTCAGCACCGAGGGTATCAATTTCTTCGTCGCTGGCCCCCTTGCCGAGATCGACCTCCTCGTCGCCGAGTTGCGACGCATCCCTGGCCTCGCCGACTTGCAGCCCAAGCACAGCCCCAGCGGCGAGCAGCCCTTCACGCGCATGTTGGTGCGCATCAAAAAGGAAATCATCGCCTTTGGCGTGGAGGGCATCGACCCCGCGCAACGCCCCTCGCCGAAGCTACCTGCTGCCACTTTAAAACAATGGCTCGACGAAGGTCGCCCCATCACGCTGCTCGACACGCGCAACGACTATGAGGTGAAACTCGGCACCTTTCGTGGTGCGCAAGCCCTCAGCATCGACCATTTCCGCCAGTTTCCTGACGCCGTCCGCGCCCTGCCTGCCGAGCTGAAGTCGCAGCCCATCGTGATGTTTTGCACGGGTGGCATCCGCTGCGAGAAGGCGGGGCCATTCATGGAGCGCGAAGGCTTCACCGACATCTATCAGCTCGACGGCGGCATCCTGAAGTACTTCGAGCAAGTCGGCGGCGACCACTACGACGGCGAGTGTTTCGTCTTCGACCAGCGCGTCGGTGTCGATCCCTCGCTGCGCGAAACCGATAGCACCCAGTGCTACTCGTGCCAGACCCCGCTCGATGCCGATGACCAACGTGATGCCCGCTTCGTCGCTGGCAAGTCCTGCCCCTACTGCTTTAAAACCAGCGAGGCCCAGTTAGCGGAAAACCTTGCCGTCCGGCAGGCCACCATCGCCCGCATTGCCACGCCGCTGCCCGGTTCCGTGCCCTATGAAAACAGGCGTCCGCTGAACGTCCCCGCAGCCCATGATGGCCAGACGCTGCTCGATTTCCTCAGCGCCATCTTCCCCCACGTCGAGCGCGAGGAGTGGCTGCGGCGCTGCGAGTTGGGCCGCTTCACCACGCTCGAAGGTACCACCCTCGGCAGCCAGAATCGCGTGGTTGCTGGCGACCGCCTTATCCAGCTTGTCCCCGGCACCACTGAGCCCGACGTCAGCACCGGCATCCGCCTCATTCACGAGGACGAGGCCATCATCGTGCTGGTGAAACCAGCGCCACTCCCCATGCATCCCAGTGGCCGCTTCAACCGCAATACCTTGCAGCACCTCCTCTGCGCCGCTTACGCTCCGCAGCGCATCCGCTTCGCCCATCGCCTGGATGCCAATACCACCGGCCTCGTCGTCTGTGCTCGCACCCGGCACTTTGCCAATTTGCTCGGCCCGCAGTTCGCTCGCGGTGAGGTCGAAAAAGTCTATCTCGCCCGCGTGCAAGGCCACCCGCCTCGCGATGCATTCACCTGCGAAGCCCCCATCCGCGACGAAGCCACCGCCCTCGGAGCCCGAGAAATCGACGAAGCCGAAGGCCAGCCCGCGCACACGGTTTTCCGTGTGCGCGAGCGATTCCTCGACGGCACCACCTTGCTGGAAGCCGAGCCCATCACAGGCCGCACGAACCAAATCCGCCTGCACCTCCAGCACCTCGGGTTCCCCATCCTCGGCGATGCCACCTACCTGCCGAATGGCCAACGCGGCGACACTCAAACGCTCGCCATCGAGGCCGCCCCGCTCTGCCTGCACGCTTGGCGTTTGGGCTTTCAGCACCCGCGCACGCAGGCCAGGATGAGCTTCGAGACGGCGCTGCCCGAGTGGGCGCTTTTGCCCTCACCATGAGCCACCTCACCCACAAAAAAACAAAGCCGCCGCGCGGTTGCCCACGCGGCGGCTTGTTTTGTTTCGATCTCGGAAATCAGCGGTTAGCTAGTGCTTCAGCAGCCACTCCGTCGTGCGGGGATTGAAGTCGTCGAGCCGCTCCCAGTGGAAGGCATGGCCAGCACCCTCGTAGAGGTGCAAGTCGCTGCCGGGGATAGCGGCGTGGACTTCCTCGCTCATCCATGTCGGGGTGAAAGCATCGGCAGTACCACCGATAACGAGCACAGGGCACTTGATGTTTTTTAACTCGTTCAGCGTGTTGTGGCTCGTTGCCGCAGCTGCCTGGGCTTCCATTGCATGAACAGGCTGGGGGGCTTGGTTGGTCGCGGCGTCAGCGAGGCCAGCTTTGAGGTTCTCCCAGCAGGTATCGTTGTCGAACCAGCCTTTGGAGAAGATGAGCATCTGCACGTAGTGCATGAAGTCCTCGGGGCGCATGGTGGCCTTGCACTTTTGCATGTGCTGCCAGGTGTAGAGGCCGAAGCGATCCTGCCGCGCCCACGAGCACATCAAGATGGCGCTCTTGACTTTTTCAGGGTGCCGCAGCGCCAGTTGCTGGGCGATCACTGAGCCCAGCGAGCAGCCCACGACGCGGGCCTGCTTGATGCCGAGTGCATCCATGAGGCCCGCGTAGTCGTCGGCCATCATCGCCGAGGTGTAGGGGCCAGCGGGCTTGTCGGAGAGGCCGACACCGCGATTGTCGCCGAGGATGCAGCGGAAGTGCTGCTTCCAGACTTCGGCATGGGCATCCCAGACGCCACCAGGGGCCGTGACGCCCATGATGCAGATGAGGGGTTCGCCCGAGCCGCGCTCGTCGTAATACATGCTGATGCCATTGGTCTGAACGTGGGGCATGGGTGCTAGTGGGTAGTTGGTGGTGTTTCGTTGAGGGTGGAGAAGGCGATGCGACGCCCGCGAGACAAGAGGTTTAGCGGAAGGCCCGTGGCGAGCCAAGCGCAAAGATGCAGGCAAGGCGGGAAACTGTGCGCGGACATGCAGGAACAAACCATTCCACCATCGAGAGCACGCCATCAACGCCCAGGCTTTACGGATTAGCCGACTTCGCTTAGCCTCAGCGCATGAACACCCTGGAGACAGACATCGAGATCGCCGCAGACGGCAGTATGAAGCTGCTCTCGCCATTGCCCGCATGGCTGAAACCAGGCCGCGCCCATGCCCTGCTGATGGTGACAATGGATACTGACAGCGAGGCAAAACCGAAACGCCCCAAGCTCACGGCCACACCCGAGATGCTAGAGCAAAGGAAAGCCGCTTTGAAAGCAGTGCGAGAGTTGAACCCTTACCGTGACATCACTGATCCTGTGGCCTGGCAGAAGGAAATTCGTCAGGATCGCCCGCTATCATTCCGCGATTAAGGCCATGCTGTTGGATACCAACATCATCATTTACTCGGTTCTACGCGGGTTTTAATGGGCGAGGGGAAGGTGTATAGGTTTGGATGAATCGAACTGAAAGCCTTCAAGGGCACTATCACCTGCTGCTGGGTTTGGACGAGAGCTGGGTTGTGACGGAGGTGAACGTGAGTGTTGA